>CANFIH010000025.1 GCA_947446855.1 Burkholderiales bacterium
CACCTTGACCGCCTCCACCATGGGCCGCCAGTCGCCGATCAGGGCGCCGTCCACACTCAGCTCGGGCCGCCCGTTGCGCACCACCGCAATATCCGTGGTGGTGCCGCCCATGTCGGCGACGATGGCGTTCTGCACACCGCTCAAGGCGCAGGCGCCGATCACACTCGCCGCCGGGCCACTGAGCACCGTGCCCACGGGCCGTGCCAGCGCACTGGTCGCATTGATCAGCGTGCCATCGCCCTTGACGATCATCAGCGGCGCGTCGATTTTGCGGATGTGCAGCGTGCGCTGCACCGAATCGATCAGCGCCTTCACATGCGTGATCATGCGGGCATTGAGCGCCACCGTCATCGCCCGGCGCGGCGCGCCCAGGCTCGACGCTAGCTCATGGCCGCAGGTAACCGGCTTGTCGGTGAGCGCCGTGACCCATTCGCGCAACTGCAACTCATGCGCCGGATTGCGCACCGCAAAGCTGGCCGAAATCGCAAACGCAGAAACGCGCGGTGCGTTCTTCAAAATGGCGGCTTTTGAAGCCTCCTCATCCAGCGGCGTGATGGCATTGCCCCCCGCATCGTGTCCGCCCGGCAGCGACACAATCGCCTCCGCCCCCAGCAGCTCCGCCATCCCACTGGCCTTGATCTGCGCCGCGTCGTAACCGGCCAGCAGCACACACACGGGTGAGCCCTTGCCCTCGACCACCGAGTTGGTGGTCAGCGTGGTGGACAGTGACACCAGCGCCACGCGGTCTAGCGCCGCCTGCGGCAGCTTGGACAAGGCCCCGTCAATGCCGACCGCCAGATCAAAGCGCGTCGTCAAACTCTTGGCCGCCGCGATGACCTGTTTGCGGTCGTCCAGCAACACCGCATCGGTAAACGTGCCGCCGGTGTCTATGCCGAGGAAGTAGTGCTGGGACATGGGTGTGGTGCTTATAGGTTAGCTGGCATGTAGCCCAGCGATGCGCAGCGAGCGTGCGCGCGAGGGGAAGTTGCGATGCGAAGCGAGCGGCTGTTGGGGTTCGGCTGTTGGATGCCCCACCGCCATGGGGATAGCGCCGAGCAGCGCAGCAGCGGGCGGATCAGGCTGGCGCATGTTTGAGGCGCAGCCGAGTTTGCGCCAGACCCGCCTGCTGTGAGCAGCGCAGGGAACCCCGAAGGGGCGCTGTCCCGGCTCGCCTTTTCTTGGGCTACTTTCTTTTGGCGAAGCAAAAGAAAGTAGATCGGCCGCCGGGCCGAGACCCGGCTTGCCACCGGAGCCAGCCCAGAGGACAAAGCCAAACCAAGCCAGCGGCCAGCCAAAGAAAAACTAAGACCCCGCCTCACACAACCACTTGAACAAATACTCCGCAAAGCTACGCCGCACCGTAATCTCAAACGAGGTCTCCGCCTGCAAGCAATACAGCACCACATTCGCCTTGGAAATATGCGACTGCGCCAAGGAGCCATCCGGGAAAGACCGCGCATGCAAATCCAAAGGACATCCGCGAGAAATCAGATCCGCAGCAGCAGCCCCTTGCAGGGAAAAAGTCGTGTTGCCACTTCCCACCTGCACCACCGAGAAATGCTTCCCGGCAAGCGCAGCCCGCAAGGCAGCTTCAATCGCATCACCAGTGCCGGCAGCCGTCTTCAACAACCATTCATCCGGCCCAAGCCAGAACAACTGCCGCTGATTTCCCACACTTGCGGTATTCGCAACCACAGGCAAGGCCAGTCCGGTGGACACCAACACCGCTTTGGCAAACGCCGGGTCCGCAGCATCGCCGCGCAGATTCAGCATATCCAGCAAACCAATCTCATCAAGCAGACAGCTGCGTCCATCCACAAGCAGTTCGCGCTTGCCCAAACGCGCAATATTCACCAGGGGAGTTTCAAGCGTCACATTAGTCATGGTGGTGTTTTCCTTCCGGGTCATAGAAGACCGGGCTGGCAATCGTGGCCGCCACATGGCGTCCATCGGAAAGCGCCGCGTAAATCTTCTGGCCCATTTTTTGTTGACCGTCACGCACCACCGCCATGGCAATGGAGCGGTTCAGCGTGGGGCTGAAATAGCTGGAGGTCACGTGCCCGACCATGGGCACGGAGTTGGCCACCGTCGGCGTGGCCGTGATCTGCGCCAGGGCCGTCAGCTGCGCGCCTTCGGGCAACACGGTCTGCGCGTCATCGGTGAGCAGGCCGACCAATTGCTTGCGGTTCGCCGCGGCGGTGTGGCTGCGGCTCAACGACCTGCGGCCCAGGAAGTCCTTGGTCTTGGAGACCATGCCACCCATGCCCAGGTCATGCGGCGTGATGGAGCCGTCCGTGTCCTGGCCCACGATGATGTAGCCCTTCTCGCCGCGCAGCACGTGCATGGCTTCCGTGCCATAGGGCGTGATATCGAACTCCGCGCCGGCGGCCATCAAGGCCTTCCAGACATGGGCGCCGGCATTGCTGGGCACATTGATTTCAAACGACAACTCGCCCGAGAAGCTGATGCGCATGATGCGTGCTTTCACATCCGCCACCGTGCCTTCGCGGTAGCTCATGAAGGGGAAGGCTTTGGCAGACAGGTCCACGTCCTTGCACAGCTTCTCCACCACGGCGCGGCTCTTGGGCCCGACCACGGCGAAGGTGCTCCACTGGTCGGTGACCGTGGTCATGTAGACCTTCATGTCAGGCCACTCGGTCTGCACCCAGCGTTCCATCCAGGTCAGCACGCGCGCCGCGCCGCCGGTGGTGGTGGTCATCAGGAAGCGGTCTTCGGCCAGACGCACGGTGACACCGTCGTCAAACACCATGCCGTTCTCGTCCAGCATCAGGCCGTAGCGGGCCTTGCCGACTTCCAGCTTGAGCCAGGGGTTGGTGTAGAGCCAGTTCAGCAGCTTGGCCGCGTCCGGGCCCTGGATGTCGATCTTGCCCAGGGTCGAGGCGTCCATGATGCCGACGCTGCTGCGCACGGCCAGCACTTCGCGATTGACGGCGGCGTGCATGTCCTCGCCCGCTTTCGGGAAGAACCAGGGGCGCTTCCACTGGCCCACGTCTTCAAACGGGGAGCCTGCCGCCACATGGGCTGCGTGGGCGCTGGTCTTGCGCACCGGGTCGAACAGTTCACCGCGCTCCAGTCCCGCAAACAGGCCGAAGCTAATGGGCACGTAGTTGGGGCGGAAGGTGGTGGTGCCGACCTGGGGAATGGTCTTGCCCATGGCACGTGCCGCCAATGCCATGCCGTTGATATTGCCCAGCTTGCCCTGGTCGGTGCCGAAGCCCATGGCGGTGTAACGCTTGATGTGCTCGATGGACTCAAAGCCCTCGCGGATGGCCAGCTCGATGTCGGCAGCACCGACGTCGTTCTGCCAGTCGACAAAAGCCTTGGCGCGGCGCGACACCTTCTCGCCGGTCTCGGCAATCCAGAACGGGGCGATGGCCTCGTTGCTGGGCTCGACCACGGTGTGGCGCGACTCGGTGGCCGCAAAGCCGGCTTTGCTGGCCGCAGCTGCACCGGCGCGCACGGCCTCGTCCATGGTGTGGGCCAAGGTGCCGGTGGCGTTGCAGGCACCGACGCTGAACTGGTTCGGCATCGATGCACCCGGCTTGAAACATTCCAGCGCCTCGCTCCACAGGGCTTTGCCGCCGCTGTGCGAGTACAGATGGATGGCAGGGTTCCAGCCACCCGCCATGCCGACGGCATCCACGCTGAGGGTGCGGCGCGATCCATTGGCCTTGTCGCCCACCTGCTGGCAGACGGTGACCGAGGTCACCATGGCGCCACCATCGGCCTGCACCGGCACATAGCCGCGCAGCACTTCGATGCCGGCCGCATGCGCCTTTTGCGCCGTGCCGCCTGCAACCGAATGGCCGGCGCGCACATCGACCACGGTGACTTGGGCTCCGGCGCTTTTCAGGGTCAGGGCATCGGCATAGGCCGTGTCGTTGTTGGTCAGCAGGGCAATCTGCTTGCCGACCAGCACGCCGTACAGCTGGGCGTAATCGGCCAGGGCGCTGGACAGCATGATGTTGGGCAGGTCGTTGTTGCTGAACACCATGGGGCGCTCATGCGCACCGGTGGCCAGCACCACTTGGCTTGCGCGCACGCGCCACAGGCGTTCGCGAAAGCCCTTGCGTGCGCTGAGCGGCAGATGGTCGGTGAGCGACTCGCGGATGGTCAGGAAGTTGTGGTCGTGGTAACCAAACACCACGCCGCGCTTGATGATCTTGACAGAAGGCAGCGTCGCCAGTTCGGCCTCGGCCTTCTTCACCCATTCAGAAGCGCTGATGCCGTCGATCGTGCCCAGCAGGCGATGCGCCGTGCCACCCAGCGTGCTTTGCAGCTCGGCCAGGATGACGCGGGCACCGCTGCGGCCTGCGGCCAGGGCTGCTGCCAGACCGGCCACACCGCCGCCGGCCACCAGCACATCGCAATGGGTGTTCTGGTGGATGTAGCGGGCGGTGTCTTCCACTTCAGGAGAAGCCCCCAGGCCGCCGGACTTGCGGATGATGCGCTCGTAAACCCTCCAGGCCTTGGCCGGCCACATGACGGTCTTGTAATAGACACCGGCCGGGAACAGGAAGGAGAAATTGCGGTTCAGGCTCAGCGCCCGGCTGAGCGCGTTCGGCCAGGGATTGACGGCCTCGGATTGCAGGCCTTCGTACAACTCGACCTCAGGCATCTTGGCATTCGGAATCGTGTCCTTGCCAGACTCCAGCTGCACCAGGGCCGAGGGCTCCTCGATGCCGCTGGTGACGATGCCGCGCGGGCGGTGGTATTTCCAGGAGTGACTCAGCACGCTCTCGCCGGCAGCCAGCAGGGCGGAGGCCAGGGTGTCGCCCTGGAAGCCGCTGTAGCTGCGGCCGTTGAACTGGAAGGAAACTTTTTTGCTGCGGTCGATGCGGGCGCCGAGGCTATTGATACGGTTGGATGTCATGTGTTTGCCCCCACGCTTGTCACTGTGTGTACTGCGCTGCCCCCCAAGGGGGCCTTCGCGCCTTGGAGCGGTCCGGCGGCGCTCATGCTTGACCTCCTTGCTCGGTTGCAGGGGCGTCGGGGTTCTCGCCGACCTTGTAAAACTTGCTGAACTGGTAGGTCACGGTGTGGCGCTCGGCATTGAACCAGCGGCGGCAGCCTGCCACATGGTTCCATTGCTCGCGGTGCACACCCTTGGTGTTCTTGCGCATGAAGAGGTAGTCGCCCCACTGTTCGTCGGTGAGGGCATCGGTGTCCAGCGGGCGCGCGATGTGCGCTTCGCCGCCGCAGGAGAATTCGCTTTCGGCGCGGGGGCCGCAATAGGGGCAGGTGATTTGTAGCATGGTATTTCGTTCAGTGCGCGACGGCAGCGGCTCCGTGTTCGTCGATCAAATGGCCGGTGTTGAAGCGGTTCAAGGAGAACGCGGCGTTCAAGGGATGCGGGTTGTCCTGCGCAATCGTGTGCGCCATGACCCAGCCTGATCCCGGTGTGGCCTTGAAGCCGCCCGTGCCCCAACCGCAGTTGAAGTACAGGCCCTTGATGTGCGTCTTGGAAATAATCGGGCAGGCGTCGGGCGCCACGTCCACAATGCCGCCCCACTGGCGGTTCATGCGCACGCGGCGGAAGATCGGGAACATCTCGCAGATGGCCTGCAAGGTGTGTTCGATCACCGGGAAACTGCCGCGCTGGCCGTAGCCCACATAGCTGTCGATGCCGGCGCCAATCACCAGGTCGCCCTTGTCGCTCTGGCTGACATAGGCGTGGATGGCGTTGCTCATCACCACGGTGTGGATGATGGGCTTGAGCGGCTCGGACACCAGGGCTTGGAGCGGATGGCTTTCCAGCGGCAAACGGATGCCCGCCATCTCAGCCAGCACGCTGCTGTGGCCGGCGGCAACGACGCCGATCTTCTTGCTCTTAATAGAACCGCGCGTGGTCTCAATGCCGACGATTTGTTCGCCCTCGCGCTGAAAGCCCACCACTTCGCAGTTCTGGATGATGTCCACACCCAGACGGTCTGCCGCGCGGGCAAAGCCCCAGGCGATGGCGTCGTGGCGGGCCACGCCGCCGCGCGGCTGGAAGCTGGCGCCCATCACGGGGTAGCGCAGGGAGGTCTGGTTCATGATGGGCACAATGCCCTGCACCTGGGCGGGCGTGAGCACCATGCCGTCCACGCCGTTCAGGCGGTTGGCATTGACGCGGCGCTCGATGTCGCGCATGTCTTGCAGCGAGTGGCCCACGTTCATGACGCCGCGCTGGCTGAACATGGTGTTGTAGTTCAGGTTTTGCGACAGGCCTTCCCACAGTTCCATGGCTTTTTCATACAGGTGGGTGGCCTCGTCCCAGAGGTAGTTGGAGCGCACGATGGTGGTGTTGCGCGCCGTGTTGCCGCCGCCCAGCCAGCCGCGTTCCACGACCGCGATATTGCGCATGCCATGTTCCTTGGCCAGGTAGTAGGCGGTTGCCAGGCCATGGCCGCCCCCGCCAACGATGATGGCGTCGTACTCGCGTTTGGGGGCCGGGCTGCGCCACTGCTTTTGCCAGTCCTCGTGGTAGGACATGGCGTTGCGTGCCAGGGAAAAGATGGAAAAGTTGCTCATATGTATTTGATCAGCATTCGATTACGTTGACGGCAAGACCACCGCGCGAAGTCTCTTTGTATTTTGTCATCATGTCACGCCCGGTATCGCGCATCGTCTTGATGACTTGGTCCAGCGATACAAAATGCGTGCCATCGCCGCGCAGCGCCATGCGCGCGGCGTTCAGGGCCTTGATGGAGCCCATGGCATTGCGTTCGATGCAGGGGATTTGCACCCGCCCGCCGACCGGATCGCAGGTCAGGCCCAGGTTGTGTTCCATGCCGATTTCGGCGGCGTTCTCCACCTGCTTTGGCGTGCCGCCCATCACGGCGGCAAGTCCCGCAGCGGCCATGGAGCAGGCCACGCCGACCTCGCCCTGGCAACCGACCTCGGCGCCACTGATGGAGGCGTTTTCCTTGTAGAGCTGGCCGACGGCACCGGCGGTGAGCAGGAAGTCGCGCAGGCCTTGCTGGTTCGCGCCCGAAATGAAGTTCAGGTAGTAGTGCATCACGGCTGGGATGATGCCGGCCGCACCATTGGTGGGCGCGGTGACGACGCGGCCACCGGCGGCGTTTTCCTCGTTCACCGCCATGGCGTAGACGTTGACGAAGTCCAGGATGGTGAGCTGGTCGCGCAGCGCCTGTTCGGGGTGGGTACTGAGCTCGCGGTGCAACTCGGGCGCGCGGCGTTTCACCAGCAGGTTACCGGGTAGGCGCCCCTCGGTGCGTATGCCGCGCTGCACGCAGGAGCGCATGGCCTCCCAGATGCGATCCAGGCCGGCGTCGACTTCGGCATCGGTGCGCCAGGAGTGTTCGTTGACGCGCATGATCTGGGCAATGCTGAGTCCCGTGCCGGCGCAAATGCCCAAGAGGTCGTCGCCGCTGGAGAAGGGGTACTTCACCTTGGTCGGGTCGGACACGATGACCGGGCCGTCCATGGGCGAATCGGCCTCTTCCTGCGACACCACAAAGCCGCCGCCCACCGAGAAATAGCGGCGCTCGGTCAGCACCGTACCGTCTGCTGCAAAGGCGACAAACTTCACGCCGTTGGAGTGGTAGGGCAGGGCCTCGCGGCGCAAAAAGGTCAGGTCGTTCTTCTCGCTAAAGGGCAGCGGATGCGAACCGGCCAGCAAAATCTTGCCGTCATGGCGCATGTGCTTGAGGCGCGGCTCGATGGTGTCCGGGTCAATCGTGTCGGGCATCAGCCCTTCCAGGCCCAGCATCACCGCCTTGTCGGTGCCGTGGCCCTTGCCGGTGGCACCCAGCGAGCCGTACATGCGCACTTCGACGCGGGCAATACGGTCCAGCCAGCCCTCGTTGCGCAGACGCTCGGCAAACATGGCCGCGGCCTTCATCGGCCCCACGGTGTGCGAGGAAGAAGGCCCTATGCCAATCTTGAACAGGTCAAAAACGCTGAGTGCCATGGGGTGCGTGCTCGGGTAGGGATGCGCTTGCTACAAACAATCAGGCGGGGGCGGGGAAGGTGCGGCACAGGGCGGTGATGCGCCCGGCCACTTCCTGCTCGACGGCAGCCTGGTCACCCTTGGCGGCCAGGCAATCCATCACGTCGCACATGGCGGTGGCCACCTGCTCACATTCCGCCACGCCAAAGCCGCGGGTGGTGATGGCGGGCGTGCCGACGCGGATGCCGCTGGTCACAAAAGGTGACTGCGGATCGTTGGGCACCGAGTTCTTGTTGACGGTGATGTGGGCGCGACCGAGCGCCGCATCGGCATCCTTGCCGGTCAGGCCCTTGGCCACCAGGCTCACTAGCATCAGGTGGTTGTCGGTGCCGCCAGAGATCACGTCATAGCCACGCGCCATGAACACGGCGGCCATGGCGCGGGCGTTGGCGATCACCTGCGCCTGGTAGGTCTTGAATTCCGGCTGCAGCGCTTCCAGAAAGGCCACGGCCTTGGCGGCGATCACGTGCATCAGGGGCCCGCCCTGGGTGCCGGGGAAAACCATGGAGTTGAGCTTCTTCTCGATGTCCGCGTTGGCGCGGCACAGAATCATGCCGCCGCGCGGGCCGCGCAAGGTCTTGTGCGTGGTGGTGGTGACCACGTCGGCAAAGGGAACCGGGTTGGGGTAGAGCCCGGCTGCCACCAGGCCGGCGAAGTGGGCCATATCCACCCACAGCAGAGCGCCCACCTTGTCGGCAATGGCGCGGAAGCGGGCGAAGTCCAGGTGCCGGCTGTAGGCGGAATAGCCGGCCACGATCATCTTGGGCTGGCAGGCGATGGCCTGGGCTTCCAGCGCGTCGTAGTCGATCAGGCCGGTGGCGGTGTCAATCCCGTACTGCTCGGCGTGGTAAATCTTGCCGGAGAAGCTGACCTTGGCGCCATGCGTCAGGTGGCCGCCGTGGGCTAGGCTCATGCCCAGAATGGTTTCGCCCGGCTGCATCAGGGCCATGTAGACGGCGGAATTGGCACTCGAGCCCGAGTGCGGCTGCACATTGGCCCAGTCGGCACCGAAGAGCAGCTTGGCGCGGTCGATGGCGAGCTGCTCGGCCACGTCCACAAACTCGCAGCCGCCGTAATAGCGCTTGCCCGGATAACCTTCGGCGTACTTGTTGGTCAGCACGCTGCCCTGGGCAGCCAGCACGCGGGCGCTGGTGTAGTTCTCGGAGGCGATCAGCTCCAGGTGGTCCTGCTGGCGGGCCGCTTCAGAAGCGATGGCTGCGCCGATTTCCGGGTCAAATTCGTTGAGCGAAGCGTTCGAGGACGGGTTCAATGCCATGGCTAACCTTCATGTAGGGGGAAATGCGGGGGTGAATCGATTGTCGAGACTGGCCCTGCCGGCGGTGTCGGTATTACGACACGGGGGAATGTGGGGGCGACACCTACCCTTTGGACTGCCACAGAGACTCAAAGTCGAAGGAGAGCTGGCGGTGGTGCTTGATGGACAGCAGATACACCGTGGCATCCAGGCGCGCGTACAGCACCAGGTAGTTGCTCATCACGTATTCGCGCAGCCCGCCATCCTGTGCCAGGGCTTGCAGCTTGGCACCCAGGCGTTCGGCGGCCGTGGAGGCTTCCACGGAGCGCCTGGCCCGCTCAAGAAACAGCCTGCCCATGGCAGGGAAGCGTTCCAGGTTGGGGATGACGGTTTCGAGCAGTTCGTCGATGAGCGCATCAAAGGCCTGCGGCGCATCGGCGTCCGCCCAGAATGCCTCGATGCTTTCCAGGTTGTGCTCGAAGTTGGCGCTGAGTTTGACGCGGGTTTTTGTCGCCATGCTTGCGCGCCCGGGCTCAGTTGCCGGCCTTGGCGGCGCGGCGGTTTTTCAGCGCGGTCAGGGCACTGCGTGCGTCCTTGACCTTGCCAGCAGCCACATCGTCCAGCCCTTGGGACGCCTCATCTATCAGCAGCAGATGCACGCGCTCGCGCTCCAGTTGGTGGTAATAGTCAAGCCGCGCGGAGTCTATGAGTGCCACATAGCTTTCACCGTTTTTGGTGATGATTTTTTCCGCCCCGGCCTTGACCTGCTCCACCAGCTCAGACAGGGTGGAGCGGGCCTGGGTCAGAGGAATGACATCGGCGGTAGAAAATGCCATGGCGGTCTCCGTGGGTTTTTAATAACGTACAGAATAGCGTGCATTATGCGTCTAATTTTGTCAACGCGGGATACGCGCTAAAGTCCGCTTCACCATGCGGGTTGGCTGGCGTCATCCCTGCCAATAGTTGGCCAAGTTTGTCCGAGCGTTCGCTCGCCCGCTTCGCCGCCTGAATCGTGTTGTGCACCAGCATGGTTATGGTCATGGGCCCCACGCCGCCAGGCACCGGGGAGATATACGAGGCCTATTGCCGCACGCCCTCAAAGTCCACATCGCCCACCAGGCGGCCGTCCGGCAGGCGGTTGATGCCCACGTCGATCACCACCGCGCCCACGTTGTAGAGGTGAAAACCGTCCACATCCTTGTCCACCGAGATCGCGGCCAGCACGCGCTTGGCGTCGAAGTGCTGGGCCACGGCCTTGCCGTCTATGATTTTCGCGACCATATTTCCGACATTCTGTAGGGGTTTGAAGACTGGCCGGATGCTAGGGTGCAGGCCTGTATTCGGGGATGTGGCAGGCGACCCGGCGCACTGCATTTGTGACAAACACCGGCCGGCTGTAAAGCCTGCGGCGTTGGCATGCAAAAGCGTGTCGCAAACAGGTCAAAGCTCTGCGCGGCGGCTGCAATACTATGAGGATTCATCCCGCGGACCATGCGCATTCCCCATGGCCGCAGACATCAGGCACTGGAGACACCCGCATGACCGACACCGTTGTACCAACTGAGACCGTAGCCCCCGAGGCGCCTGAAGCCCCACGTGGTCGCCGCGCCGGTGGCGGCCGCGAGGCCAAACGCGCCGCGCGCTCGGCCCGCAGCGCCCAGTCGGTGCCCTACATCACGCGCAAGATTCCCTACTTCGAGGTGATTGACGAGGAAGGCCTGGAGATTATCGAGCGCAATGCCGACACCATCCTGGAAGAAGTCGGTATCGACTTTCGCGACGATCCGGAAGCGCTGGACCTGTTCCGCAAAGCCGGCTGCGATGTCAAGGGCGAGCGCGTGCGCTTTCCCCGCGGCCTGGCGCGCAAGCTGGTGCAGGACACCGCCCCGCGCGAGTTCACGCAGTACGCCCGCAACCCGGCGCACAACGTGGTCATAGGCGGCAAGAACACCGTGTTCGCCCCGGCCTATGGCTCGCCTTTTGTGCGTGACCTCGACGGCGGCCGCCGCTACGCCACCATTGCCGACTTCCAGAATTTCGTGAAGCTGACCTACATGGCCAATTCGCTGCACCACAGCGGTGGCACGATTTGCGAGCCGGTGGACCTGCCGGTGAACAAGCGCCACTTCGACATGGTGTATGCCCACATGAAGTACAGCGACAAGCCCTTCATGGGCTCGGTCACGCACCCCGAGCGCGCGCAGGACACGGTGGAGATGACCAAGATCCTGTTCGGCGACAACTGGATGGATCCGCTCACCGGCAAGCCGCGCACCGCCGTGATCAACCTGATCAACGCCAACTCGCCCATGACCTTTGACGAGACCATGCTCGGTGCCGCCAAGGTCTACGCGCGCGCCAACCAGGCCTGCATCGTCACCCCCTTCATCCTGGCCGGCGCCATGTCGCCGGTCACCGTGGCCGGTACCGCCGCGCAAACCCTGGCCGAGGCCCTGGCCGGCATGGCGTTTGTGCAGCTGTGCAACCCCGGCGCGCCGGTGGTGCTGGGCAGCTTTGCCTCCAGCATCTCCATGCAGTCCGGTGCCCCGACTTTCGGCACGCCCGAACCGGCGCTGGTGCTGTACGTGATGGCCGCGCTGGCGCGTCGTCTGGGCGTGCCCTTCCGCTCCGGCGGCGGCCTGTGCGGCTCCAAGATCTCGGACGCGCAAGCCGCGTCCGAATCCGCCAACACCCTGATCCCCACCTGTCTGGGCGGCGTCAACTTCGTGCTGCACACGGCCGGTTGGCTCGAAGGCGGCCTGTCCATGGGTTACGAAAAGTTCATCATGGACGTGGACCAGGCCGGCATGATGCACACGCTGCTGAACGGCGTGGACCTGACGGAAAACGGCCAGGCCATGGATGCCATCCGCGAGGTCGGCCCGGGCAAGCACTTCCTGGGTTGCGCACACACGCAGGCCAACTTCGAGAGCGCCTTCTACCGCTCACCGATTACCGACAACAACAGCTTTGAGCAATGGGAAGCCGAAGGCTCGCGCGACCTGACCCAGCGCGCCAACGCCATGTGGAAGAAGCAGCTGGCCGAGTACGAGGCACCGGCCATGGACGTGGCGGTGGACGAAGGCATTCTGGATTACGTGAACCGCCGCAAGGCATCATTTCCCGACTCGAACATTTAGTGAAGCCAGCGCTGAGCCGCCCTGAGCTGGCTTGCGTGGGGGCTGGTTCAGCGCTTAACATCACTTGGCGCACTGCTTCCCGGCAGTGCGCCTTTCTTTTTGGGATGGTATGGGCGTCAACAAGCTTCTGATTCCACTGGCCTCGCTGCTCAGCGGCCTGGCCCTGCTGGTGGTGGGCACGGGCCTGATGTTTGCCGCCATTGGCGCGCAGGCCGGTTCGGCCAAGTTCTCGTCCCTGGTGACCGGTCTGGTGATGTCGGCCTACTTTGCCGGCTTTGTCTACGGCACCTACGCCTGCCCGAAGATGATCCGCGCGGTCGGCCACATCCGCGCCTTCGCCACGCTGGCCTCACTGGTCTCGGCCCTGCCCATGTTCCACGCGCTGTGGACCAATGCGCTGGCCTGGGGTGTGTTGCGCTTTATCACCGGCGTCTGTCTGGTGGGCCTGTATATCGTGGTGGAAAGCTGGCTCAACGTGGTGGCCACCACGGCGCAGCGCGGCAAGGTGTTTGCGGCGTACATGGCGGTCAGCGGCATTTCCATGGCGCTGGGCCAGTGGCTGATTCTGGTGGGTGACCGCTTCGGCTTTGTGCCCTTTGCCCTGGCGTCCATCCTGTTTTCCTTTGCACTGATCCCCATCACGCTCACTCCGGTGAGCGAACCCGAGGCCATGGAGGTGCCGCGCTTTGTGCTCAAGGAGTTGTTCTACATCTCGCCGATTGGTGTGATCGGCACCATCGGTTCGGGCCTGCTGGGTGGCGCGTTCTACAGTCTGGGCCATGTGTTCGGCCAGGGCGTGGGCTTTAGCGAGCGCGGCATCGCCACCTTCATGGCAGCCACCATTCTGGGCGGCGCGGCCTTCCAGTGGCCGGTGGGGCATTTGTCCGACAAGCACGACCGGCGCTGGGTGCTGTTCTGGGTATGCGCCCTGTGTGCGGGTGTGGCGGGCTTGGGCTTTTACCTGGCGCGCGAGTACGAGGGCTCGTTGATCTTTTTGGGCATCGTGTATGGCGGTCTGTCGTTTACGGTGTATGGGCTGAGCGTGGCCCACGTCAATGACCTGATCGACTCCAAGCGGGTGGTCGAAGTCTCCAGCGGCCTTTTGCTGCTGTACGGCATAGGCTCGACCTTTGGCCCCACCCTGGCCGGCGGCGTGATGGACTGGTTTGGCCCGGAAGCGCTGATGCTGTACTTCGCCATCGTGCTGGGGCTGATGGCGGTGAGCGTGTGGGCCTTTGCCCCGGCCAAATACATGCATGCCGAAGCCAGCAGCCACAAGACCGACTACGTGGTCATGGGCAGCGGCTCGCAGGCCGTGTTGCAGATGGACCCGCGCGGCCCGGACTTCCGCCATGGCCACAGTGTGCCGCCGCTGGTGGACCCGGGTCGGTAGCCGCAGAGGCGGCGTTCAATCCGCCCGCTCAAAGAGCGAGGTGCGCAGCAGGGCGGCCACATCGCGCGCATCGAACGCGATGACGCACCCCGGCACATCGACCCGGTACACGCGCGCACTGTAGGGCCCGCGCACATTCAGTGGCGCATGGCCCAGGTAGCGCAGAGGCTGGGTGCCAGCCGCTGAAGCGCTTGCAGCCCCCGTCGCAGCACCCACGGAAGCAGGCGCCGTGGTTGGCCAGGGCGTGCGCGATGCCGCCACTGCGGCGCGCAAGGGCACGGTGGTCGAGAGGGCCTCGCGGCGCTGTGAGCAGCAGGACATGCACAACAACCTTTCTTCAAAGTGGCGCGCGCAAGGCGGTGCTGAGGTATTCCAGCAGGCAGGCGCCGCCCGAGATCGCCAGCCACAACACCACGCCGGTAGCGCAGCTGTTTGCCATCCACCCGCTCAGGGGTGCGGCGGCCCACATGCTCAGGCAGTAGGGGCAGTCCATCAACCGCCCCAACCCGCCCGGGCCGGCGCGCACACGCAGGGCAACCACGGCACCCCATGGCCCATCTTCATGCGCCACCAGATGGGCCACCCGCCACGCCGCCAGCACCGCCAGCACCAGTTGAAACCAGGGGCTATCCACGGGCCGGACGCTGGCGCGTCAATTGGAGTCCACCACCGAGAAGGCCACCCAGGGGTCGATCCAGATATGGTCCGGGTCATACTGCCAGGTCGGCACTGCCAGGTGGCCTCCGTCCCAGCCCGTGGGACTGAAGGCACGGCTCGATACGTGGGCTCCAAAGTGGTAGGTGCCTTCGGCTGCGCCGGACGGAAGTTTGCAGACCATCTGCAGCAGCTGGTGGTTGTTGGTGACGCTGTTATGCCAATGCCGGAAGTGCAGCGTGCCGCCATCCACCACCGTCTCGCCGCCGCTGCCGCTGACGTAGGTGAAGTCGCCCGCACCGCAGCCGGCCGCCCACAGGTCTGCCGAACGCAGGTGGTGCGCAGACGCATCCAGTGTGACGCGGAAGTACACATCCACGGGCGTCGTTTTTCTGCGAACGACGGGGCAGACCGTATCGATGGGCAGGAACGGCCCGGTGGCCGAGAAACTCCACTCCACCGTGATGGGTCCCAGTGGCGCGCTGTTGTCGACATTGAATGCCACCTCCGCGGAGCTGGACGTGACCACGCCTGCGCTGCCCAACTCCAGTTTCACGACATAGCGCCCATTGGCAAAGTTGTAGCTCGGCCAGTCCAGCAGCAGATTCTGTGGCAGCCAGGCATGTGGCCCACTGGGCAAGGCAATGGGGTACCAACCGGCAGGGTCGGCTGACGGGTAGTGCCACTCCCCGATGCCCACGCCATTGAGCCGGTACAAGGGCCAGGTCAGGCCCACGAAGGGTGCGTACGCGGTATAGCTGGCACCGTCATCGCTGCTGTATTGGTAGCGCAGCCGGTAATGCGTGGCCTTGGCATCCGTTTGGTTGCAGCCATACAGCGAGAGCACACCCTCCAGCGGGGACGCGGCAGCATGGGTCAGCGGCAACGGGTCTACATACATGCCGGAGGGGTGGGGGCGGTTGGTGCGCACGGCGTAGCCGTTGGCCTGGTCATACACATCGGGGGCACCACTTACCGGCAGGCGACCGGCCATGACGATGGCGGGCTTGTCGGTGCAGGGGATGTTCTGGGGACCGCACAGGTTGCCGGCGCGGGCGTTGGGCCCGGCGTGCAGAGTCAGCGGGCCGGTGATGTTGGCATCCCAGCGCACCTGGAACAGCCCCTCGCCATAGATCTGCTCTTCCACGCCATCGCCGTTGGTGTCCTGCAGGACGCGGAAGGTGATATCGGGCACATCCAGCATGGGCACCCACTCGGGAACGAAGACATCAAAGCAGCGTTTGAAGGGCCCGATGGAGCGACGCAAATCCAGGTTCTGCAGGTCGTCGGCGTTGAGGTGCAGGCGGCTGGCAAGGGTGTGCACCGCGGGGTCCAATGCCATGGCGCTTGCTTTGCCGCGCACCGGCTCCACGGACTTGGCGGTTTTCATCTGCAATTCCGGCGGAAGCGGCGGCCGCATATTGGGCAGGGCGGCCGGGGCATCAAGCATGGCGTCCAAGGTGACGGTACTCGCCCCAAATCCCACCTGCGATTGGGCACGGTTGATCCGTACGGCGATATCGCGTCCCAGGCTTTGCTCGACTTTTGCGATCAGGCGCGAACGGTCAAAGTCATAAAAAGGCTCAGGGTCGGGCCCGGGGCCGTGGCGCGGGATGTGCGGAATGTCGATGGGGATCAGGTCATCCAGCAGGTCACGCAGGTTGGGACGCTCGAAGATGATGGGGAAGCAATGGCGCTCCCGCCGGAAGCGCAGCACCCAGTCGATGTCAAAGCGCGGGATCCAGACACAAAAGTCACCACAGGCGTCGGTGGTGGCCGTGGCGATGACTTCGCGGTGGCAGTGGTAGGGGAAGTGCCACGCCCATTGGGACTTGGCGGGAAAGTACCCGAGCAGGGAGCAGTCGGTGTCTTCCACCTGCACCGTGGCGAAGGGCACGGGGTAGTCCACGCCGGTCACCGGGTCGGTCTTGACCACCGTGCCGCAGACCTTGCGGAACAGCAGCAGCATCGGATCAATGGCAAAACGGAATTTTTCGGCCGCTTCCGCCAAGGTGAGCCCCAGCAGTTTCTCTGCTGGTGCATCGCTCATGGCGGCGAGCCGCTGTGCGGAACTGCGTCCGATTTTGAATTGCGAAGGATCGGCGCCGTGCGACGGCTTTGTGTTGGATAGGTTCATTGCCTGGACTCCTGACGATTGAGGAACTGGCGTACTTGCCTGCGAGAGAAGCAAGCCGCCAACGCTACCGTGCGGGCCATGCCAAGGCACCACCAGCACACGCCGATTGAAAGTGCAGAGGGCAGGCCCGTGCTTGCGAATTCGCAAGCACCAGGGCAGCTCGCCATTTCAAACATGCAGGCCAGGCGCGGCCTGTGTCTGCATCGGGTGGCAGAATTTGGCCTGCGTTCGTGCCTTTGTTCCGGCTTTCGGTCAGGGCGATGGACTTCACAATTCCGGTAACCAGGAGATTTCATGGGTTTGCAATACCAGCTCAAAGAGGGCAATTACCATTTGTACGACTTGAGCACACCGGCCAGCAAGGTTACCGGGGAGCACCGCTTGCGTCTGAAGACGGATGCCGTGGCCATCGCCTTTGACCGCAGCACCGGCGCACTCCATGAGCACGGCAGCCCCCAACGCATTCACTCCTGGGCCATCGGCACGCGACGGCGCCTGCGCGCCGCGGGCGCCTGGGATAGCGCGGAAGACATTGTGGTGGTGTCAGGCCCTCTGCCGGTGGATGAGATCAACAAATGCCTGGCCATCCAGGGCTACTGTCGCAGCATGTTCAAGCGGCTTTCCACCCTGCCGCATGGCAAGCTACCAACGCGGGCGCGCACTACCCAATAAGCGCCTGCTTTTGCCAACTGCCGGGCGCCAGGCCGTCCAGCGTGTAGGGGCCGATGGCGGCGCGGATCAGGCGCAGGGTGGGGTAGCCCACGGCTGCGGTCATGCGGCGCACCTGGCGGTTGCGGCCTTCGCGAATCACCAACTCGATCCACGCCGTCGGCTTGTTCAGGCGCACACGGATCGGCGGTTCGCGCTCCCACACTGCGGGCGGCGGCTCCAGCAGGCGCGCGCGCGCCGGCCGGGTGAGGCCGTCGTTGAGCTGCACGCCCTGGCACAGAGCCTGCAGCGCGGTGTCATCGGGCACGCCCTCCACCTGGGCCCAGTAGGTTTTTTCCATCTTGAAGCGCGGGTCGGCGATGCGGGCCTGCAGCTTGCCGTCGCTGGTGAGTAGCAGCAGGCCTTCGCTGTCGGCATCCAGCCGGCCGGCCACATACACGCCCGGCAGATCAATGAAATCCTGGAGCCCGCGCCAGCGCCCTTCCGGCGTGAACTGGCTGAGCACGCCGTAGGGCTTGTTGCAGCGGATCAGCAGGGGGCTGCCGGGGGCCTGCATCGCGGGTCAGCTGGCCGCGTTGGGCCGGCCAATGGCCTCGGCCACGATGGTGGCCTGCAGCAGGCCGGTGTCGTCGCGCGCGTTGGGCATGTATTGCTTGCTGATGCTGAGCTTGACCTGCGGATGCGGCGCGCCCATTTCCACCACTGCGTCATGCGCCAGCTGCTTGGCCAGAGCCTGCGCCGTTTCCAGCGCTTCCATGGCGTTGGTGAACTGCTGTGTGCTGGCAGCAGAGTGCATGCGGAACAAGCCGGTGCCGTCGCCCATCACCTCCACCGTCACGCTGTGCGCCACCACGCCGGTGGCTGCGCCCACGGCATTCGCCACTTCGCAAAATGCGGGGAACAGCACCTCGCAGCCCAGGCGGCGTTGCACCTCTTCGTAATACACCTTGACCGGCCCGCCCACGGCGACCACCGGGATGACGGGCTTGAGGCTGACCGTGGCCAGGCCGAGTGCGCCTTTGCCGGAGCAGACGGCGTGGATCAGCGGGTTGTCCGCCATCTCCACGCCAAAGGCAGTTTGCAAAATGGCCAGGCCAGTCAGGCGTACGGTCTCGTTCCAGACGTCCTGCGCGAACGCATGGGTGCGCTCCGCAGTGGGCAGCTTCATGTCGCGCAGGCGGCAGGCCAGCTGGGTGGCCATGGTGGCCGCTTCAACCGACCAGTTGGCCTGCAGGCCCAGCACATGCGAAACGTCCGAAGGCGTGAGGCTGCTGACCTGCACCAGGCCCTTGCGTTGCAGGCTGGCGATGGAGCGCTGGGAGCTCAGCGACGTGGCCAGTTTGCGCAAAGGTTTGGGCGCATGCGTGATGGTCTGCAGCGTCTCCAGCTCGCGGGCCGTGAGTCCGTTGTGTTCCTTGTCGCTGTCGGCAGAAAACGGCAGCAGCACAAACTTGCCGTGCATGGAGCCGCCGCCCTGTACATCATCCAGATCGGCGCGCAGCATGGCCAGCACCTGCGGATAGCGCGCCGCCACCAGCGACACCGGCGCCACGCGCTGCGGCCCGACCTGGATGCGGCCGTTGGCATGCAGCGTGATTTCGCTGTCGCCCCCTAAGCCAATGGTGCGCACGTCGATGGCGCGCACCATGGTGCGCCAGCCGCCGACTTCGGCGCCTTCTTCTTTGATCTTGGGGCGCCCGTCCATCAGCAGGCCCAGATCGGTGGTGGTGCCGCCCATGTCGGACAGGATGAAGCTGTCCAGGCCGCTCAGCCATTGCGCGCCGACCAGGCTGGCGGCGGGGCCGGACAGCACGGTCTCGATCGGGCGCGTGGCCACCGATTCGGCCAGCGCCAGCGAGCCGTCACCCTTGACGATCATCAGCGGGCACTGGATGGACAGATGGGCCATGGCACGCTGCACCGCGGCGATCAGGCCGGAGATGCGGGGGATCAGACGTGCATTGAGCACGGCTGTGAGCGCGCGGCGCGGCGCGTCCAGCGCGGAAGACAGTTCGGTCGACAGCGTCACCGGTTTGCCGGTCAGGGCCACGATCAAGTCGCGCGCCTGGTGTTCATGGTCGGCATTGCGGGTGGCAAAGCTGGAGGCCACGGCAAAGGCATCCACCCGGGCATTCATGCCGGTCAGCGCGGCTTCCAGCGCCTCTGCATCCAGTGGGCAGATGGCGTCGCCGTTGTGGTGATGGCCGCCGGCAACCACTGCAATTGGAATCTCGGGGAAGGCTTTGGCAATGCCGGTGCGCTCCACCATGGCGGCGTCAAAGCCGATCAGCACCACGCCGGTGGCGCCGCCATGGCCTTCGACCACGGCATTGGTGGCCAAGGTGGTGGACACCGACACCATGGCGATGTCCTGTGGCGGGATGTCATGCGACAGCTTGGCCAGGGCCTGCGTGATGGCCTCGGTCACGCCCACGGCCAGGTCGCCCTTGGTGGTGATGGCCTTGGCGGTGGCCAGGATGCGGTGGCCGCGTGCCTCGATGATGGCGGCATCCGTATAAGTTCCGCCGGTGTCCACGCCAATCAGGTAGGTGGTCTTGGAGTCCGCCTTGGCCAGGTCAGGCCCACCCTCCGGCTGAGCGGTCTGCCCTGCCTGGCCGGCCATCACGATGCGGACTTGTCGGTGTCGCCCGCGGCGGCTGCACCACCCGAGCGGCGGCCCCGGCCGCGGTTCAGGTTGGCACCCGCGGCGGCGCCACCGGCACGGCTTTGCTCGCCACCCCACTGGGCGCGTGCGCCGGTGGAGATCTCGCCCAGGGCGCTGACCACTTCTTCCAGTTCCGGTGCCCGGCCCTTGGTGTGCGCGTCCAACGCGTCCTTCATGGCGCGCAAATGCTTAGGGCTGGTGCCGCAGCAGCCGCCGATGATGCGCGCGCCCGAGTCCAGCGCCATCTTGGCGTAAATGCTCATCAGCTCGGGCGTGCCGTTGTACACAATGCTGCCGTCCACGTATTGCGGAATGCCGCAGTTGCCCTTGGCCACCAGCACCACGTCCGGGCCCATGGCCACCGACAGGTTGTGGATGCAGGCCACCATTTCGGAGGCACCCACACCGCAGTTGCTGCCGCAGGCCGCCAGGCGGGGCGACAGGGTCTTTTCGATCTCGGAAAAATCGCTGGGCGAGATGCCCATCATGGAGCGGCCATTGGTGTCAAAGGAGAGGGTGCAGACCACCGGCAGACCAACCGAGCCGGCACCGGCCACAGCGGCTTCCACCTCTTCGCGCGAGGACATGGTTTCAATCCACAGCACATCGGCGCCACCGGCGGCCAGGGCGCGCGCCTGCTCGGCAAAGGCCTCTTGCGCCAGTTCCTTGGTCAGCGGGCCTATGGGCTCCATGATTTCGCCGGTGGGGCCGATGCTGCCGGCCACTACGACGGTGCGGCCGCTGGCGTCAGCAACGGAGCGTGCTATTGCGGCAGCGGCGGTGTTGAGTTCGGCCACGCGATCCTGCGCCTTGTGCAATTTGAGGCGGTACTGGGTGCCGCCAAAGCTGTTGGTCAGGATGATGTCGGCACCGGCATCGACAAAGCTCTGGTGCAGCTTGGCAATGCGGTCGGGGTGCTCGGTGTTCCACAGCTCGGGGGCGTCGCCCGACATCAGGCCCATGTCAAACAGGTTGCTGCCGGTGGCGCCGTCGGCCAGCAGCCAGGGGCGGGTGGCGAGAAGGTGGGTAAAGCGGTTATCGGAGGGCTTGGTGGTGGTCATGAAAGCGGTGCACGCACAGGCGTACAGAATGGGTAAGGCGGACCTGCGATTTTGCCTGAGGCCGCAAGACCCTGCGCAGCGGGCCCATCGCCATTCGGCGGCCTGGTGCTGAAGCCCCACGCCAGTTCGAAAGTCCAGGCGACCAGTGCCCTGCGCGCACAATATCCGGTGACGGACTTCGGACGCCCTTCGGACGCCCGATTGTTAGCTTCGTTCCAGAAAGCACGCCATGTCTCTCGACCCACTCAGCAGCCCTCCTGTGCTGCAGGAGCGCGCGCCCGCATCCACGGGCTTGACCTCCGCACAAGCCGCGCAGCGCCTGCAGCAGGACGGCTCCAACAGCCTGCCCGGCGACCAGCGCCGCAGCCTGCCCGATATCGCCGCCGAGACCCTGCAGGACCCGATGTTCGTGCTCCTGCTGGCGGCGGGCGTGCTGTACCTGGTGCTGGGCGATTGGCAGGAGGGTGTGGTGCTGTTCGGCCTGGTGCTGGTGGTGCTGGCGCTCACGCTGTACCAGGAGGGCCGCACCGAAAACGCACTGGCCGCCTTGCGCAAGCTGAGCAGTCCGCGCGCCTTGGTCGTGCGTGACGGAGCACGCCTGCGCATTGCCGGGCGCGAAGTGGTGTGCGGCGACGTGCTGGTGCTCAGTGAAGGCGACCGCATTGCCGCAGATGCCGTGCTGCTGGAGGGCAGCGATGTGCAGGTGGACGAATCGTTGCTGACTGGCGAAGCGCTTGCCGTGGGCAAGGTGCCCGAATCCGGCGACACAAGGGGCCTGCCGCCGCACCCCGGCGGCGAGGGCCAGTCTTATCTGTATTCCGGCACGCTGCTGGTGCGCGGCCACGGCACGGCGCGGGTATATGCCACCGGCGCGCAGACCGAGATCGGCCGCATCGGCAGCGCGCTGGAGTCGCTGGGCCATGAGCAGTCGCCGCTCAAGCTGCAAATGGGCGCGCTGGTCCAGGTGCTGGCCCTTATTGCCCTGGGTGCCAGCCTGTTGATGGTGGCGGCCGTTGGCCTGTTGCGTGGCGACTGGCTGGCCGCGCTGCTTTCCGGCATTGCCTTGGCGATGGCGCTGTTGCCGCAGGAATTCACCGTGGTGCTGACCGTGATCCCGGCGCTGGGTGCCTGGCGCTTGTCCCAACAGCAGGTGCTGACCCGCCGCATTGCCGCCATCGAGACCCTGGGCGCCACCTCGGTGCTGTGCGCCGACAAAACCGGCACCTTGACCGAAAACCGCATGACGGTGGCGCAGTTGTATGTGCCCTCAGACAGCGTCCCGGCCGGCGCGAGCCTGGCGGTGGACTACGCGGCCAGCATGGAGTTGCCGGAGGCCTTTCATTTGCTGGTGGAGTACTCGATTCTGGCCAGCCTGAGTGATCCCTATGACCCGATGGAAAAGGCCTTTCACCGGCTGGGCCGACACTTTTTGCAGGGCACCGAACACCTGCACCGCGACTGGAGCCTGGTGCAGGAATACGCACTGAGCACCCAGTTGCGTGCCATGTCCCATGTCTGGCGCGCCGCGCTGGTCCAGGGCGTCGATGGCGTGCACAGTGTGGCCGCCAAGGGCGCACCCGAAGCCATCTTCGATTTGTGCCACCTGGATGCCGAGACCCAGGCCCGGCTGAACGCGCCGGTGGACGCCATGGCCGCGCAGGGGCTGCGCGTGCTGGGCGTGGCGCAGGCGCGGTTTACGGGGGATGACTGGCCGGCCCTTGCGCATGACTTTGCATTTGAATTTGTCGGCCTGCTGGGTCTGGCCGACCCGCTGCGCGCCGGCATCCCCGAGGCCGTGCAGCAATGCCGCGATGCCGGTATCCGGGTGGTGATGATTACCGGTGACTACGCCCTAACGGCCCGGGCGATTGCGCGTGCGGCCCATATCGATGTGACCCAAGCCGACCAGGTGCTGACCGGCAGCGACCTGGAGGCTTTGAGCCAGGCGCAACTGCAGCAGCGCATGCAGACCGTGCGCGTCTGTGCCCGCATCTCGCCACAGCAAAAGCTGCGCATCGTGCAGGCCCTCAAAGCCAATGGCGAGGTCGTGGCCATGACGGGTGACGGCGTGAACGATGCGCCGGCCCTCAAGGCCGCGCATGTGGGCGTGGCCATGGGCGGGCGCGGCACCGATGTGGCGCGCGAGGCCGCGTCCCTGGTGCTGCTGGATGACAACTTTGCTTCCATCGTGGGTGCGGTGCGGCTGGGGCGGCGCATTTTTGACAATCTGCGCAAGTCCATGAGCTACATCCTGGCGGTGCATGTGCCGATTGCCGGCGCGGCGCTGCTGCCGGTGCTGCTGGGCTGGCCCACGCTGATGTACCCCTTGCACATCGCCTTTCTGGAACTGGTGATTGACCCGGCCTGCTCCCTGGTGTTTGAGAACGAGCCGTCGGAGGCGGACGTGATGCAGCGTCCACCCCGCGATCCGCAAGCGCCGCTGTTTGCCGGTAGCACCCTGGTGCTGGCCCTGCTGCAAGGTCTGGGCGTGCTGCTGGCGGTGCTGGGCGCCTACGTCTGGAGCGCCACCTGGCTGAGTGAACCGGCTGCGCGCGCCTTCACCTTCACCACGCTGGTGATGGGCAATCTGGCGCTGATCTTTTCCAACCGCAGCAGCCATGCGTCGCTTTGGGTCAGCTTGCGGGTGCCCAACCGCGCGCTGTGGCTGGTGGCTGGTGCGACCACCGCACTGCTGGCGCTGACGCTGTATCAGCCCTGGGTGTCCGGCCTGTTCCTGTTCGCGCCGCTACAGCCCCGGGATGTGCTGGGCGCTGTTGTACTCGGCTTGTGCAGTGTGGTCTGGTTTGAGGGGATCAAGTTGTGGCTGCGCCGCGCATCGCATTCATCGAAGCGCCCGGCCCGCGTGTAATGCGGATACCAAGGCGCGAAAGAAGGAGACGCCGCCTGGTCATGTCCCCCGGAATAATTACCCAAGAGGCGGTGCATTAAATGTTAATAGTTGTTTTGAAAACGCTTACAGACCTGAATTATTATCTCAGCCTATGAACCCTCAGAGTACCAAGCGCAGCAGCAAAGGCGTGGAGACGGCCCTGGCCACGACAGTCACCCTGGAAATGGTCGCCAGAGAGGCCGGTGTCTCGCCTGCCACCGTGTCACGCATTCTCAACGCTACGGCTGTTGTGAGTCCCGAACGGAAAAAGGCAGTAGATGCAGCCATCGCCAAGCTGGGTTTTGTGCCCAACCCGGTAGCCCGTGGCTTGGCCGGGGGGCGCACCTTCAGTATTGGCGTGGTGACGCAGGCGCTGGATAGTCCGTTCTATGGCGCGGCCCTGCGAGGCATTGAAGAAAAATTGCTGCCGCTGGGCTACAGCCCCTTGTTTGTGAGCGGGCAGTGGGATGCTGCGGTAGAAACCCGCTGTATGGATGTGCTGCGTTCGCGCCGGGTGGACGGCATCATTGTGCTGACCGGTCGCCTCACGGACAAGGCCCTGAAAAATTACGCCAAGTCACTCCCCATTGTGGTGACGGGCCGCAAACTCAGCGCCCCCGGTCTTGCCGCACTGTATTGCGACAACGTGGAGGGCGCCCGCCTGGCCACCCAGCACCTGATTGATCTGGGGCACCGCCAGATTGCATTCATTTCGGGTGATTTGCAGCACCCCGATGCCATCGACCGGCTACAGGGTTACCGCAATGCCTTGGAGGCTGCACGCATCCGTTTCGACCCGGCGCTGGTGGCACAAGGCGGCTTTCACGAGGCCAGCGGCTTGCAGGCAGTGAACGACTTGTTGGCCACGCGCAAGCGCTTTACCGCGATCTTTGCTGCCAACGACCAGATGGCAGTGGGGGCTGGATTGGGCCTGAGCCGCCACTCCTTGCGCGTGCCGGAAGACGTGTCCCTGATTGGTTACGACGATTTGTCCTCCTCGCTGTATTCCAACCCGCCGTTGAGCAGCATCCATCAGTCAGCGTACGAACTGGGGCAGCAGGCCTCCGAGGTGCTGTTGCAAATGCTGGCGGGCGACAAGCCGGTGTTTGAGGTGCCGGCACCACGGCTGGTTTCACGCGAGTCTTGCCGTCGCCTGTTGATTTAGTTTCTTCGCCTATCGGGAATACCCTGAGCGCAAATGCCGAAGAGTGCTGCCTATAATGAAAGCGCTTTCACAATTGCAACGATTCCACAGGAGTTCCCATGCGCAAAGCCCGCCACCCCTTCGCTGCGTCAGTCAAGCTATGGTTCGCCGGTGCTACCGCTTTGACGTTGATGTCCACCGCGATGGCCCAGCAGAGTCTGACGGTTGCGGCCTATCCGGCGGTGGATGAGATTGCCAAATCGGCCATTCCCCTGTGGAAGAAGAAACACCCCGACGTTGAAATCAAGGTAGTCAGCCGCGCCTTTGCCGACCACCACACCGCCATGACCACGGCGCTGTCCACCTCTTCCAACCTGCCCGACGTGATGGTGGTGGAGTACGGTTATGTTGCCCGCTTTGCAGAAGGTGGCGGGCTGGAAGACCTGGGCGCTGCACCCTACAGCATCAAGAGCCAGCAGGCGCACTTTGTTCCCTACGCCTTCCGCCAAGGCACCACCAATGCCGGTACCGTAGTAGCCGTGCCGTCCGATATCGGGCCGGGTACGTTGCTCTACCGTGAAGACCTGCTCAAAAAAGCCGGCGTCAAAGAAGCGGACATGACCCAGTCCTGGGATTCGTTTGTGGCGTCCGGCGTCAAGATCAAGGCGGCTACCGGTGCCTATCTGGTGGCGCACGCGCGGGACGTCAAGGACATCGTGATCCGCTCCGATATCAAGCCGGGTGAGGGCTTGTATATCGACAACAAGGGCAAGGTCCTGGTGGACACACCGCGCTTTGTGCGCGCGTTCGAGTTGGCCAAGAAGGTGCGCGAACAAAAGCTGGACGGCAAGATCGGCGCCTGGTCCAACGAGTGGTCCGAGGGCTTCAAGCGCGGCACCATCGCCACCCAGCTCTCCGGCGCGTGGCTGGCCGGTCACCTGAACAACTGGCTGGCGCCCAACACCAAGGGTCTGTGGCGTGCTGCGCAATTGCCGGAGAAAGCCTATGGCTCCTGGGGCGGCAGTTTCTACACCATCCCCAAGGTGTCTAAGAACAAGGCGCTGGCTTGGGAGTTCATCCAGATGATGACGCTCAGCCCCGAAATGCAACTCAGCGCCTTCAAGTCGCAAGACGCTTTCCCTGCCCTGGTAGACGTGCACAAGGATGCCTTCTTTGACCAGCCCATCGAGTTCCTGGGCGGCCAGAAGGCCCGCCTGCTGTGGCGCGATGCGGCCAACAAGATCACGGCCGTGGATGTGCACAAGCTCGACCCCATTGCCGAAGAAATCGTCAACACCGAGATGGACAAGGTGCTGGACCAGGGCAAGGACATCAAGACCGCGCTGGCCGATGCCCGGGCCCTGCTGGAACGCCGCGTAGCCCGCTAAATAGATCCGGCCATGGCAAGCACAAGTCCGCAGCGCCGGGTCTGGCGCCTGTCGCCCAGGTACGTTCCGTATTTGCTGGTCAGCCCGTTTTTGATCCTGTTTCTGGTGTTCGGCGTCTTCCCGCTGGCCTTCTCGTTTTACCTGGCGTTCCAGAGCTGGGAGCCCACGGCCGGGCTCGCCAGCATGAAGTTTGTCGGCTGGGGCAACTTTGCCTTCGCCATTACCGACGAGTGGTTCTGGAAGTCCCTGAAGAACACGGCCTGGCTGGCGTTTGCTTCCGGTGTGCCACAGCATGTGATTGCCATCCCGCTGGCCTACTTCATCCACACCTCATTCAAGCGCACACGCAACAGCGTGATTGGTGCGTACTTTTTACCCTATATCACCTCGACAGTAGCGATTGCCATGATGTTCGGGACACTGTTTTCTACCGATTACGGGATGATCAACATCGCGCTGCATGCGCTATCCCAAATGCCCGGGTTGGGCTGGCTTTTTTCCGGTGAACCGGTGGACTGGCTCAACCGCGCCGAGAACGTCAAACCGGCCGTGGCGATTGTGGTGTTCTGGCGCTATATCGGCTTTAACACCGTGTTGTATCTGGCTGCACTGCAGACCATCCCCAAGGACATTTACGAGGCGGCCACCATGGACGGTGCGCGGCGCTTGCAGCAGTTCTTCTACATCACGCTGCCCAGCCTGAAACCCATGATTTACTTTGGCGTCACCCTCAGCGTGGTGGGCGGGCTGCAGTTGTTTGAAGAGCCTTTCATCTTGACCGGCGGACGCGGCGGCACGGACCAAGCCGGCATGACCACCGCCATGTACATGTACCGCACGGCCTTTGAGTTCAATGACTTTGGCGCAGCTAGCGCGCTGTCCTGGTTGTTGTTTGTGGTGGTGGCCGTGTTGACCTGGCTGACCAACCGGGCTTTCAAACCGCGTGACGGCTCTCAATAGGAGGCATGGCCATGAACCTGGAAAAACTGGCACCGCGCGCGGCCTACCTGCTGGTCGGTGTGGGTGCGCTCATCATGCTCACGCCCTTTTATTTCATGTTCGTGTTTGCCACGCATTCACGCACCGAAATTTTCAACCTGCCGCCGCCGCTGTTTTTTGGCGACAGCTTTCTGATCAACTTGCAGATCCTGACCCAGAAGATCCCGTTCTGGCGCAGCCTGGGCTGGAGCCTCTACGTCGCCCTGGCCTCCACGGCCCTGACCTTGCTGTTCTGCTCCATGGGTGGCTATGCCTTTGCCATGTTTGAGTTCCGCGGCAAGCAGCCGCTGTTTTTGCTGGTCATGGGCACCATGCTGCTGCCGTCCTTTCTGGGCATGATTCCGACCTTCATGATCATGGATGCCTTTGGTTGGATCGACCAGCCGCGTGCCCTCTACATACCCGGTGCGGCCAGCGCCTTCGGCATTTTCATGATGCGCCAGTTCATCGGTTCGTCCATTCCCAAAGAGCTGATCGAAGCCGCACGCATGGACGGCTGCGGCGAACTCGGCATCTACTGGCGCATTGTGTTGCCGCTGCTCAAGCCTGCCATGGGCACCCTGGGGCTGATCACCTTCATCGCGTCATGGAACAACTTCATTGGCCCGCTGATCGTGATGCGCTCACCCGAGATGTACACCCTGCCGCTCGCCCTGCGCAGTATGCAAAGCCCTGTGAATACGGAGTGGGGCGCGGTGATGGCGGGCTCTGCCATCGCCACTTTGCCGCTGCTGGTGCTGTTTGCCATTTCCTCACGCCGCCTCATCGACGGGCTGACTGCCGGTGCAGTCAAGTAAGGCGGCGTATGCGCCGCCTGTTGCTGCACCTTTCATCCTAAAAACATTGCACTGGCCTTTCATCTCATGACACAAGCACCTGCGCACAAAACGATTGCTTCCTTTCCCGCCCAGTTCGTCTGGGGTGTGGCCACCAGCGCCTTCCAGATTGAAGGCGCTGCCGATGCGGATGGCAAAGGCCGTTCCATCTGGGACGACTTTTGCAAACAGCCCGGTGCGATTGCCGACGCCAGCGACGGCCTGCGCGCCTGCGACCACTACCACCGCTGGCAGGACGATCTGGATCTGATAGAGCGCCTGGGCGTGGATGCTTACCGCTTCTCGGTGTCCTGGCCGCGGGTGCGTCCCGGCGGCGATGGTGCCTGGAACGAAAAAGGCTTGGACTTTTACGAGCGCTTGGTGGATGGGCTGCTGGCGCGTGGCATCAAACCCTACCTCACGCTCAACCACTGGGACCTGCCCAGCGAGCTGCAGGCCAAGGGCGGCTGGACCGACCGTGACACCGTGCATCGTTTTGTGGAATATGCAGAGGGAATCGACCGGCGCTTGGGCAGTCGTGTGGCCAGCATCGCCACCCATAACGAGCCCTGGGTCATTGCGGTGCTGGGCTACGAGCAGGGCATCTTCGCGCCAGGCATCAAGAGCCGGGCTGCCGCCATGCAGGCATCGCACCACCTGCTGCTCAGCCACGGGCTGGCCCTGCAGGCCTTGCGCGCACAAGGATGCCAAGCGCGGCTGGGCCTTGTGCTCAACCTGTCGCCGGTGCAAAGTGCCACCGATTCGGAAGAGGACAAAGCCCAGACACGCCTGGAGGATGGCAAACTGCTGCGCTGGTACATGGACCCACTATTCAAGGGTAGCTACCCCGTGGACGTGATCGCACATCTGGGCGCCGATGCTCCCCGCATCCAAGCGGGTGACCTGGATGCGATCCGTACCCCCATGGACTTCATGGGTGTGAACTACTACTCGCGTGCGGTTGTCAGTGCCAAAGGCCCCTGGGATACCAAGCAAGGCGGTTTGCCCCTGACCGATATGGGCTGGGAGGTTTACCCTGAGGGACTGACCGAGCTACTGGTGCGCATGCATACCGATTACGCAGTGCCACCTTTGTACGTCACGGAAAACGGGGGCGCCTTCAAAGACGGGCTGCAGGATGGCCAGGTGCATGATGCCGACCGCACCGATTACATTGCCCGCCACATCGCTGCGGTGGGCGAAGCCATGCGCCAGGGCGTGCGTATGGAAGGCTATATGGTGTGGAGTCTGCTGGACAACTTTGAATGGGCTTCCGGTTACGAAAAACGCTTCGGCATCGTGCATGTGGACTACGCCACACAAAAGCGCACGCTCAAAGACAGTGCCATTTGGTATGCCGCCATGCTGAATGCGCGCTGTGGCCACAGGCCACACAGTGTTGCATTGGCAAGTACTTCCTGATACCGGATTCAACCGCGGAATAAAAAGAGCAGGAGCAAAGAATGGGACAAGTCAGCTTGAAGGGTTTGCGCAAAAGCTTTGGCACGGTCGATGTGATCCGTGGCATTGACCTCGATATCCGGGACGGTGAATTCATGGTGTTTGTCGGGCCCAGTGGCTGCGGCAAATCCACCACCCTGCGCATGATTGCAGGCCTGGAAACCATTACGGCGGGCGAACTGCTGATTGACGGCGCGCGCGCCAACGACCTACATCCGGCAGACCGGGGTGCCGCCATGGTGTTTCAGAGCTACGCGCTCTATCCCCACATGACGGTGGCAGAGAACATGGGCTTTGCGCTGAAGATGGCCGGCGTTGACAAGGCCCAGCGTGAAAAGCAGGTGGCCCACGCTGCCGACATCCTGCGCATGACCGATTTGCTCAAGCGCTTTCCCAAAGAGCTGTCCGGTGGCCAGCGTCAGCGCGTGGCCATAGGCCGTGCCATTGTGCGCAAGCCCAAGGTGTTTTTGTTTGACGAACCCCTGTCCAATCTGGACGCCGCATTACGCGTGGACATGCGGGTGGAGTTATCGCGCCTGCATGCCGAACTCGGCACTACCATGATTTACGTCACCCACGACCAGGTAGAAGCCATGACGCTGGGAGACCGCATTGCGGTGTTCAACAAGGGTGTGATCGAGCAACTCGGCGCGCCGCTGGAACTCTACAACCGTCCCGCCACCGAATTCGTCGCCGCCTTCATTGGCGCGCCGCGCATCAACCTGATCGACAAGCCGGCTGAGGGTGCACCGCTTGCCCACCAGCAACTGTGGACACAGCTGCTGGGCGCCGGTTCTGTGAAGGTCAAGCGTGTGGGCCTGCGCCCGGAGCATCTTCACATTTCCGATCCTGATCAAGGGGTTCGCGCGCAAGTCGTGTTGGCAGAACACCTGGGCGATTCCTCCATCATTCACCTGCGCGTTGAAGGCATCGAAGGCTTGCTCAATGCCAAAGTCGGCGCTGGGCACGCCCATTGCATCGCTGGTCAGGCTGTGGGTTTGTTGCCAACTGTGGCGCGGACTTTGGCCTTTGGTGATGATGGGCGTTTGAAGGGCTGAGCGCCTGCCGCGCAATCCGCATGAAGCCGCTCAAAGGGACTCCGAAAACGGACCGGACCAAAGGCTGGAAGCTGGTCTGGAACGATGAATTTGATGGCACTGTCATTGACTGAACCGAGATCGAAGGCATTGAGGTGTTTTACTTCGCCGCTTTTGACGAGGCCTGGAAGTTTGGTGCCGAGGGTGACGTGAGGGCCTATTGGGGCCTTTGGGACAAAGACGCGCAAGCCAAATACCGATGACACCCACACTTCCTTTCATCCCCCAGTAACGCTATTTGCTATGCGGGCTATCGGCGCGGACAAAGTCCCGACACTCAGGCTTATCCATCGGTGGCTGAGATTCGCGAAGACCTGGCCATTCTGACCAAACACTGGCGCTACCTGCGCCTGTACGATTGCAGCCTGCATGCCGAGCGCGTGCTGCAAATCATCCACGAGGATCAACTGGACCTGCGGGTCATGCTGGGCGCTTATCTTGGGGCCGAGGTCAACAATCCAGGTTGCCCTTGGGGTGGAATCTATAGCGGCGAAGTCTTGCAGGCCAGCACACAGGCCAACGAGATTGAGTTGTCTAAGCTGGTGATTCTGGCCGACATGTATCCAGATATAGTTTTCTCAGTGGCAGTGGGCAACGAGGCGACGGTAGACTGGACTGACCATTTGGTTCCGGTGGATCGCATGATTGCGCATGTGCGCAGGGTTAAGGAGCGCATCCAGCAACCGGTGACCTTTTGCGAAAACTACGACCCCTGGAAAGACAAGTTAAGTGTCCTGGTGGACGAGGTGGACTTCATTTCCATTCACACCTATCCGGTGTGGGAATACAAACATATTCCCGAAGCTTTCGAACACACCAAGGACAACGTGCACAGTGTCACGAGTCTGTACCCCGGCAAGTCCATCGTCATTACCGAGGCGGGTTGGGCCATGCATTCCAACGGGCGCGGAATCCAGCCAGATAACGTGTCGCAGCATTTGCAAGCCATCTACTACGAAGACCTGATGCAATGGTCGCGGGCGAGTGGCATGCTGGTGTTCGTATTAGAAGCCTTTGACGAGCCCTGGAAAGGTTCACCCGACCCACTGGAGCCGGAGAGACACTGGGGCCTGTTTGATGTGGATCGCAAACCCAAACAGGTGATGCGAGAGCTGTTTGCGGAGTTGGTGGATTAAGGCAACTGCGCCACAAAAGTAGCAATGGCATGTGCGGGCAATGTGGCCTGTGTTTGCAAACCTTCGCCCATAAGCAAATTAAAACCAATCTCGCTATCGGTGCGGTTGAGCACCACCGCAACCATCGATCCATCGGGGTTTACAAAAGCGGTGCACTCCAGATCCTCACGCGTGGCGGCACAGAGCACGCGACGCGCGCCCGAACGGACAAAACGCGCAAAGTGGCCCAGATAAAAATAGGAGCTCTGCAGCGTGACGCTGAGTTCATCGGCTGTGGCCAACATCGGCGCGCTACATAAATTCTCCACATGGTTGGGGCCACCGTTGTGGTCCAGCAGCAGGTTCCAGTCAATCCAGCCTGCGGTCCAGCGGTTCAGGTCGTTGATGATCGAGCGTGCATAGCGTTCGCCCAGCGCCCAGGAACCGTGGTGTGGTCCGCCCTCCTGACAGCCTTCGGTAAACAGCAGCTTCTTGTCCGGCCAGGCATCATGAACCAGCTGAACATGGTCAAAGTGGTTTTCGCCATACCAGTGAAAGCCGGTACCCCACACATACTTGGCCGCTTCGGCGTCTGCGTACACCGTGGCAGCACGCTCCACCATCACGTCGCGGTTGTGGTCCCAGATCACAATCGCAATATGCCCCAGACCCGCCTTATGCAGTTCGGGCCCCAGGTGATCGCGCACAAAGTCACGCTCTTCTTGCGCACTGTAGATGCAGGAGTCCCACGACTGCGTCGCAGCCGGTTCGTTCTGCACCGAGACGCCCCACACCGGCACACCTTCGGCTTCGTAGGCTTGTATGAACTTCACAAAGCAGCGCGCCCAGGCGTTGGCGTATTGCGGCAACAAACTGCCGCCCCGGTTCATCTGGCCGTTGCTCTTCATCCAGGCCGGCGGACTCCAGGGCGACACCAATAGCTTGACGGGTTGCGCAGCCATGGACAGCGCGGATTTGATCATCGGCAGTAAGGCTCGGCGGTCACGCTCTATCGAAAAACTTTCAAGCGCGAGATCGTCGTGCTGCTCTACATGGGCGTAGTTGCCCAAGGAAAAGTCGCAGCTGTTCATGTGCACACGGCAAAAGGTGTAGCCGTGGCCTTCGGTCGGAGAAAAGTAGTCGCGCAAGACTTGGCTTTGCTGGTCTGACGGAAGTCTTTGCCAGACTGTGGCGGACGCTTCAGTGAAAGCGCCACCGAAACCTTCGATGGTTTGGAAGGTGTTGCTGGCACTGATCCAAACGTTAGCGGCACTTTGATCTGTCGGGTTGTCAACAGGCAAGTTCAGTTGTCTTGACAGTTGCAGGTGTGCATTTGGTGCTGACAGGTACCAGGAAATTTCAGACGTGTGGTGCATAGGTTTCTGTACTCGCTAATCGGCTAGGTAAAGTGACAAAATAAATTGATGTGGTTAGGGTAAGACCTCATACGTCGACAAAAAAGCTTCTCTATGATCGCTACAATGAAAGCGCTTTCATGAATTATGCGGGCATTTTCATTGTTCAGCAGCACGAGTTGACTAGTCCTTACCAGGAGAACAAATTGAAGAACAAAATAATGCGTGGAATATCGTTATACGGGGGCACAGTGGTTGCAGCCGTCATCTTGTCTGCCTGTGGAGGCGGTAGCGGTAGCTCGCTAGGCCCAATCACTGTCTCTGGCGTCGCGCTTGATGGGTACATCAAAGGTGCAACCATTTGCTTTGATGCCAACTCAAACAACGTATGCGACACCGGAGAACCCAGCGCAGTGACAGGCGCTGACGGCAAGTACAGCATTACGCTGCCTACAGGCACCGAAACCACCGACAAGCATCTCATTGCTATCGTGCCGGCTGGTGCTTATGACAGCGACGCACCTACCACCCCGATTACCAAGCCATACGTCATGATGGCCCCAGTAGTGATGCCGTCAGCGGGCAACACGATATCTACCCCTGTTACGCCACTGACGACCGCAGTATCCATCGAAATGAAAAGCGGTAAACAAATCGCTCGCGCCCGGATTGATGCACGCGCAGGCTTGAGTTTGCCAGTAGATTACGACTTCCTGAAAGACCACGTAGGCACCGGCGACACCAATGCCCACAACGTGGCTAAGGTGGCTGCAGCTTATTTGGCAGCGAACGTAGGATCAGAAATTCCAAGTGCCACTAACTTGGCTGCGGCGTTGACCAAAATGAAGGTTGATGCTTTGGCTGCTTACAACAGCACGAACGTAGATTCCATGGTGGCTGCGATCCTTAACGGAACTACAACTCCAGCGTCTGGCCCAACCACAGCGCCTACTGCACCCACTGCGGCGGCCGGGGATGTGCAGTCTGAATCGCCCCGGGTTTCATGGAGGCCCGTTGGGTTAAGTCAGACCGGTATTACGGCCTGACTGGCTAATTGCCGATAGTAATTTTCTTCAGCTTCGGCAGGGGGAATGTAGCCTATGGGTTCCAGCAGTCTGTGGTGGTTAAACCAGG
>CANFIH010000026.1 GCA_947446855.1 Burkholderiales bacterium
CCACCGTCATGTTGGGGAACAGCGCGTAGGACTGGAACACCATGCCCACGTTGCGCTTGTTGGTGGGTACATGGGTCACGTCCCGTCCGTCAAACACAATGCTGCCCACCGAGGGCGCCTCAAAGCCGGCCAGCATGCGCAGGATGGTGGTCTTGCCGCAGCCCGAGGGGCCTAGGAAGGTGATGAACTCGCCCTTCTCGATGGAGATGGAGAAGTCGTGCACAGCGGTGTGCTCGCCAAACCGCTTTTGGATGTTGGAAATTTCCAGGAATGCCATGGGGTGAATCTCTTGCGTTATTTTTGGATTAGCGGGTGGGCTTGCGGTGGGCGCTGCGGCCGAACACATTGATCAGGCCCATGGAGGCCCAGGTCACGATGAAGGCGATGACGGCCAAGGCCGAGGGCTCATAGGCCCGGTTGGCGCCAATCAGCTGCAGATAGGGGCCGAAGGCCGGGCGGTCCAGCAGGCTGGCCATGGTGAACTCACCGATCACCACCGCAAAGGTCAGAAACGCGCCCGACAAAATCGCCGAGGTGATGTTGGGGAAGATCACCTTGAGCAGGATGGTGGCGCGGTTGGCGCCCAGCACCTCGGCGGCCTCGGTCAGGGTGCGTACATCAATGGTTCGCAGGCCGGTGTCGACGGAGCGGTACATATAGGGCAAGGACAGCGTCACATAGCTGCAGACCAGCAGAAAGTCGGTGGCATGTTCGCTGCCGGTGAGCGGGATGATGGAGCTGCTGTTGTACATGCGCAGGTAGCCAAACACGATGACGATGGCCGGAATCACCAGCGGCAGCAGGGTGATGAATTCCACCAGCGGGCGCAGCTTGGGCATGCGCAAATGCACCCAGTAAGCGGTGGGCACCACCAGCAGAATGCCGACCAGAATGGTGGCAATTGCCATGGCGATGGAGTAGCCAAACGTGGCCTGGAATTGCGGGTCGCCAAACACCACCTCGTAGGCTTCGAAGCTGTACTCCCCGCGCTTCATGCGCAGGCTGAATTCAAAGGTGGCGATCAGCGGCAGCAGAAAGTAGGTGGCGCCCACTGCCATGGCGATCCAGGCGCCCAGGCGCGATTCTTTGCGAGCGGTCATTGAAATACCTCCGTGCTGCGCACTGCGGTGCGAGCTTGCCTGGGGTGGCCTTGTCTCTTGCTCATGCACTTCTCCGGTCGGTCTTGCTGCGCAACACCATGTAGCCGGCGTTGGCCAGGCCGGTGATGACGATCATGCCCAGCGCCATGGCATAGCCCAGGTTCGGGTTGTGCAACACGTCGCCGCGGATCTGCGCGTAGAGCAGGATGGGCACGATGTTGAGCGAGCTGCCGGTCAGCGCATAGGCCGTGGCCACTGCGCCAAAGGCGTTGGCAAACAGCAGCAGCATGGCGCCCAGAATGCTGGGCCAGAGCACCGGCATGGCGATATAGCGCCAGTATTGCAGCGTGCTGCCGCCCAGGCAGTCGCAGGCCTCGCGCCATTCTTTCTTCAGGCCTTCCAGCGCGGGGGTGACGATCAGCACCATCAGCGGAATCTGGAAATACAAATAGGTCAGCGTCAGCCCGACAAAGCTCAGGATGCTGAAGCCCGTGGAATAGATGTTCACATCCAGGTATTTGCGCAGCAGGATGGTCACCAGGCCCATGCGGCCCAGCGTGGCCAGAAAGGCAAAGGCCAGGGGCACGCCGGCAAAGTTGGAGGCTACGCCCGAGAAAGTCATCAGCGTGGGGCGTATCCAGCCCGGCAACTTGCCCAGTACCGCAGCCCAGGCCAGCAGAAAGCCCAGCAGGCCGCCGGCCACGGAGGAGGCAATGCTGATCTTGAAGCTGATCCAGTAGGCGTCCAGCACATTGGGCTCCAGCAGCTCCACCAGGTTGCGCAGTGTGAAGTGACCCTCGGTATCCTGGAACGCACCCACCATCAGGTAGGCCGTGGGCAGCAGCATGAACAGCAGCGCGAAGACAAAGAAGGGCACAACGCCCAGCCAGTTCAGGTCGAGCGGCTTGTGGCCGGGAGCGGCGCCGGGGGCACGCGGCAGAGAAGTGGATTCAGCAGACACGGAGGGATCTCACAGGGTTCGGGCGTGCAGTGCCCAAGGCGTCCTGCACACAAACAAAAACGGGCATGGCACGCAAGTGCCATGCCCGATGGAGGCGATTAGCCGGGCAATTTACTTGACCGCTGCACCCACTACGGAATCCCACTGCTTGGTGATGACTTCCTTGGCCACACCCTGCTGCTCCAGCGTGGGGAAGTGGGACTTGGCGTAACCGGCGGCCGGCGGCAGCTTGTCCAAAGATGCCTTGGTGAACTTGTTCTTGGCTACCAGATCGTTAAAGCGGATCGGGTGGCAATAGCCATTGAGCAGACCCTGCTGGCCTTCGTCGGAATACAGGTATTCCAGCCACAGCTTGGCCGCATTGGGGTGGGGCGCATAGGCGCTGATGGCCTGCACATAGACGCCAGCCACCACACCGCTCTTGGGCACGATCACGTCGACCTTGGGATTGCCCTTGAGCTTGTCGCGGTCGGCCAGTGCGTTGTAGTCCCAGCTGATGATGATGGGCGTGGTGCCCTGTGCGAGAGACGCGGCCTTGCCGATCACCGGCACAAAGTTACCGGCCTTGTTCAGGTCGGCAAAGAATTTCAATCCGGCGGCGCCGGCCTTGGCAGCATCACCACCGGTAGCGCTCAGGCCGGCCGCGTACACGCCCAGAATGGCCTGGTTGGAGGCGCGCGGGTCACCCGCCAGTGCGACGGAATTTTTGTATTCGGGCTTCTGCAGATCAGCCCAGTCCTGCGGCGGCTTGACCATGTCGGCATTGACCTGGAAGGACAGCACGCCGTAGTAGTCACCGATCCAGTAACCCTCGGGGTCTTTGGCGTTGTCGGGAATGCTGGCCCAGGTGGACACCTTGTAGGGCTGCAACAGACCGGCGGCCTTGGCGCTGGGGCCGAAGGACAGGCCCACGTCGATGGTGTCAGGCGCTTGCGGGCCCTTGTTGTCCTTGTTGGCCTTGATGGCTTCGATTTCGTCGCCGGAACCTGCATCGGGATTGAGCTCATTGACCTTGATGCCGTACTTGGCCTTGAAGGCGTCGATGATGGGGCCGTAGCCGCACCAGCTGCGCGCCAGCGCGATGACGGTCAGCTGGCCTTCGGCCTTGGCTGCCGCGACCAACTGGTCTGATTGAGCCAGCGCACCTTGTGTGCAGCAGGCAGCCAAAGCGGCGATAGCCAGGGGAGTCAATTTATTCAAATGCATAACGGTTCCTATGAAGTTGCCAGCAAAGTGTGGCGTCACAAAATGTCAGTGCTGTGACAATCAGTTTACAGTCCCATGAACCTGTTTGGAAATTAAAAATGGATCAAGATTGGCTAACAATGACCATGCACCTGGTCGGTGCGATGGGGGTGGGCGGAGTCATCGGTCTGGAGCGCAGCTACCACGGCCGGCCGGCTGGTTTTCGCACCCACACGCTGGTCTGTCTGGCCGCCAGCTTGCTGATGCTGGTGACGCTGTACCAGAGCAAGTGGCTGCCGCCCGGTGCGTCCATGGACTCCTTCCGGACCGACCCCACGCGCATGGCGCAAGGCATCATGACCGGCATCGGTTTTCTGGGCGCCGGGGTCATTTTTAAAGAGGGCCTGAGCGTTCGCGGCCTGACCACCGCCGCCTCGATCTGGATTACCTCGGCCATAGGCGTTCTGATCGGCATTGGCTTTTACTTTCCGGCCATCGTGGCCACCATCCTGACGGTGGGCACCCTGTCACTGTTTCGTCTGATCGAAGCGCGCATCCCCTCGCACCACTACGCGCAGCACTTCATCAGCTTTGACCGCAACGACGCCATGGAGGACGAAGAGATCCGCACCATGCTGGAGGGGCATGGCTTCACCATCGCCAACATCAGTTACCGCGTGTCCGAAAACGGTGCGGAATTTGAATACCGCATGGTCATACGCACCTCCAGCCCCGACAAGTTCAGCCTGCTGGCGCGCTACCTGCGTGCCCACAGCCGCATCAAGACGTTCCGCATCTCGCCCACCGGGGATTGAGCCTGCGCGGTTACGCGCGCTTACATACGAAACAGGATTCAAACCTCTTTTTGCGCCCTGCGGCCGTCAAGCCCGACATACTCAAGCGGGTGTACTTGACGGAGTTTTTTCATGCAGCTTGCGCGTTTTTCAAATCGTATTCATCCCCTGGTTGCCGTTGCCGCGGCAGCCGTCACGCTGTTCAGTGTGCTGGGCATTGCGGCCATCACGGGCTTGTTGCCGTCTTCGCACGGAACCGGCATCAATGCGCCCGAAGCCCTGGTGCAGCCCACGCATGCGGTGGCCGAAGACTGGGACGCCAACCGGCCCGTGTCCAAGAGCACGCAGTCCCCGCACGCCACGCATGCGCCGGCCAGCGCCCATCCGGTGGCCCACGACGGGACAGTGCAGCACAGCACGCCCACCAGCGCCCCGGTTCAGACCGCACACAAACCGGCGCCCCAAAACAGCCCGGTCGGCATCGGCGTGGGTGCCGTCATCGGTGGTGTGTTGGGCAACCAGGTCGGCAGTGGCGACGGCAAAACCCTGGCGACCATCCTGGGTGCCGTGGGTGGCGGCTACATCGGCAACGAAGTGGCCAAGAAAAACCAGTAACGCAGATTGGCGCTGCGTTCGCCGCCTGCCTGGGTGCGACCGCGCCTGACATGGCGTCGACGTCGCTGTTCAAGGCGCGATACGGCCAGCCGAGTTGCACCGGATACTAGGGCTCTCTGACCAAGGAGCGCCATGCAAGACGAAGACAAAACCCCGGCCCCGTTTCCCGCGCGCATCGCCCGCATGCTCAGCCGTTGGTCCGGCCAGCGCCTGACCTTCTCGCGCAGGAACACCGGTGAGGGCGAAGTTCTGCAGCACCAGCCACCCGCCGCAGGCGAGCTGGATGCCGCGCAGGGGGTCTACATCGAGCCGCCCAAGGCCCTGCCCATCCTGGCCACTTGCGAGGTGCTGGTCGTGGGCGCCGGGCCCGCCGGTCTGTCCGCCGCGCTGGCCGCACGCCGTGCCGGTGCCGATGTGATCCTGCTGGAGCGCTTTGGCTGCTTTGGTGGCGCCATCACCACCGTGGGCATGGAGACCCTGGCCTGGTACCGCTACGAGGGCACCATTGAGTCCGAAGGCATCGGCGTGGAGATGGAGCGCCGCGCCGCCGCCATGGGCGGCACCGTCAAGTGGCCGTACAACGACAGCGAATGCCTGGACGCTGACTTCTTCAAGGTGGTGGCCGACCACCTGGTGCGCGAGTCCGGCATACGCCCCATCCTGCACTGCATGGCAGTGGATGTGATTTTTGAAGAGGGCACGAACCGCCTCAAGGGCCTCATCACCGAGAGCAAGTCCGGCCGCCAGGTGGTGCTGGCGCAGCGCATCATCGACTGCACGGGCGATGCCGACATCGCCCACCTGGCCGGTGCCAGCTACCGCAAGACACCCAAGGACAAGATGCTGGGCATGACCACGGTGTTCAATGCCTCCGGCGTGGACAAGCAACGCTTTCTGGACTACACCGAAGCAAAGCCCGCCACCTATGCCGACTGGAGCCGCACCTGGCAGCAGCAGACCACCGGCAAGGAAGAAGCGCTGCGCAGCCCCTACCTGGACAAGGAATTTGACGAGGCCCGCGCCCTGGGCGTGATCCCGCAGGACAGCACCAACCTGGGCGGCTCCTGGTCCTCGCTGACCGAGGCCGGTGAGGCCAACAACCTGAACCTGGTGCATATGTACGGCTTTGATCCCACCGATGTGATGGACCTTACCCGGGCTGAGATGCAGGGCCGCTCCGAGGCGCTGCAGGCCCTCATGGCACTCAAGGCCGTGGTGCCGGGTTTTGAGAAGGCCAAGCTGCGCAACTTCTCGATGACCATCGGTGTGCGTGATTCGCGCAAGATCATCGGCCGCCACAACCTTACCGGTGAGGAGGTGCGCAACCAGGCGAAGTTCGCAGATTCCATTGGCATCTTCCCCGAGTTCATTGACGGCTACGCGGTGTTGATCCTGCCCAGCACCGGGCGCTATTTCGAGGTGCCCTACGGCTGCATGGTGCCGCTGGAGGTGGACAACCTGCTGGTCGCTGGCCGCTGCGTGGCCGGCGACATGGTGTCGCACGCGGCCATGCGCAACATGATGGCCTGCACCGTGACGGGTCAGGGGGCGGGGGTGGCGGCAGCGGTGTCGATTCGCCAGAACCAATCCACTGCTGATGTGGATCTGGTCGATGTGCAGGCAGAGCTTGAGAAGCAGGGCGTGCGCCTGCATTAGTGGTATGGCGTGTGGGCGGCAGAGCGTTCTGCTCCGTGTCCCCCGCCCGCTGCGCGGGCTCCTCCTTCACCTGCGCAGAACGCTCTGCCGCCCCCACGCCGCCTGCCGCCCGTCACACGCCGCAGTTCACACGCCGCACATCCGGCGGCGGCCCAAGGGCTTGGCGGCCGCTTCATGCCGCGTTCACTTTGATGCGCTAAGGTAGCGCCATGAAGCAAACCTTTTGGAGCCTGGGCTGGCGCAGCCTGTGGCGTGATCTGCGCAGCGGCGATTTGCGTCTCTTGATCGTGGCCGTGACGCTAGCCGTGGCCGCCTTGTCGGCCGTAGGCTTTTTTGCTGACCGGCTCAAGGGCGGTCTGCAGCGCGATGCGCGCCAACTGCTGGGCGGCGACGCCGTCATTGCCAGCGACAACCCCACCCCCGAGATTTTTGTGGCCAAGGCGCGCGCGCTGGGCCTCACGATGGTGACTACGCTGGGCTTTCCCACCATGGCGCGGGCCGATGATGCACAAGGCGGCGCCTCCAAACTGGTGGCGCTCAAGGTGGTGGAGCCCGGTTACCCCTTGCGCGGCAACCTGGTCTTGGCCACGGATACGGGCGTGGAGCAGCCCACCCGTGAGATCCCCCAGCCTGGCGAGGTCTGGGTGGATGCCGCGCTGCTGGAGTCGCTGGCCCTGGCCAAGGGCGACAAGCTGTTGCTGGGCGACAGCCGCTTCACCATCCGCGGTGTGATTGCGCTGGAGCCGGACCGGGGTGCTGGCTTTATGAACTTCGCACCGCGCGTGATGATGCATAAGCAGGACGTGGCCGCCACCGGTCTGATCCAGCCTGCCAGCCGGCTGAATTACCGCATGGCCCTGGCAGGGGAGGAGCCGCAGGTCAAAGCCTTCGTCGCCTGGGCCGACCAAGAAGTAAAAGAGGGCGCCAACCGGGCAGAGCGCGGGGTGCGTGGCGTGCGTGTGGAGTCGCTGCAGACCGGCAGGCCGGAGATGAGCCAGACCCTGGACCGTGCCGAAAAGTTCCTCAGCCTGGTGGCCTTGCTGGCGGCGCTGCTCAGCGCCGTAGCCGTGGCGCTGGCCGCACGCGCCTTTGCCGCCAAGCATCTGGACGACTGCGCCATGCTGCGCGTGCTGGGACTGAGCCAGCGTGCCATTGCATCCAGCTACACCTTTGAATTTGCGCTGGTCGGCCTGTTCTCCAGCGGCCTGGGCGTGCTGCTGGGCTTTGCCGTGCACTACCTGTTCGTGGCCCTGATGGCCGGCCTGCTGGAAACCTCCTTGCCCGCGGCCAGCCTGTGGCCGGTGGGGCTCGGCATGGGCATGGGCCTCACATTGCTGCTGGCCTTTGGCCTGCCGCCGGTGCTGCAACTGGCGCAGGTGCCGCCGCTGCGCGTGATGCGCCGCGATGTGGGCAATCTGCGCCCTGCTTCCATCGGCGTGTTGGCCGTGGGTGTGGCCGGCTTCGCCGCCCTGCTGCTGGTGGCCAGCAGCGACCTCAAGCTCGGGCTGATCGCCGTGGGCGGCTTCGCCGGTGCGGTGCTGCTGTTTGCGCTCCTAAGCTGGCTGGCCGTCAAGCTCTTGCGCCGCAATGTCAACGAGCAAACCGCACCGCGCTGGCTGGTGCTGGCCACGCGCCAGATTGCCGCGCGCCCGGCCTTTGCCGTGGTGCAGGTCAGTGCCCTGTCGGTGGGCATGCTCGCGCTGCTGCTGCTGGTGCTGTTGCGCACCGACCTGATCGGCAGCTGGCGCCAGGCCACGCCACCGGACGCGCCCAACCGCTTTGTCATCAACGTGATGCCGGAGCAGGGCGCAGCCTTTCGCACCGCACTCACGCAGGCCGGCGTTGCCAAGTTCGACTGGTACCCCATGATCCGCGGCCGCCTGATTGCCATCAACGACAAGACGGTGTCCCCCGAGGACTATGTGGACGAGCGCGCCAAACGCCTGGTGGACCGCGAGTTCAACCTCTCCAACAGCGCCACCCAGCCCGCGCACAACGTGATCACCGCCGGCGCCTGGCAGCCCGAAGAGCCGGGCGCCATCAGCGTGGAAGAGGGCATTGCCAAGACGCTGAGCCTGAAGCTGGGCGATCAGCTGAGGTTTGATATCGGCGGCGTGCAGACCCAGGCGCGCATTACCTCGCTGCGCAAGGTGGACTGGAGCTCCATGCGCGCCAACTTCTTTGTCATGTTCCCGGTGACCGTGCTGGCCGATGTGCCCAGCACCTTCATGACCGCCTTCAAGGCGCCAATGGCCAAAGGCTTTGACAACGCGCTGGTGCGCCAGTTCCCCAACGTCACCGCCGTGGACATGACCAGCACGCTCAACCAGGTGCAGCGCGTGCTGGACCAGGTGATACGCGCCGTGGAGTTCCTGTTCGGCTTCACCCTCGCCGCCGGGCTGGTGGTGCTGTTTGCAGCCGTGAGCGCCACGCGCGAAGAACGCGCGCAGGAGTTTGCCGTGATGCGTGCGGTCGGTGCCCAGGCCAGCCTGCTGCGCCAGGTGCAGCGCGCCGAGTTGGCCGGGGTCGGCCTGCTGGCCGGCTTTTTGGCGTCACTCGTTGCCAATGCCGTGGGCTGGGCGTTGGCGCATTACGTGTTCGAGTTTGAATGGACGGTCAGCCTGTGGCTGCCCATCTGGGGCTCGCTCTGCGGTGCGGCCCTGGCCTTGGCAGCAGGCTGGTGGGGCCTGCGCGATGTGCTGCGCCGCCCGGTGGTGGAAACCTTGCGCAGGGCGGCAGCTTAAGAAGTGCGATGCAGGGCTGCTTGTGCCGCTTCGTCTGGAGGGCCTTGGCGCTGGCGCATGGTGTTTGCCGGTATAGGTTGCATGCTTTGCCAGACCGGTTAGAATTTGGTTATATCGGCGTAACTACATTGGACTCCGTAACCATTGTGCGAATAGTTCTGGATACTTCTGTTTTGGTGGCCGCTGTCCGTTCGCGTAACGGGGCCAGTTACCAGCTTGTGTCGATGCTGCCAACACAACACTTTGACTTTGCGCTGACCATTGCCCTCTACACCGAGTGGCAGGCTGTCTTGACCAGGCCGGAACACATGCCACCTGGGGTCTCTGTTGACGCTGCGCTGGCCTACTTACGTTACCTGGCATCACTGGCGCACTTGCAAGACGTGCATTTTTTGTGGCGTCCGTTTTTGCGTGACCCGGATGATGACATGGTGCTGGAATGTGCCGTCGCATCGGGCAGTCAGTACATCGTGACTCACAATGTCAAAGACTTTCGGCATGTGCAAGAGCTGAAGGTACAGGCCACCAAACCTGCCGATTTCTTGAATCTGTTGAGGAGCTGACCATGTCCGCAATAACCATTCGCCTGCCAAACTCTGTCCACCAAAAGATCAAAGAGCTTGCTGCACGGGATGACGTTTCCGTGAACCAATTCATTGCCAGTGCTGCGTCTGAAAAGATGGCATCGGTGATGACCTTGGACTTCCTCAAGGCAGAAGCAATCAAGGGCAAGCGCAGTGACTTCGAGCACTATCTAAGCCTGGTGCCGGATGTGCCTGCACAACAGGGAGACGAGCGGGTGTAAGCCCCGGCTCGCTGACGAGGACGCATTCATAATTCCGGCCAATGTAGGCCAGCACTGGAACTGTCGCCTTGGACTGGCAGGTGGCGATTTTTCTGCACCGTCTTGCGCGGCCGTCAAGCCGGGTTTGCGTGTGAAAATGCCTGCATGATTTCTCACGCCCCCCTGACCGACGCCGACGTTGCACTGCTGGACAACTATCTGTTGAGCGCCGCCGCGCCCGCGCACACCATGGACAGCGCCATGCTGGACGGTTTTCTTACGGCCGTCGTTTCCGCCCCCAACCTGATCATGCCCGGCGAATGGATGCGCTGGGTCTGTGACACCGAAAACGGTGCAACGGCTCCCGCATTTACGTCCCAGGAGCAGGCGCAGCAAATCACCGGTTTGCTGATGCAGCACTACCAGTACCTGAACCACACCCTGACGCACAGCCCCGAGCAGTACAAGCCCCGCCTCTGCGAGCGCGAGGCCGAAGGCCGCAGCATATTCAGCCTTGACGAGTGGTGCACAGGCTACTACGCCGGTATGGCCCTGGATGTGCCAGGCTGGGCGCCCCTGCTCATGGCGGAGCCAGACTGGTTCTCCACCATCCTGATACACGGCACAGCGGATGGTGAGGCCTTGCACAAGCATGTGCCGGTCGATCTGGACGCCCACCAGGCCCAGGCCAACGGCCTGGCGGCCACGGCGTGCCAAATCCACGCTTTCTGGCTGCAACAGCGCCAGGCGCAGGAAACCAGTGGCCTCTTGCAGCGCCCCGTTGCCAAGCCGCAGCCGGTGCGCAACGCGGCCAAGGTCGGTCGCAACGCGCCCTGCCCCTGCGGCAGCGGAAAGAAGTTCAAACATTGCCACGCCATCCTCTGAGCGCTTCATTCGCGACATTGTTGGATGGCGGCAGGCGGGGCATTTTCAACGCCCGGCATTTTTCAAGCGAGAACCTATGAGTGATGAAGAGCAGCAGCAGGGCGAAACCGCCTTCACCTTGATGGGCGGCGAGTCCGCCATCCACGCGCTGGTGGAGCGCTTTTATGACCTGATGGACCTGGAGCCCGGCTATGCCGAACTGCGCGCAGCCCACGGGCCGGACCTGGCTTCTGCACGCGAGAAGTTGAACTGGTTTCTGTGCGGCTGGATGGGCGGCCCGCAGCACTATGTGGAGCGCTTCGGCCACCCGCGCCTGCGCGCGCGCCACATGCCCTTCAAGATCGGGATTCTGGAGCGCGACCAGTGGCTGGCCTGCATGAACCAGGCCATGGGCGAGGTGGCGGTGCACGAGGGGCTGCGCGCGCGTCTGCAGGAGTCATTTTTTCAGACGGCCGACTGGATGCGCAACGTCTGAGGCCTGCTGCAGCCGGCCGCTTTGGTTGCCGCACCACTGGGCTTAACGCCGGTCGAAGCGGTCCAGATTCATGACCTCGGCCACCGCACGCAGCTGCGCGTGGGAGCCAAACACCAGATCCGCCACCGTGCCGGTCCATCGCAGGCCACCCTTTCCAGTGTTTTCAGAACCCCTGCCAACTGGGCCGGTCGGGCTGTTTACCAAGCGGCAGCGCGACGCAACAGCTCAGGCCTCATCGCTCACGCCCCACCGGATGCGTGCCCACATCCGCTCGTGCCAGAAGTAGGCCAGCGTGGTGTACACATTGCTGACCACCATAAAACCCAAGGCGACCTTCACCTGCCGGGTAAACAGGTAAAGCGTCACAAAGTCCAGCAGCATGATGACAAGCCGGTAGGTCAGTGCTTTGACAACGGACCGCCGCACCAACACAGACCGGGGCATGCCGGGACGCCCGCCGCCGCGTCAGTCGCGTACCACCAGCACGGGCAGCAGGGTGTGCTGCAGCACGCGCTGGGTGACGCTGCCCATGACCAGTTTGTCCAGGCCACTGCGCCCGTGCGAACCCATGACGATCAGGTCGGCCTTGTCGGAGGCTGCGACCTCCAGCACCGCGCGCCACACCTGCTTCAGCTCCACCACGTGGGACAGCACCTGCAGGCCTGCAGCCTGTACACGCGCGCAGGCTGCATTCACCGTTTGCTCGGCCTCGAGCCGCAGGTCCTCGGCCAGCTGCACCTGGTAGCTGCCGTATTCCGCAGCCGCGGCAATGTAGGGATAGGGGTCGTACACCATCATCACGGATACGACAGCTCCGCAAACCTTCGCCAGCGCGATGGCCTGGGTCAGGGCGGCTTCTGAGGTGGGCGACCCGTCCAGGGGAACCAAGAGGTGGGTGTACATGCGCATACTCCTTTTCGGTGTGTGGGTGAAAACATCAAGACCCCGGCACGGGCTGCACCGCGTGCCAGGGGGCTTCGGCGTGGAATACCTGCAAACCCCGGGCGATCGAGGCCGTTGCCCGCCCGAGGTTGCGCTCATAGAGGATGCGGTTCTGCGTCACGACAAAGCTCATCACGCCCGATGCGCCATAGCGGGCCGGGTAGGCCAGCACGGCAAGGCCACTGGTCTGCCCGTCGTGGTGGCCGGCGTCAGAGGCGGCACCCGCGGCACTGTCGCCCCGGATCGCCAGCCTTTTGTAAAAGTAGCCCTGGTAGGGCACCCGTTTGCCGCCCGTGGTGTGGACCAGGCCCTGCGGCAACGCCGTCTTGTGTTCGGCATCCATGATGGCCAGACACACCTGCATGGCCGAGAGTTCGTTTTGTCCGATGCGCCGTGCCAGAATTTCGGCCGCGCCGCTGGCGGCATTGAAGTGCCAGCGGCCGCTCGCGGCCTTGACCAGGGGAATCGGCAGAGGCCAGGCCGCAGAGCCAATTTGCAACTCGGCTGTGTCGGGCGCAGTTTGCGGGTACACGATGCGGTGGGCGGTGTCATAGGCGAGTACAAATTTTTGCTGGCTGCTGGCGTCTTCCGCAGGGTCCCCCGAACGCACCAGCTTGTCGCCCCCCGGACCCAGTATCGAACGCAGTTGCTTTATGTGGTGGGCGCGCACGGCATCCACCAGGGCGGCCACGGCTGCGTCTGGCGTGTCAAATTCCCGTTCCAGGGGCGCCGCAACGGCCAGGGGGGCCCATGCTGCGACCGTGAGTGCCAGTACGGCCGCCCAGGGGCGCACAGCCTGGTGCAAGCCGTCTTCGCATTGATTCATTTCCAAAGTGTTCATTGCCATATCTCCAGATAAGAAAGCCACGCGGGTGCGCCTGGGTGCGCCCGCCGGTACAAAGCCGCGTTAGTGCCGCGGCCGCAAAACCTCATTGCCTGGCGCGCGCCGGCCGCCACCGCCCGCCGGATTGCAACCGCCGATCGGGCAGGGCGCGGGCGCGGCGGTCAGCGGCGGCATGGGGTGCACGCTGTTTTGCCCCCTGGCGCTGAAGTTGCGCACGGCCCGACCCTGGCCGATGTTTTCAAAGGCGTGGGGACGCGGTGTGACGGGAGCAAAGGGTTGTGGCACGCGTGCCGGTGCAACCGGCGTGGCGAACCCGGGTGCGTGCAACGGCGCCGCAAAGTGGCTCGCCGGCGGTGGCCGGCGGTAGGCAATGCCCTGGCGGTGGTTGGGGTTGTGCTCCCAGGGGCCGACGCCCGCGCTCCTGTACGCAAAGCGGTTGTCATGGAAGTGGGCGTAGTCGACATTGACATGGTGCGCACGCCAATCAAACCCCCCGAACAAAAAGTCCGCGGTCACCAGCACGCCCGCGCCCCACATAAAGCCCAGGCCGAAACCGTCACGGTATCCATAGCCCGCCCAAGGTGCCCAGGCCATGGGCGGATACTGCGGCCACCACCAGGTGCCGTAGACCACGCCGGGATCGTAGTAGGGCTCGTAGGCGATTTGCGGCTGGGTGGGCACGATGGTGATGTAGTCGTCTGTCAGGCTCACCCGGCTCTGTGCGTTGGACACCAGACTGCCCGCTGCATAGGCTTTTTTGCGCAAGGCCTGCACCGTGTCTATCACCTGTTGCTGTTGCCCCAAGAAAGCATCGCCCAGGCGCCGCGTCCAGTCCAGTTGGGTACCCATGGTTTGCAAAATGCGCGGGAAGGCGAGTAGCGATTTGACGCTCGGGTCCCAGTTGGCCTGCGCAGCGGCCAGCACCGCCGCATTGCCCGTCAGTGACGGATTGGCCACGGTCCAGCGCTGCGCCTCCACCACTTCCAGCGGATAGCTGGCGGCCATCAACACTTGCGACAACAAGGCGTCCGGATACAGCGCAATCGGCGCCAGCATCTGGTCCAACTCCTGCTGGCTAAATTCACCCGCAACCGGTGCGGCAGACACATCCTGTGCGTGCGCCCCTTCTGCAGACACCAGCCATGGCAAGGCCAGTGCACAGGCCAAGAAAACCTGAAGTACGCGCGATAGACCTCTCATAGCGAAACCCCGTGAAATCGACAGGGCCCCATTGCACTGCGCCACGCCATCCGGGCGTTGCGTTTTGTCAAGGCCGCTGTGCACCCCTCACCAAAAATAGGGTTCAGTTCGCCCACCATGGATCACATGCCCACCCACTACACCATAGAGACCCGGTCTCTGAGCAAAAGTTTTGCTGCCACGCGCGCGCTGGATCGGCTCAGTCTGCAAGTTCCTGCTGCCTGCATCTTCGGTCTGCTCGGTCCCAACGGCGCCGGCAAAAGCACTGCCATCAAAATTTTGACCACGCTGCTGCCGGCGACATCGGGCTCGGCCAGTGTGGCGGGCTTCGACGTGGCGGGCCAGCCGGTGGAGGTGCGCAAACGCATCGGCTATGTGCCGCAAATGCTGTCGGCCGATGGTGCGCTGACGGCCACCGAAAACCTCACGCTCTCGGCCAGCCTGTATGGCTTGCGCGGCGCCGCGTGCGCTGCACGCATACAGGAGGCCGTGCGCTTTGCCGGGTTGGAGCCGGTGGCCGGGCATCTGGTGAAAACCTATTCGGGCGGCATGATCCGCAGCCTCGAGGTGGCCCAGGCCACCCTGCACCGGCCCGAGGTGCTGTTTCTCGACGAGCCCACCATCGGCCTGGACCCGGTGGCACGCCGCAGCGTGTGGGAGCGCCTGCTGGAGCTCAAGTCCGGCAGCGGCATGACCATACTCCTGACCACCCACGACATGGAAGAGGCCGACTACCTGTGTGACCAATTGGCCATTCTTCACCAGGGCCAGCTGGCCGTGGTGGGCACGCCGCAGGTACTCAAAAACCAGGTGGGCCCGGATGCCAGCCTGAGCGATGTGTTTGTGGCTTACAGCGGTGTGGAGCTGGAGCCGGGTGGCCATTACCGCGAAGTGCGCGAGACGCGCGGCACCGCACGCCGGCTGGGCTAGGGCAGGGGCGGGAACATGCACAATTTTGTCTACGCCACCGCAGCGGTCACCCGCGCCGAGGTCCACAAGCTGATGCGCGACCCCATGGAACTGTTCTCACGCGCCGTGCAGCCGGTGCTGTGGCTGGCGGTGTTTGGCGAGGTGTTCAGCAAGGTGCGGGGCATCCCCACCGGGGCCATCAGTTACCTGGACTTCATGGCGCCCGGCATTCTGGCGCAAAGCATTTTGTTCAGCGCCATCTTCTACGGCATTGCCATCATCTGGGAACGCGATCTGGGCATCGTGCACAAGCTGCTGGTGTCGCCCGCACCGCGCAGTGCCCTGGTGCTGGGTAAGGCCCTTGCGTCGGGTCTGCGTGGTCTGGTGCAGGCGGTGGTGGTCTACCTGGTGGCGCTGTTTCTGCACGTGGGCATACGCTGGGATCCGGTGGCAATGCTGATCGTGGCGGCGGCCGTGTTTCTGGGGTCGTGCATCTTTTCCATGTTCTCGCTGGTGATTGCCTGCGTGGTCAAGACACGCGAGCGCTTCATGGGCATAGGCCAGGTGCTGACCATGCCGCTGTTTTTTGCCTCCAACGCGATTTACCCGATTGAGCTGATGCCCGCTTGGCTCAAGGCGATTGCGCTGGTGAACCCGTTGACCTATCTGGTGGATGCGCTGCGCGGCTCCATGATCCTGGGCGGTCATGCGGTGTATGCGCTGGCCACCAGCTTTGGTGTCATGGTTGCCGTTTTCGTGGTGTTTCTGGCGATGGCCGCGCGCCTGTATCCCGGGCTGGTGCGCTAAGCCGCGCAGGCAGGCTGCGCGGAACAATTCTTGGAGCCAGACATGCACACTGTTCGTCAAGCCGCCGTTGCCGGCGCCTTTTATCCCGGCCCAAGGGACGGCCTGCTGCGCGCCGTGCAGGCTTTGCTGAAGGCGGCTGCGCCCGGGGCAGGGGCGGCGTGTGACGCGCCCAAGGCCTTCATCGTGCCCCACGCGGGTTATGTCTATTCCGGCGGTTTGGCTGCACGGGCCTATGCACGGCTGGCGGCCAGCCGCAGCATCGTGCGCCGCGTGGTGCTGCTGGGCCCGGCCCACCGGGTGGCGCTGCGCGGCCTGGCGCTGCCCGATGTGCAGGCCTTTGCCACTCCGCTGGGGGAGGTCGCGCTGGACCTGCAGGCCATGCAGGCGATTGCCCACCTGCCGCAGGTGGTGGTGAGTGCGGCCGCCCATGCCCGGGAGCACGCGCTGGAGGTGCAATTGCCCTTTTTGCAGGCGGTGCTGGATGACTTCAAGCTGGTGCCGCTGGTGGTGGGCGATGCCAGCCCGGCGGAAGTGGCACAGGTGCTGGACATCTTGTGGGGCGGGCCGGAAACGGTGCTGGTGGTCAGCTCGGACCTTTCCCACTACCTGCCCTCGCAGGCGGCCCGGGCCATGGACCGCGAAACCGTAGCGCATATCCTGCAACTGGAGGGGTCGCTCAACTACAAACAGGCCTGTGGTGCAACGCCGGTCAATGGCCTGCTGTTGGCCGCGCAAAGGCACGCATTGCACGCGCAGCTCCTGGGGCAGTGCAACTCGGGCGACACGGCGGGTGACCAGGAGCGGGTGGTGGGCTACGCCGCCATCGCCTTCACGCCGGGAGCCGCCATGCGCCCGGAACAGGAGCAGGCCCGCGTGCTGCTGCCCATTGCCCGTGCGGCCATAGCACAGGCCCTGGGGCGCAACCCGGTGGCCGCGGAGGACGCGCCCTGGCTGCAGGAGTGGGGTGCCACCTTTGTCACGCTGACCCAGCAGGGGCAGTTGCGCGGCTGCATTGGCAGCCTGCAGGCGCATCGCCCCTTGCTGGCAGACCTCAAGGCCAACGCGGTGGCCGCCGCACTGCATGACCCGCGCTTTGCGCCCTTGACGGCGCAGGAGCTGGACCGCACGCGGGTCGAGGTCTCCCTGCTCTCCGCTCTGCAGCCCCTGGCGTTTGCCAGCGAGGCTGAGGCACTGGCTCAACTGCGTCCGGGGGTGGACGGGGTGGTGCTCGCATACGGCCCGCACCGCAGCACCTTTTTGCCGCAGGTCTGGGAGCAGGAGCCCGAGGCCGCGCAGTTCATGGCGCGTCTCAAACTAAAGGCTGGTCTGCCCGCAGATTTCTGGTCTGCCGATCTGCGTCTGCAGCGCTACACCGTGCGCCAATTTTCCGAACCGTCACCACAAGCCCAAGGACAGCCATGACCCAGGAATCCTACTACCCCGCACGTTACTGGCACCTGCTCGACGACGGCCGCATGCAGTGCGACCTGTGCCCGCGCGACTGCCGCCTGCACGAGGGCCAGCGCGGCGCCTGCTTTGTGCGCATGCGCCAGGGCGGGCAGATGATTCTCACCACCTACGGGCGCTCGTCGGGCTTTTGCATAGACCCGATCGAGAAGAAGCCGCTGAACCACTTTTATCCCGGCAGCAGCGTGCTCTCCTTCGGCACGGCCGGCTGCAATTTGGCGTGCAAGTTCTGCCAGAACTGGGACATCAGCAAGTCGCGCGACATGGACCGACTGATGGACCAGGCCGCGCCAGAAACCATCGCCCTCGAGGCCCTGAAATACGGCTGCAAAAGCGTGGCCTTTACCTACAACGACCCCGTCATCTTTGCCGAGTACGCCATGGACGTCGCCGATGCCTGCCACGCCCAAGGCATACAGACCGTGGCCGTGACGGCGGGCTATCTGCACGCGCAGCCACGGCGCGACCTCTTTGCCAAAATCGACGCTGCCAATGTGGACCTCAAGGCCTTTAGCGACGACTTTTATTTCAAGCTGACCGGCTCGCACCTGCAGCCGGTGCTCGACACGCTGCTCTACCTGCAACACGAAACCCAGGTCTGGCTCGAGATCACCACCCTCTTGATTCCCGGCCACAATGACTCGCAGGCCGAAATCACCGCCCTGTGCCGCTGGGTGATGCAGGAGCTGGGGCCGGATGTGCCGCTGCACTTTTCAGCCTTCCACCCCGACCACAAAATGCCGGATGTGCCCGCCACACCCGCCGCCACGCTGGTGCGGGCCAGGGACATGGCCCTGCAGCAGGGCCTGCACCATGTCTATACCGGCAACGTGCACCACCAGGAGGGCGACACCACCTTCTGCCCCGACTGCCACGCTGCGCTGATCGTGCGCGACTGGTACGCGATCCGCCAGTACCGTTTGAGTGCCGATGGCTGTTGTCCGGACTGCGGCGCGGCCGTGGCGGGGCGCTTTGGCTCTGGCGCGGGCGGGTTCGGCCGCCGCCGTATTCCGATCGCCATGGGACGGGCCTGAAGGGCCGGCGCGTGGCCCGCAGCAGCTTCAGCGCAGCCGGGCATGGCGGTCCTTAAGTCGTTGCAGATTTGGGGTGGCCAATGGTCTGGGTTAGCAGGATTTGCTGGTCCGGGCCTAAGCGCATGGCCTGTGCCAGCAGATTGCGGTCGAACCAGGCGCGCACCACGTTGGCCAGACCGGTTGACGCGCAATAGAGCGCAACGTTTTGCGCCATGGCGCCCGCACTGATGGCGCAATAAGGCACGCGCTTGGACGCCGGGACCAGCCCCATGCGCGCATGGTCGGCCACAAAGACCAAGTCCAGCGGGGCGCTGTCCACAAAGTCCTGGTAGCCGGTCACCTGGCGTACATCCTGCGCCACGACCAGCTTGAGCAGGTGCTGCTGCGGCTCGTACAGGTACAGCCCTTGGGGCAAGGCAAGGTACACATCCAGCTCCTGCGCGTTCATGGCGGAGGGGGCAGTGCGCCCGCCCTGATCTTTGCGGTTGATGCCGCAGGCAGCCCATGCCAGGTTGGACAGTACCTGCAGGCTGAGCGCTTGCGGCAGAAACTCACGCTGCGAGTGCCGGCGTTGCAACGCATCCATCAGGCCCATGCCGCCGGACGTATCTGCAGGTGGCAGGACGATGTTGCTCAGGGCATCACCCTGGGGCGCATGCAAACGGGTGCGCCCCATCATGCCCAGGGCCAGTTTGGTAAGGGTGTTCATGGCTGCAATGTAGTGAGTGCTTGCGGAAGGAATTTGAGAATTCGCAAACCGGGCCATACCGGGCAGCAAAGGCGCGCTCAGGCGCCTTACTGCCGCATCGGGTCCGTGTCCCTCGCTGCAGCCAAAGTGCCGGAATGGTTTGCGCGCACCACCCGGCAGTTCTTCAGCCGGAGTTGCCAGGCCTTGCGCAATATGCGGCCCACTTCGGCGCATGCGGCGGCGGCGGGCACGCGGATGTTCACAGCCACCGCGTTGTCCACATGGCGCTGAACTGCCGCAGCCATTTCGAGTTGGACATCGGCACCCACCTCCGGCTTTTCAGCCAGCGGCTCGATGCCATGGGACAGGCCCCGGGCCAGCTGGTCCAGGCGGACATCCGATGCCACGGCCATCACATGGCTGTTGCGCATGCCGTGGCTGGCAATGGCGTCCTGCAGCTCATGCGGCAGATTGAGCACCATCGGGCTGGCCGCATGCTTGACCCGGTCAAACGCCGGGAAGGGACCTTTTTCGCGGGCGATCTCCATGGAGGTCTGGTAGGCCGTGTCGCGAATGACCTGCATCAGCTGGTCGGCCAGATCCAGGCTGGACTGCGAGCCATAGTGCAGGCCCAGCATGGCCAACATGCTGTCCAGCCCGGTGATGCCCAGGCCCAGGCGCCGCGTGCTATGGGCCGTGTTGTTCAGCGCTTTGAACGGATAGGCGGAGATGTCATAGGCGTCATCCAGAAACCGGATGGCCACGGTCGTTACCGAGCGCAGCGCAGCCCAGTCCACCCGGGGATGGGGGGAGAAGGGTTGCTGCACAAAGCAAGTCAGGTTGATGGCCCCCCGGTTGCAGGCGCCGCCCACCGGCAGGGGCACGCTGCTGCAGGGGCTGTTGACGCTGATCTGCTCCGCGTACCACAGGTTGTTGGTGCTTTGCATGGTGTCCATGAAAGCCATGCGCGGCGAGGCGTGGGCGTATTCGTCCTGCAACATGCGGGCCCAGAGCGAGCTGGCTGCCACATGCCGGTATACCAGGCAGGGCTGGGGCCCGGAGCTGCCGGCCCAGACGCGTTCGCACACCTCGGACGCGGTGGTCAGGGTTTGTGCATTCAAGGGAAACACCAAGAGCCAGTCGGCCGCCTTGTCTACCGCCTGCATGAAGGCGTCGGAGACAAACACGGCGCGATGTACCACAGGGTGCAGGTAGTGCTCCGCATAGGCGTCGACATAGCTTTCGATGTCGGGGTGGTCGCAGCGCAGGCCGATGCTGGCGCTGCCCGAGATGGCATCCGTGCCCTGCAGGATCTCGGCCGCTTCACGCCACAGCGGCATGTAGGACAGAGCACCCGTGGCAGGCGGTGTGCCCTTCATCGCGTATGAACCCCGGGGGCGCAGGCGGGAGAAGTCCAGCGCAACGCCGGAGCCGGCCTGCATGGCCAGCGCTGACTCGCGCAAGGCACCGAAAACACCGTTGACGGAATCATCGGTGGGCGCGATCCCGTAGCAGTCCGACAGGCTGACCCCCGGCCCGGTGCCCGCGCCGGCCAGGATCTGGCTGCCGGGCAGAAAGCGGAAGTCTTGCAGGATGGAGCGAAAGCGCTCCCGCCAGATGTCGGGCTGGCGCGTCTCGGCCACGGATACCGCCAAGGCCACACGGTCCCAGGTGGCCTCGATCGAGGGCTCCGGAGTCTGTCCGTGGACATGGGCTTGGTAATGCGCCTGCCATATCGCTTGAGAGGGTGATTGCTCTTGTTCTGGGGCTTTCATTGCAGTCGTCCCGAAGTTGCGAAGGGCTTCACCGTATGCGCCAGCGGGCATGCTGCGCTTGCGAATTCGCAAATTTCACATGTCTGAAACAGGGCACCCGGCCGGGCCCGTCCGGTGGCGCTGGCCTGCATGCGTACGGCCCTTGAGGCAGGTGGCGCGCACCACCAGAAATTAGCGCAGCGCGGCCAGGTAGGTTGCTCTGGTCAGGGCCCTGACCGGACGGCCGCGCAAGCCTGCGCAACGTTGACAAATCGCAAGCCCTCGAGCCGGGCCAAACCAAGAATGCCGAGCAGGCGGTGGCATCGCGGCGCCGGTTGCAGCGGACGGGTACAGCGCCTGTGCGTTGCGCTGTGGCTCGCTGTCGCAAGCCTCTTTTATTCACAAAGGCAGGTTATGAAAAACAGACTTCAAGAAGCGCGCAGCCGCCAGCTGTTGCGTGTTCCCGGCGTGGCAGCTGCGGGCGGCCTGTCCGGTGCTGCCCTGCTGTGTGGGCTGCTGATGGCCGGCTGTGCCGAAATGCCTTCCGGGCCCACCGTCGCCGTCATGCCCAGCCCGAACAAGCCCTTCGACGTCTTCATGCAAGACGAACAAATCTGCCGCAACTGGGCTGCGCAGTCCATTGGCCAGCCCGGTAGCGACGTGGCGCGGGATCAGGTCCTGGGCTCTGCGCTGGCCGGGGCTGCTATCGGCGCCACCGCGGGTGCGCTGATGGGTGGGCATCGCGAGGCCGGAGCCGGTGCGGCCATGGGAACCGTCATGGGTGTTACCGCCGGTGCCAGCCAGGGCAATCTGTCGGCTGCGCGTGCGCAACGCCAGTACGACATTGCCTATCAGCAGTGCATGTACGCCAAGGGCAATATGGTCCCCGCCTATGAATCGGCGCCGTACCGCTACGCTGCGCCGCCCTCACTGCCGCCGCCATCCCTGGTGCCCCGGTAATTTGCATCCGGGCCTGCTGCTATGAACAAGCGCCAGTTGCTATGGACCGGTGCCGCGCTGCTGGCCGTGTTGGCGATTGCCGCCTACCTGTGGCGCAGCCAGGCGGCACCGGCACGGGAATATGTCACCGTGGCCGTGGACACCGGCACGGTGGCACCCACAGTCACCGCCAGCGGCACGCTCAACCCGGTGACTACAGTGCAGGTGGGCAGCTATGTGTCGGGCGTGATACAGGCTCTGGCCTGTGACTTCAACACCCGGGTGAGCGCCGGCCAGCTCTGCGCCATGATTGACCCGCGCCCCTACCAGAGCGTGGTCGACCAGAACAGCGCCAACCTGGCCACTGCCCACGCGCAACTGGAAAAAGACCGCGCAGCCCTGGCCTTTGCCAAGCTCATCCTGGAGCGCGATACCGATCTGCTCAAGCGCAGCATCGTGTCGCAGGAAACCGTGGACACCGCCCGCAACACCTATGCCCAGGCGCAAAGCCAGGTCGCCCTGGATGAGGCCACGGTGCTGCAGCGCCAGGCCGTGCTGGATGCAGCCCGCATCAACCTGGGCTACACGCGCATCGTGTCGCCGGTGAGCGGGACCGTGGTCTCGCGCAACGTAACCCAGGGGCAGACCGTGGCCGCCAGTTTTCAAACACCCACGCTGTTCCTGATTGCCGCGGACCTGACGCGGATGCAGGTGGATACCAATGTGAGCGAGTCCGATATTGGCCGCATCAAGGAGGGTAATGCGGCCAGTTTCACGGTGGAGTCCTTTCGCGACCGGCAGTTTGCGGGCATCGTGAAGCAGGTGCGCCAGGCACCGCAGACGGTGCAAAACGTGATCACCTACGACGTGGTGGTCAGTGTGGACAACCCGGAGCTGCTGCTCAAACCTGGCATGACCGCCTCCATGCACATCGTCACCGAGCAACACCATCAGGTGCTGCGCGTGCCGGACCAGGCCTTGCGCTACGTGCCTTCGGCAGGCCCGGCGACCGGGGGTGCGGATGAGGGCCAGGCGGCTACGGGCGGACCGCACGCCAAGCCCGAAAAATCCGCCATGGGGCGCGAGGCGCAGGTCTGGACGCTCAAGGCCGGACGACTGCATCGCATACCGGTGGCGATTGGTCTGGATGACGACAGCTACTCCGAGGTCCTGTCCGGCGACCTGCGTCTTGGGGACACGCTGGTGGTGTCCGAACGCTCGGGGCCGGCCGTGCGTAGCGAGGCTGCCTCAGCGGGCCCCCGCTTGCCCCGGCTTTAGCCCGGTTGACGCTAAGAGGCCGCATGCTGGATACCGTCATCGACATCCGCGCGCTGACGCGCACCTACCATGTGGGGGGCGCCGATGTGCATGCGCTGGATGGCGTGGACCTTTGCATCCAGCGCGGCGAGTTTGTGGCCATCATGGGCTCCTCGGGCTCCGGCAAGTCCACGCTGATGGGCGTGCTGGGCTGTCTGGACCGGCCCAGCAGCGGCAGCTACCTGTTTGAGGGCTCTGATGTGGCGCAACGCTCCGAGCCGGAGCTGGCGCGCATCCGCAGCGAGCGCATTGGCTTTGTGTTCCAGAGCTTCAACCTGCTGGCCCGCACCAGCGCGCTGGAGAACGTGGCCCTGCCGTTGATCTATTGCCGCCACCAGGCTTCCCACGCCGGGCAGCGGGTCGCCCGGGGGCGTGCCGTGCTGGCCCTGCTGGGCCTGGCCGAGCGCGAGCAGAACACGCCGGCACAACTCTCGGGCGGGCAGCAGCAGCGTGTGGCCATCGCCCGCGCTTTGATCAACACGCCTGCGGTGGTGCTGGCCGATGAGCCCACCGGCAACCTGGACACGCGCACCTCGCACGAGATCATGGAAACCCTGGTGCGGCTGAACCGGGAGCAGGGTGTGACCATCGTGCTGGTGACGCACGAGCGCGACATTGCCGACTACACCCAGCGCGTGGTGACCATGCGCGATGGCCGCATCATTTCTGACGAGCTGAACCCGCCGCAGCCGCGCGCGGCGCTGCCAACCCTGCCCGCTGCCACGCCGGTTGCTGCGGGCGCCATGACAAAACAGGCCGCCACATCCTGGGCCTTCGGCCTGATGATTGTGTCGGCCGCCTGGCAGGCGCTGGTGCGCAACAAGATGCGCTCGGTCCTGACCATGCTGGGTGTGTTCATCGGCGTGGCTGCGCTGATCGCCATGGTGGCAGTGGGGCAGGGCGCCAACGAGGCGGTGCGCAAGCAGATCGAGAGCCTGGGCACCAATTTGTTTGTGGTGGTGCCGGGTGCCACCACCTCGGGCGGCGCGCGCGCAGGTTTCGGCAGTGCCTCCACGCTGACCGTGACCGACGCGCAGGCCCTGCGCCGCGAGGCCAGCAGCGTGGCCCAGGTGAGCTACCTGATACGCCAGGGCGGGCAGGTGGCGTATGGCGACCAGAACTGGAGCACCAATGTGCAGGGCGTGACCGCCAGCTACCCGCCCATCACCAACTGGACCATAGCCACGGGCCGCGCCCTCAGCGAGGAAGATGATGCGGGCACGGCGCTGGTGGTGGTGATCGGCGAGACCGTGCGGCGCCAGCTCTTCAGCGAATTTGAAAACCCCCTGGGCGCGGCCATTCTGGTGCGCGGCATTCCGCTGCGCGTGATTGGCGTCTACCAGGCCAAGGGCCAGACTGCTTGGGGCCAGGACCAGGACGACCTGGTGATGATTCCCTTTGGCACGGCCGAGCGCAAGGTGATCGGCGTGGCAGCGCCCAGCCAGCAGTCGGCGGCCAACGCGCAGTACCCCACGCTGCCCAATGCCTTTGGCGTGCAGCCGCGCCTGACCGGCTATGTCAACCAGATCTATGTGCAGGCCCTGTCGCCCGCGCAGATCAACGCGGCCATTGCCGAGGTCAACAGCATCCTCGCCCGCAGGCACCACATCAAGCCTGGCGACAAGCCCGACTTCAATGTGCGCAACCTGAGCCAGATTGCCGACGCCGCCGAGGGCAGCAGCCAGGTGATGGCGGCGCTGCTGGCGGTGGTGGCTTCCATCTCGCTGCTGGTGGGCGGCATAGGCATCATGAACATCCTCTTGGTGTCGGTGACCGAGCGCACCCGCGAGATCGGCCTGCGCATGGCCATAGGCGCGCAGCGCAAGCATGTGCTGCTGCAGTTTCTGGCCGAGGCGGTGTTCCTCAGCGTGATGGGCGGGGTGGCCGGCATTGCCGCCGGTGCCGGCGTGACCGGGGCGATTTCGCTGCTGGCCCAATGGCCCACACTGATCGCACCCTCGGCCGTGGCCGGCGGCTTTGCGTTCTCGGCGGCGGTGGGCATCTTTTTTGGCTACTACCCGGCGCGCAAGGCGGCGCGGCTCAACCCGATTGAGGCGCTGCGCTATGAGTAGCGTGCTGTTGTCGCGCGGTGTGTCGGCTTGCTTGACAGGCAGCCTGGCCCTGCTGTGCGCTTGCGCCACCGTGGGCCCGGACTATGTCGCGCCTGCCGCCCCTGCCATCAGCTATTACGCAGAGGCCGACCCCTCGCGCACCGACGCCGGCACGGCGGACGCAGCCCAACAACTCTCATCCACGGCAGCGCTGTCAGACCGCTGGTGGCAGGCCTTCGGCTCTGCCGAACTCAACCAGGTGGTGGACCTGGCCCTGGCCGGCAGCCCTACGCAGGAGACGGCGGCCGCCGCGCTGGCGCAGGCCCGCGCCGTGGTGGAAGCAGCCGGCGGCGCCTGGTACCCGCAGATCAACTTCAATGCCAGCGCCTCACGCAGCCGCACGCTGGCCGCGCCGGATGGCATCAACAGCGCCAGCCTGGGTCCGACGCTGTCATTGGGCGTGGATGCCTTCGGTCTCACCTCCCGCCGCGTGGAGCAGGCGCAGGCCCTGGCTGCCGTGCAGGAAGCCCAGGCCGCAGCCAGCCGCCTCACATTGGCCAGCGGCGTGGTACAGCAGGCGCTAGCACTGGCCTCGGCCCTGGAGCAAACACGCGCCGTGCAGCACATCATTGCGGTCGAGCAGCACAACCTGGAACTGGTGCGCGTGGCGCAGGCAGCCGGCAAGTCGACCGGGCTGGATGTGCTCACGGCCGAGAGCCAGGTGGCCAGCGACCGCTCCCTGTTGCCGCCATTGCAGCAGCAGGCCAGCGTGGCGCGTCACGCTCTGGCCGTGCTGGTGGGGCAAACGCCAATCCAGTGGCAGGCGCCGGACTTTGCCTTTGCCGCGCTAACCCTGCCGCAGGAGTTGCCGCTCAGCCTGCCCTCGGACCTGCTGCGCCAGCGCCCCGACATCCGCGCTGCCGAGGCGCAGTTGCGTGCGACCAGCGCGGCCATTGGGATTGCCAGCGCACAGCTCTATCCCAGCCTGACGCTCAACGCCAACTGGTCAGCCGTCAGCAGTGGCGGCGCGCTGCTGGCCAACCCGGCCAGCGTCTGGAGCATCGCGGCTGATCTGGTGGCGCCGCTGTTCAATGGCGGCACGCTGCGTGCCCAGCGCGAGGCCGCCGTGGCCGCCTACGCAGGGCAGCTCGGCAGTTACCGGCAAACCCTGCTGCTGGCCTTTGCCCAGGTGGCCGACGGCATGCAGGCCCTCCACCACGACGCGGCCCTGGTGGATGCGCAGCACAAGGCGCTGGACGCAGCACAGGCCACACAAGACCTGACGCAGCAAAGCTTTGAAGCCGGACAGTCCGACTTCCTGCAGGTGATAGAGACGCAGCGCCAGTACCAGCAGGCCCTGCTGGGCTATGTGCGGGCCCGAGCGCAACGCTATGCCGATACCGCGCAATGGTTTGTGTCTATGGGAGGTGTCCCCACCCAGGAGGGCTGGCCGGGTCACTGAGTGCCCGGGGGTGGCATGGTTGAGGTGCTGGCAGACGTTGGGCTGCCAGCACCAGGTGACACCTGCGGGCTTGGAAGAAACGCATGAAATCTCAGCGAATCCTTGCATCCACCTGGCAGGCACCAAATGCGAGAAAGTGGTCACTCCTCATGCATTGGATGACCCTGGTGGATGTTGACCATCTCGCCAGCAGATACCACCTTACCGTCTGCACCAAAGTCAACATCAAAATAAGTATCTTCGTACATGCCACCGTTCACTTGGTAAACCCAGGTTGGACCCGATTGGTTACGAAATTTGACGGAATGCGAGCGACGTCCGATGACCGATTGAACCTCGGCTTTTGTCATTCCAATTTTCACGAGTTTTTCCTGATCGGGTGTCACGGAATAGCCGCTCGCGGCATACGCGCTCAGGACCGCTGCACCCAAGGCCAGCGCCATGATTGAACGCAATGGATTGATTCCAATTTTCATAATGATTACCTCGAAATGTCGTAGATCACAAGACAACTCCGTATGAAATTTCCCGTCTACAGCGCAAATCTTGCCGACGCGGTCTGTTCGCCTGATTGAGAATTCGCAAGTGAAGAAAGTAGTCCTGCGGCCTTGAGAAATCGCAACGCGATGGCCACAGCCCCTGCTAGGGTGGAACGTGCTTTGGAGGGTGTCTGGCGCCCCCGGGGCGTTTTCGTTAACTACCTTTTTCTGTGGAGATTGTTTCAATGAATAAGTTCTTGCAAACACCAACCGCCATCAAGCTTGCAGGCCTCGCGATGCTTATCCATGCCGCCAGTGCAACCGCGGCCCCCATGTACCCCGCAGAGGCGGGGAACTATCTCAATGGTGGCGTTGGTCTGGATGCACGCCAGGCCATGCACGCTGAGCGCGCGCATTACAACCTGCGCCTGCGCTTTGCCCAAGCCCGCACGGGCGAGTACCTGAGCGGTGTCGGCGTGATCATTGAACCTCTGGGGAAGAAGGGCGCGTTCATGCGCTATGAGGATGCCGGTCCTTTGCTCTACGTACGTTTGCACCCGGGCAGCTACCGCATCCGTGCGGTGTTCGAAGGCAGAAGGCAACTGCGTACCGTCGTCGTGGGCAAATCAGCCACGGAACGGGTCATCTACTGGCCCTAGCCCGCCGCGTTTCGGCGGACCTTCACGCGGCTTGGGGGCTGCCTTGCGCGCTACGGTCGGCCTGCCGCAGCAGGCGACCGTTTGGCGACTGCACGCGCACCGGTGCGACCGCACCGAGCATGTGCGCCAGCTTATTGAATGGCGATGGGCTTCGACTCTAACTTGGGCTGTTCTGCCTTTTTGGGCAGTTCAAGCGTGAGCACGCCGTCGGCATATTTTCCCTTGGCTTTGCTGTCATCGATCTCTTGATCGAGGGTGAAAGTCCGGGAAATTTCGCCGTAGTGGCGCTCATTGAACAAGACCTTGCCGTTCTTCTTTTCGGATGCGCTTTGGCTGTGGGCCTTGATGCAGACGACCTTGCCATCAACGGAGACGTTGATGTCTTCCTTTTTTACGCCGGGCAGATCGGCACGCACCTCGTAGGCACCATTTTTTTCCATGACGTCCATATGCACGGCCCCGCCGTTGGTAAAAAATTCGCGGGGGAGCATGGCATCGGTCAGGCGGCGCGTCATGGCATCCAGCGACTCGCTGAAGGCCGGATCCAGCAGTGAAAAACCCGGCTTCAGCATGGCATCAAAGTAATCCTCGTCCATGCGCATGGAACGCGCCATTTGACGGTACATGCTTTGCAGTGCGAGGGGAAAGTTTTCTGTGATCGGTGTGAGTCGGCTCATGGTTACTCCTGTAAAAAGTTGATTGCAGCGCATGCACGCTGCGGCATTGCTTGCAGCGGAAAACCCGATGCAAGAAACAATTTTTTCGGAAGCAGTGCCTATGCGCGTTGCGAATTCGCAAGTGCAGGCCCTAGCGCAAATCCTAGGATGGCCTGCACTGGAGCAGTGGGCAGCGCGGCTGCGTCCGGGAGAGATGTCGTAACCCCACGCTGATGGAAAGGAACACCATGAAGACCGATGAGCAATTGAAGGACGATGTGATCATGGAGCTGGAATGGGACCCTGCCATCCATGCCACCCAGGTCGGCGTTGCCGTTAAAAATGGCGTAGTAACCCTGACCGGACATCTCGATACCTTTGCCGAGAAATTCGCGGTGGAAAAAGCGGTGGCACGGGTTCAGGGGGTGCAGGCGCTTGCGGTGGAGATGGATGTCAAGTTGGAGCCCGGTCACCTGCGCAGCGACTCGGAGATCGCTTTTGCCGTGGAGTCTGCTTTGAAGTGGCACGCACAGGTGCCGGCGGATCGCATCCAGGTGATGGTTGAGAAGGGCTGGGTCACGCTCAAGGGCGAGGTGGATTGGGACTACCAGCGTCAGAACGCCGGCAAGGCGATACGCGCCTTGACCGGGGTGGTTGGTTTGAGCAACGCCATCTCGCTCAAGTCCGCTGTCGTGCCATCCAACCTGCACCTGCGCATCCGCGAGGCGCTCAAGCGCCACGCCGAGCGCGAGGCCAGGGATATTGCCGTGGATGTGCAGGGCTCGGTCGTGACTTTGCGCGGCAGGGTGGACTCCCTGGCCGAGCGCTCGGCCGTGCATGGCTCGGTCTGGTCGGCGCCGGGCATCTCCAGTGTGATCAACGAATTGAAGGTGCGACCCTGAGTGCTGGGTGCGGGCACGCCCGGGCCCGTGCAGGAGCGGTCTAAGGCCGGGGCTTGCTGCCGAGCTTGCGGTACACCGTGGCCCGGCTGATGCCCAGGGCTTGTGCAGCTTGCGCCACATTGCCGCGCGCCTGCTCCACTGCCTTGTGGATAAGGGCGTATTCCATGTCCTTCAATCCCACGTTGTTGCCGGTTCCGGTCCCGGCATTGCTGTCGTAGCGGGGGGGCATGTTTTTGCGCTTGGCTTCCATGGCCATGGCGCTCAGGCGCAAGCCGTTCCACAGAGGGACTTCCAGTGCGTGGTGCTGTTGCCGTGCCGCATCAAACAACATTTGCAGGGGCAGACCAAAAACCTCGGTGGCGTGCACGCGTCCGGCCGCGTGCAGGCCCGGCACCATTTGCCGTGCCACCGGGTTGGCACCGGTCATCCAGCCATCGGCATCCAGGCACAACAGGCCGTCGGCGTCGCTGCCCAGCGTATTGCCGGGCCAGTTCAGGCGCAGCAGCAGGGTGTGCGTCTGCGCCTGTAGCAGGGCATTGCCAATTTTGCCGGCCACTTGCGTCACCAGGTGGCGGAGTTCGGGGCGCTCCAGGGTGTCGATGCCGGTCAGGTCCAGCATGCCCACGCAGTTGCCGTCGGGGCCGAATAGCGGTGCGCCGGCGCAGCTGTAGGAGACAGTGTTGTCAAAAAAATGTTCGCCGCGGTGCAACCAGACCGGTTGCTGCTCGGTCAGTGCAGTGCTGATGGCGGTAGTGCCCACACGCTGCTCCGATAGATCGGTGCCAATGCGGGTAATGAGGTCGGCCCGGCGGTCACTGCGGTCAATCGGGCCGTTGACATCCACCACCACGCCTTGGCTGTCGGTCAGGATGACAAAGTAGCCGGTGTTGGCAATGGCTTTGCCCAGGCTCTCCAGCAGCGGTTTGGCGGTCTGCACCAGGTGGGTATTGCTCTCTGAGGTCTGGCGGGCCTGGCTGGCGCTGATGAGGTCGAACTCGGCCCATTTCTGCGGTGCCATGCCCAGTCCCAGGCAGCGCTGCCAGGAGCGCTGAACCCAGGGCGAAACCAGCGTGTCCGCGCCCTGATCACCGTCCAGCAGCGCCTGGCGGGCTTGCGCAATGGCAGTCATGCGTGCGCTGGGGTTGCCGGGCGCAGTCGGGATGAGGGGCGGTTGCATGGATGAATTTTTGGTGACCTTGGGGCACGCTGGCTTGCCGGGATGACAGGCCCATTGTGTTGCAAATTGAGAATTTCCACCATTTGCCAATCCCGACTAGGGTTATCCCTAGAGTTTCCGGGGTCTATCGCTTTAACAATGCGTAGGCAAATCATTTCATAGGTTCGGCCGTGCATAGGTTGCCGCCAAGCCCCGGAAACATACACAGGAGAAACGCATGCAAAAGCTATTGCATATCAACCCGGACAAATGCACCGGATGTCTGCAGTGCGAGATGGCCTGTTCTTTCGAGAACTACGGCACCTTCGCCACCGCCAAATCGCGCATCAAGGTCTTCAACTTCCACGAAACCGGCAAGAAAGTGCCCTACACCTGCACCCAGTGCGACGAGGCCTGGTGCCTGCACGCCTGCCCGGTGGAAGCCATCACGGTTGACAAGGCCACCGGCGCCAAGGTGGTGAACGAAGCCACCTGTGTCGGCTGCAAGGTATGCACCATCGCCTGCCCGTTTGGCACCATCAATTACGTGGAAGAAACCGGCAAGGTGCAGAAGTGCGACCTCTGCGGTGGCGACCCGGCCTGTGCCGACGCCTGCCCCACGGCAGCCATCACCTTCATCGACGCCAACTGGACTGGTTTGGGCAAGATGGAAGCATGGGCCAACAAGTTGGGCAACCAGCCCTCCGCAACTTAAAGGAGCACCAACATGTCTTGGGCAGGAAAAATTCTTCGCGTTGACTTGACCGCAG
>CANFIH010000027.1 GCA_947446855.1 Burkholderiales bacterium
CACGCAACTGCTGCGGCCCGGCCTGGGTGCTGCGCAACGTCAGTGTTGCGGGCAGCCACACCAGATCCAGCAGACTGGCCGGGCGGGAAATTTGCACCGACGCAATATCGGCATAGGCCAACCAACGATACCCGCCGGCCACAATGAATTCGCATACCGGACCCAGCCGGGTGTCGGTATCGCTGATCCAATCGAAACGCTGCTCGCTCAAGGGCTGATCGCTACCCACCTGCACGCGCTCGGACAGTTCCCGATCGCTGTCGTCGTGCCAGGTGCACACACCGGCGTGGGTGGGGGCTGCGTCCAGCGCTGCGCGGCGCACTGCATCGGCCTGGGAGTGCTCCCCCTTTTCGTTCAGGCTGATGGCGCGGGCCAGGTCCTCCATCCATTGCGGCCGGTCCACCACGGGCACGGGCAACAACTGACCGGCAAAGACCTGGGTGCGCTGCGCTTCGGCGCGAATCAGGCCGCGCAACAACTGGGCTTTGGCTTGCCAGTGCGCGTCTTTGGCATCCACCAGTTTCGCGCCGACCTGTAATTGCTTGAGGGCGCGCTCCCACTGCCCCAAGACACACAAAAGTTCAGCCAAGGCCCAACGGTGGCCGGCACTGGACGGATGGGTCCGCACTTCCCCCTCCAGACGGGTCAGGGCATCTTGCAGGTTGTGCTCCGGGTTGAGCTGGCTGAGCAGCAAGGGATTTGGCGTCGTGGAGGGATTCATGGCTTTATTCGGTTTTGGGTGGCGAGTCTTCACCACCGGTGAAGGGCATGACGCTGTCCAGAGACAGGCTGTGGTGTTCCCGTCGGGTCAAGCCCGGCAGGCTGCGCTGAACCAAGGTCTCCAGCGAATCCTGGCCTGGTTCGCGCAAGTGTTCTGGTGCAAACAAGTGCATGACGCTGGCAAACGGTTCGGGGGCCAAGACGTCCGTCGCACCCAGTGTGTCCAGGCCCTGCATGACCGATGCGATGCTGTGGGATTGGCCCAGCAAATCGTCCAGGCTTGCATTGCTGCCCGCGGCCTGCATCCATTGCTGCATCGGATCGGCCTGCTGATGCTGGTCGCCACGCACAATGTCGTTCCACAGATCCTGATCGTCGCCATGCACGGGGTCGCGCAACTTGGCGAGGTACTGGGCGTGCAACGCGTCTAACGGATCGTTGATCAGCGTCTCCACCAGCTTGGGGGGTTCCGCACCGGCACCAAACTGCTGCAACAGGTCAGAGACCTTTTCCGCGTAGCTGGGCTGCTTGCCGGCTGCCAGCGCCTCGGCCAGTGTCGGCTCTTTGTCCGCTGCGGGCTTCACCTGCTCAGATGCCGTCGGGGCGACCTGCTCCAGAGGTGTGAGGGAAATGATGTCGCCAAAGTCCGTGCGCTTGAGACCCTGGGCTTCGGCATCGGTCAGGGCCGTGATGTCGGCCAAGGCATCCAGCGCGGTTAGATCGAAAGGCTCGGCGGCATCTTCGTGCACACCCGGATGGGCAGATTCAAGCTCCGAGTGGGCACCCCCTGTTTGCGGCATGGCAGGCATGGGCTCGAGCGACACCACAAAGCGGGTCAAACCCAATTCAATTTCGTCGCCATGGGCCAGGCGCAATTGACTACCGGCCGCCAGAACATGCTGATTCACACTGCAAACCATGTCATGGCTGCTGTTGCTGAACAACCAGACAGGCTGATGGTGAGGGCCCGCGCGTTGCACGCTGCAATAACGCGCGTGCAGGAGCATGTCAGGACCCGCGTCTTCCAGATTCGCGAGAATGGTGTCGAACCCGACCTTGAACGCCTGGTCCGGCCATTGCCAGCACCAATCAATGGCGCGACCCTGGTACTGCAGACCCAACAGTTCAAGTTGCGGCGCGGCGTGGTTGGTCTTTTGAAAATTCATCCGCGTGCTCCCCACAGGGCCGGCAGGCTTTCACTGGCATTGACATAGCCACCACGGAGATCCTGCTGCCAAAAGGCATGCACCGGGTTCTGCGCGCGCACGATTTGCACCGGCCAGTTGACCCAGGGCATGCGTTGCACGCCATGCAGACCCCGCGCGGCGTCCGAGGTGTCGTGTTCGCAAAACTTGTGCACCAAAGAATCCAGCTGGAGACTCGAAGGTGCCGGAATGGGCGCGCCCAGGAGATGTCTCCAATTGGGCGCATGGGCCTGCCACAGCGCATCCACAGCGACGGTCAAATCATCCCAACTCTTGTCAGACCCATGGGTGCGCGCCGCAATGCGCGCCAGCCAATACAAGAGGTCATGGTGGCTATGGGCTGAGGATCCAGCCCAGCTGCGCCGCATCCAGCCGGGTGCGATTTGCTGAAAGATGATCAGCGGACAAGGCCGGCCGACCTGGTCTTCAGACGCCACCATCACGCCTTGCACGCAGTGCCGGGGTGCAAACGGCATGGCACCGGGCTGGAGCACAAAGGCGATCGGCACCTCTGACAGATTGGGTACGGTTTTGCGCGGCTCCAGCGACACCCAGCCGGGCTCGCCCCGCGCTGCGCCTCGGCGATGAGGGGAAGAAGCCGCAGGACGCTGACTCCAGACGCGACTGACCCAATCCTGCCAGTCGCGGGCTTGCGCAGCGCTGGCACGGTGGCGCAAAAAATCGCCATGGCTGGGCAGCTTGCCCCAGATGGACAGAGGGGCCGCCAGCCAGCGGCGACTCAGGTGTTCAGAAACAGAATGAAGCATCGCGGTCTCGTCAACCCGAACGCAGCGGACAATTGAAGTTCTTGAGCAAGGGGCTGCTGAGCGGATTGACTCCACTGCTTCCCACCTCCAACACAGCGCGGCGGTTGTCAAACAGGAACTCCACCGCCACGCGTCCGGCGCTCGCCCCGGTCGTGATGCGGCCGCGCTCCATCAAATGCAGCAAGGCCCAGGGACCGCGCACCGAGATGACCGAGGTGTCTGCCTTGATGCGGGGCTGGGCACTGATCTCAGCCATGGTGCCGCCACGCGGGCCGGGCCACTGCACGGCCATGGCTTGCACCGGACCATGCGAATAGCGCTGGCTCTGTCCATCCATGTCGATCAGTAACTCGGTGACGCTGGGGTCCAGAGATTGCACGCTCAGGTCCAGCCTCCAGGCCATGCGCTTGGCACCGGGTTCCTTGAAATAGGCCTCGCGGATTTGCCCGACCTGTGCAAAAAAGTCCGGGTTCGGGCCGCCGGCTGCCAGCAGCTTGAGCAGTTCGCCTGTCAATGTGGGGCCGTTGGCTGCCGCAGCAGGAGCCTGGCCACCAGCCAGGTTCTCGGTGCCCACCATGGTGTTGGCGGAGGACGGGCTCTTGTATTTCCAGGGCCGCGAACTGGTGTCCACCAACGGCGCCAGGAATTTATTGAAATATTCATCGGCCGCGCCGCCCGCTGCAAACATGGCGTTGAAATCGTCCACCGCCACTTCCTGCGTACTCTGGCCAAAGGGGTAGCGTCCGGCGATATTGCGCTTGCAGGGCTCCCCCACGGTCAGCGCCAACATGCCGACCAGCCGGTCCATCTGGGCCTGGGCCTGCACACGCAGAATAGATGCAGCCCCCTGGGCCACCTTGTCGGAGCCATTGGCGCTTACGCCCAGCAGCACTTCGCGAAAAGGAGCGGGCAATTTGCCGGCCTCGATCTTGATCTTGGTGGCGGCCTCCACCCCTGCCGGTGGCAAGGCGCCGGAGCTGATTGCGGTATCGGCTACGACCAGCGCGGTGTAGTACTCGTTGAGCAAATTGGTGATGCCGTCGAGTGCCGGCTTGCCGCCGGGGGTGGCCGCACCTTCGCTCTGACCCGTCACCACTTCACGTAAGGCCGAGAAGCGTTCGTCCACAAACTGGCGCTCTGCGCGCTGCTCGGGACGCAGGCCCAGGTCTTTGTTGACTTGTGCGGTCTTCTTGTCGAGCTGGTCGCTGGCCTTGTCAAAAATAGACTTGTCTTCGTCGCTGGTGGTCTTGAGCGAGCGCGACAAAGTGGTCTCGCGCGCGGCCATGCGGCCCAGTCGCGTGAGTGGTGAGTCGGGGGCGGCAAGCTGGCGCAACACATTCAACTCGAACGAGAGTGAACCACCACCGTCGGTGCTGATGATGCGGATGTCCTGCAAAAAGGCGGTCCACAGCTCGGTGTATTCGTTGAGGTACTGGCGGCGAATTTCTTCGGTCAGCGCCCGGGTCTCGGCCTCCGTGGCACCACCGCTTTCTACGGTTTTTTTGGCGCTGCTTATCCCGTCGGTGCGCCCCATGACCCAGGCATCATCCACTTGGGCGACGGCTACCATCTCTACCAGGCGTTTGGCAAAAAGCCCGTGGTAACCGTCATAGGTAAAAAAACCGGGAACCCCTTTCTCCAAAGTCTTGCCCGAGGCGCGACTGAAGAGCGTTCCCGCCTGCGGGCCCAGGGCCCGCACCAGGGTGAAGTCCTGCGGCGCGTCGGGAATCAGAGCTGCCTTGGTGCGCTGGTACAGGCGCTCGCTGCTGGAGCTGGTATCGAGGAACGCGCGGACCTGGCGCACCAGGGCCTCGTCGCGGGCAGTGCCCGACTGCACAATGCGTTTGCCGGAAAACATATCCTGCAGATACGACACCATGGCCGTGCTGTTGCCGAAGCTGGAGGCCAGGCCCGGGCCACTGTCGACCATCCTGACGGGGGCAGACTTCTCGGTTTTGGGCTGGGCAGCGAGTACGTCCTTGGGCGCCACGATGGGCGTGTCCTTGGCGGCCTTGGCACCGTCTTTGGCCGCACTGTCCTTGACGGCGCCCTCTTGCCAATCATTGAGCACCCAGGTGCGTACCTCTTGGGCTGCGGTGCCGATGTAGTGCTCCTTGTCGTGCAACAGCAAATACACATGCAAGGTGTCATAGGCGGTCTTGGAATCCGCGTTGGCTACGGCCGCGCGCATCACCGACTCCATGCGCTGCGTGAGAACCGGAAGAATCAGCCGGTCTTGCAGATTGCCATAAGTGACATGCGCAGCATCGGCCACCGGTTCAGCAGCGTACAGGCCATACAGATAGCCGCCGGAAGGGTCCGCCAGATCCAGACCCGAGTGCGTGGGCAGGGCTTGCGCCAGGCCCAGCACCTCGATCATCTTGTCGGTACCTTGGTGGGTGATCAGCTCCTTCATCTTCTCGGTCAGCGTTTCGGTTTTGCCGCCCACATCCGCCAGATACGACTGGTTATTGGAGTGGCTCAGCACCAGCGCGCCGGACAACCACAGGAAGACCAGTACCACCAGCGCGTGACCGACCAGGCGCAGCAGGCGAAAGCGCGCCTCCCACTTCAGGTTGGGCTTGACCAGGTGCGCCTCGGGAAAGATCACCCTGGTGAGCGCATCGGTCATGAAGAAACTGCGCGTGCTGCTGGCACGCCCCTGCGCGCTCAGCAGGGCATAGTTGTTGGCGGGCTCGGCGTTACGCATGCGTGCCGCCATGCCGGAGAGTGCCTGGCGCAGCCGGGGCACCAAGGCACGCCGGTCCGCTGTGACCTTGCGGTCTTCGTACTGCATGGCGCTGGTGAAATACACGCCACGCAGCGTATGGGTAAGTTGCGTGGTGTCGTAGCGCGAATCCGAGAACACGGCATCCAACAGGGTGGCCAGGCGCGGGGCAAGTGCCGCCAGTTCGTGCGGCAGCACGTACAGGGCTTGGCGTCTATCCAGTTCAAACTCTTCCTGCAAGCGGGTGGCCACGCCATCGGCCACACGGCGCTGCAGGGCTTCCAGTTCACGTTCGATTTGCGGCGCCAACGGTGCCGCCTTGGCCTTGCCCTGCTCCACCCACGGCAGGGTGAAGCCCCAGACCTGGGCACGCGCCTCGGTGGTCAGGCTGCTGAAATACTCGGCAAAGCCGCGCAGCAAGTCGGTCTTGGTCAGCACCACATACACCGGGAAACGGATGCCCAGTTCCTGGCGCAGTTCACCCAATCGGGCGCGCAATTGCGCGGCATGGGCCATGGCTTCTGCGTCATCATCACCCAGCAGTTTGGCCGTATCCACCGCCAGCAACGCGCCGTTGATGGGCGCACGCGAGCGCACCTGGCGCAGTACGCCCAGAAAGCCCTTCCACTCGGCGGCATTCACCTGCTCCTGCTGACTGGGATCCCCGGGGTCCGCTGCGGTCTCGGAGTCCTTGGGAGGATTCAGCCGCTTAAAACCACGGCCGTCCGCCGGATTGGTGTAGCGGCCCGCCGTGTCAATCAGCACCGCATCGTTGGTGAACCACCAGGCGCAGTTCAGGGTGCCGGCGTTTTGCGACAGCGTCATCTGCGCACTGGCAGTGCCCATTTGCTCGGCCACCGGGAACTTCAGGCCCGAGTTGAGCAGAGCCGATGTCTTGCCCGCACCGGGCGTGCCGATGATCATGTACCAGGGCAATTCGTACAGATAGCGCTTGCCTTCCACCACACGGCGCATGGCAGTCCAGAGTGAGCCGGTGCCGCCAGCCATAGTGATGTGCATTTGCTTGAGTTGGCCGACCGACTTGCGGGCGATGTCGGCAATGGCGCGTACCTCGTCCCTGGCCAGCACCTTGGGGGCGTTCTTGTCGCGACCAAAGAGGCGCTTGGCAAAGGCCTCATCGTTGCGGATCAGGTTCCACAGCGTGTAGATGGCCCACACCAGATAGATCAGGGCAATGACGGCGATGGTGACCGCACGCACCCACACCGGCTCCAGCGGATGGAAGTTGGCAAAGGCCAGCAAGGGCCCGGCGTGCCAGACCAGCAGGCACAAACAGGTGACGCCGATGACGCTAAGCGCCCAGCCCATCAGCGCAAAGATTACGAACACCAGCATCAGGCAGATGGTGGTGATGCGAATGCCCACACTGGCCAGAGGATGCAACTCACCAAAGGCCAGCAGAGGGCCTATGAACCAGACGGCAAGCGCCAGCAGAATGAGTGCCAGAAACGCCAGAATGGCGCGCACTACGGGAGAACTAAAGAACCCTTGCATTTTATTCTTCCTGTTATTTGCTGGATGGGGCGGTGGGAGTGGGTGCCTGTGACGCGGCAGGCGGCACGCCTGAGTCACTCACTTCAATCTCGACACGCCGGTTGGCGGCGCGCGCCGCATCGGTGTTGGCGGTATCTGCGGGCTGTGTGTCTCCCATGCCAACGGCCTGCAAGCGCCTGGCATCGATACCCTTGGCCTGCAACACCGTCACCACACTCTTGGCCCGCTTCTCGGACAACACCATGTTGCTGGGAAATTCCGGCGTGGCAATCGGCTGGTTGTCGGTGTGGCCGATCACACGCACCGTGCCGCCGACTTGCTGCAATGCGCCGGCCACCTTGTCGAGAATGGCCAGGCTACCCGGGCTCAACTTGTCCAGCCCGCCGGAGAACATGCCATCACCTTTGAACACCACGCGCGCACGCTGGTCGTTTTCATCCACCTTCACGCGCCCCTGGGCCACCTCGACCTGCAGCAACTGCGCCAGATTGAGGTTGACCGCCGCCTTACGCGCCTGGGGCGGCGGCTGCAGCTTGGCCAAGGCCTCAATGCTTTTCTCGACCACAGAAGACTTGGTGAGCAACTGGTATTTGAACCAGCTGAACTGCCCGAACAGCACCAGCCCCAACACGCTGGCCGACACCCACACCGGAATGGAGCGCAGCAACTTGAACTTGCCCTGACCCACGCCCTGCCAATGCGGCGACAGCTCGCGCGCCACCGGCTCGCGACTGGCCAACACCATGGTGTAGAGGCGGTGACGGATGGTCTCAATCATGCGATGGCCATCGGTCTGCACGCGGTAGTCGCCCATGAAACCCAGGCTCAGCAGATGGTGGAGCACCTCCAGCACCGGCATGTGTTCGTCCGGCGCGTTGGCCAGGCGGCCAATCAGCAGAAACACCGTCTTGCCGCCACCGCTCTCGCCATGGAACTGGTTCAGCAGCGCCTGGGTAGACCACATGCCGGTGTTGCCCGCCTCCCCGCCCGCCCAGGGTTTGGCGCTGATGGCTTCGTCCAGCGCGGTACACAGGGCATAGCGCACCGCCAGCATATGGTCGCGCCGCAAGTTGGCCTGCTCGCACAGCCGCGTGTAGGTCTGCAACTCCTGCGTGAGCAACGTGTGCAAACCGCGCAAGCCCTCGGCATTGAGCTCCTTGGGCAACTCGGCCAGGCTGCGCAGCAGGACACTGCCAGCTTCCAGAAACGGGTTGCGGTTTTGCTCCACAGCCAGAAGCACAGCGGCCAGGCGGGCGTCATGGTTGGGGCCGGGTTCGAACACGAGGCCAGGTGCCAAGGCATCGCGCAGTGACACGACGGTATCCGATTGCGAAGAGCCGCGCGAGGCGAGCCAGTCGTCATCGTTGGAAATGGGGGAAGTCGATTCGCTCATGTTTTAGCTTTTCTAAAAGAGGGAAGATGCGTTGCTGCGGACTAACTGGAAAGTTGCTTGATGTTGGACCCCTCCAACAGCACCTGCCGGTACTGGTTAGGCTGCAAGTCTTTGATGCTATGGCTCTGGATGCGCGTGTTGCGCAGGTCCAGCTTTTGGCTAATGGTGCTGGCTTGGATTTGCAGGTTGCCGATGCGGCTGTTGCTGAAGTCGGCGATGCTGATGGTGCAGCCTTCAATAGAAATTGCCTTACTGAATGCATAGGCTGAATCGAGGCTTGACAGTTTGCAAGCTATCAAACGCGTGAGTGAGTTGCGGGGAGCAGCCTGCAAAACATCCTCTGGCAGCCAGCCCCCAGGGCCAATCGCGACGGGAACCTCTCCAAAATTGCAGTCTTGAAGAAGAAGCTGATCGGTACTGTCCGAAGCAATCTCAAATGAGAATTTTTGATCTTCCGTTGCTTTTAAAGTGCAATTGCGAACCGTCACATTGCGCGCAGACTTCACGCTCAGGTCAATACGCTCACCTACTACCTTTTCAAGCAGAACATCGCCGCTGACATGCGCCTGCTTCAAGTCCAATACGCCCACCGTGCAGTTACGCATGGTCAGGCTGGACATGTAGGAGGACACCATGTCCGTGGTGCCTAATAGTTCGGTGTCGGTGATGGTGACGGGGGGATGCACTTCAATGCCACTTCTAGCAATGATTGACTGCTCTATGCGGCAGCGCTCAATGTCCAGTTTCTCACCGCCACTCAGGTGGAACCACTTGACACCGCAGTTGATGTACTTCGCTTCGCCATCCATGACCAATGAACCCCATGTCTCAATATCAGCTGCAAGACTTTGGATATCGCTGTTCTCAAATACAACATTGGTGCTGCCCTTATCGGTATACAAAGCGGAATCGGCATTTCCACGAACCACGCAGTTACTAAAGTGCACGTCTTTGGCCAACCCAAAGCTAAACAGTCCCGCAAACCGACACCCTGTAAACAGGCAGTTTTCTAGCCGGGCGAGCTTCAGCTCATAAGAGCCCGTAAAGTCGCATTCCACAAAGCGGATGTTCTTCCACGACATTTCGCGAAATGACACACCACTAAACAACGCACCTGTAACTTCCATGACCTCTTCGCCCATTTCCTTAGTGCGCATATCAGGATCTTTCAGGTACTCGAATAATTTTCCATATTGAGAAATCTGCTTTTTGTTATCCATAAGGGTGCATCCACTAAGGGGCTGGAAAATTAGGGGTAGGCTCAAGGCCTGCATAAAGTGACGGCGCTTCATGATTTGGGCTAGGTCACGCGTATGACAGCAGATCGAGGCGGGTATTTTTTAGGCATCGTCAGACTCAACCAATCCCACATCGGGATCTCCCCATCCTTGCCAGATGGCCGTTCCACACTGTGCATATACACAGGCTTGGAACCTTGGTTAGGCAAGCAAGTGACTTTCAGTTGGACTGGGAATACCCAAGGATCTGTGCAATTCATGTCGCTGGCCCACAGCTTGGTTTGTGGCTGAGCGTTGTTAGGCTCGCCTAACTTGACTTCTGCAAACATGGGCGACACCACCTTTCCAATGGGCTGTTTCGTCATCAGTGCATTCAGCAACGCGATGTGCGCCTTCTCGAACTCAATGACTCCGCCTTGGTTAGTAGGGGTGTAGTCCGGAGTAATGCGTTTCCAACCCTGCATTGCATTGCCACCTCGTGATGCGGTGGAACTGGTTACCTCGCCACTAAGGAAAACCCAAAAACTCACACCCTCAATGCAGTTGAGGCCTAAAAAATTCTTGCCCAAAATGAGCTTCAGCTTCCAGTCGTCAGGAAGTTTCTCAGTGCGAAGAATTTGCTGCTCAAAATGCAACGATTGCGGTCTCCCCAAATGCACATAATCCAGCGCCACACATAGGCGCGGCTTGGCCATAGGAACGTTCAAAGTGTTGACCACCACACGTTGCACGGTATGGCGGTCGGGGTCTAGCAAGGTTCCCGAAGCCGGGCGCAGTGTCCAGCTGTCATCACCCGCCTGCAACTCGCCCGAATAGTTCTGCACGCCTACCGGGCCACCGCTGCTGCTCACGACGAGTGCTGTCTGGCCGTGTGCACCTAGACTGATCGGCGTAGTGGTGTGCTCGAAGGCGCGGGTGATGTGGAAGTGGGACTCTCCGGTGCTGCTTCGACCCGACTTGCGAATTTCGCCCAGATACACGCCAGCACGGTGACTGTGGCCGCTGAAGTGGTAGTCCACAGACTTGCCTTCCGCATTGATGCATTCAGTGAAATACCACTTCTGGTTCTTCTGACAGGTGCCCGTGTTGTAGGCTTCGAACGCGCCGTCTTGCACCGGCAGACTGGCCCCTTTTGCATTGAGTGCGATAGCACTGCTGTAGTTGATAAGGGTGAAGTGGCTGAACACGCTCAAGGTTTTAACTTGGCCCTGGGCTTTGCGATTTTGTGCGTGAGCAAGTATGAATTTTTGCGCTTCGCTGATGCCGTCTACGCTGCGGGGCAACATGCCTAATCCCTGGTTGTCGCTATCCATGGGATTGAAGTTGCCGGAATTTTTGTAGTTTTCCGCATCGCCCCAGCCCAGGCCCACCAAGGCTTGCCGGGGTTTCGCCGGGCTTGCGCCGTAATGGATGCACCAGTTGTTGAGAGGAGTGAAGAGGGCATAGAACCAATCAAACTGGGTGTTGTTGAAGTTCTCCGTCAAAATGACTTGGGCGTACGTAGGCCCATAGGCCAGAGTGGCCTCAAAGATAGTCATGTTGTGATCTGCCGAGATGCCCGGGTTGGCTCTCATTTTTGCGTATGCGTTGAGTCCTTCTTTATCTTCTGGACTCATTTTTCGTATGGCATCTGCGAAGGCCATACCCGCAGATTCAGTAAGGCCACGGCCAGCCAGGTCACGCACAACCTCGACCCGGGGGCTAATGCCATAGGGCACTTGGTATGCCTCGTGGTTGCCGCTGGTCATAAAAACCGGCAATTGCAGATCGGTGTAGGCGTAACGCACCAGGCTGAACATGAGCATGTCGTCCTGACCACGTGGGTACATGCTTTGGTTGAGTACGTTGTTGACGACGTTAAAGGCGGACCACTGCTTTTGTATATTGCCTTGCGCTTGGTCTGGGCAGAGGTTGCGGTTGAAGTCGATCAGATCGCCGGTTATGACCAGAGCATCTGCCTTGGCGGGTCCGTTGCCAAACTGGTCGAACAGGTTCTTGAGCGCCTCCAGGCAGTTGGATACTTTGTCGCCAACGGGTTGGGATGCGGCAACACCCTCCAGCACGCTGGCCTGGGATTCGGCAAGTACGTTTTGCCGGATGTTGACATGTACATCGGACAGGTGGCCCAGTTTGAGTTGGTTGGAAGTCTTTGACCGGATGACGGGGTGCCAACTCCATATGCCGTTTTCCTTGGCAGGCTTGGGCGCAGGCATACCCTTGCGCAATTTGCCTGACATGTCGAACTCTTTCCATGTTGCAAAATGGCCTAGCATCGATTGTTGGTTGCGAAACTTGACGATTGCCAAGTCGTTGCAATGTGCGTGCGTGCCAGGCAACTCGGCGCTGGCCTTGGACTGCTTGACCATCCAGGCAAAAGACATGAATTCGCTGTTGCTGATGCTTTTAAACGGGGCAGCGCTAAGGTCCAGCACTATTTCAAACACATGCGAATGGGCTTCGTATAGTTTGACCGCGTGGGGCGAGAGACTAAAGACCATGTCCACAGCGCCGGACGCATCCTTGGTGACGAAAGGCTCACGCTGCGTGATGTGACCTATGTAGTGGCCTGTAATAGCCGCTTTGGCAGCGGCGTAGCTTTTTCCGTCCGCAAAGAGCTGACCTTGGGTGGTGTCATCAGTAGTCTTCTTTTCGGATATTTTGATCAGTCGCAGGTGCCTATCGACTGCTCTATAGAGGGTCGTGGCCACATTTCTAAAAGGGGAGGCTGTCCTAGAGCCCATCTCGATGGTGCCCATCGCGTCGTTGGTCGCAATGATGATGCTGCAGTGGGTTTGTCCACGTGCCAGCACCAGAGGTGCACCCAAGCTCGGATACAGGATCACTGCGTGCACGTCTGGCAAGGTTTCGCAGTCGGTACATGCGGGCTCGGGGGACTTGCCCCTGTTGGACGATGCAGCCAGGTTGCTTACCGTAGTCATGTTCATGGTGTCATCGCCAGCCCACGGGGCTGCGCCTTCAAAGATGTCAGGAACTTCTGTGCCACTTCGCCCAGCGCCTGCGGCGCACGCGCCTTCGCGCGCGCCCACAGTTCTTCGGGCTCATGAATAAGCAGGGTTGAGAGGGGTACCCGGTCTTGCTTGGCCTTGGACAACCATGCGCGCCCGGTTTCAACGTCACCCAGCATGGCGTTGATGCGCAAACCCATGCCGACCCAAAACCGCTGATCGGCCCATGCTGACAAGCCCACGGCGTGCACTTGTGCAAGCTGCCGCTGAGCGATGTGGCGCTGCAGTGCGGGCGCGATGGGATCCAGTTCGCCGCCATCCAGGTCTTCTTCGGTGATAAGGCCCAAGATCAGGTCGGCGGTATTGATGTGGCCCAGCGCCATGGCCATTTCTTTGCTGATAGGGAGTGGCTGCGCGCGCGCTGCGGCCGCGCGCGTAGCGCTGCCTGGCATGACAATGGGCGAAAAGTCGGCTTTCCAACCGGCCCAAAACTGCAACGGCTCCAGAAATGCGTGGCGCTCGACTGCGGGCAGCAGGGCCATCAGATCAAAGCCGATGCGAGGGTCAAAATAACGAACCAGAACGTCGGTCTTGCCATCGAGCACGCCGTTGAACCAGGACTGAAGATGTGCCACCAACCGGTATACCGGCTGGAACGATGCGATCAGACTCAGGGCATCTTTTACTGCGCACTGCAAGGCCAAACCATCAAGCAGTTCAGCGCTGCAATGTTGGGGCATTGCAATCAGATGCGGCCCGGTGCTGGCGTGGTCTTCTTCGGGTGTGTTATCGAAAAGGCTGAGCATTTCCAGCCCAAAGTCCTGGCACAGCGTGGCGAGCGCTGGCGCATCGCAGCGGGCCACATTAACCAAGGCAAATACAGGCGTACCGACGCACTTGCTCAACCACTGCCGCATGTCTCCATTACGAATGGCAGCAAACTCCGACTCAAAAGTGGCGCGGCTGTAGTTCATGTGCGTGGTGTCAGGGCCGATGCCCGCAGATTTGCCTTCTTCATGCACTCCTTGCAAATCCCCGTTGGATACTTTGAAGCCACGGCGGGCAAGCTGTCCGGTCCCGCCACCGGATGCGTGCCCGCATGCGCCACGCGCGTGCCTGCCGTGCCTTCTTCAATGCTGCCCGCACTCCATTGCATGTAGCTGCCGCCTCCATTCACCAGCACCTGCTTTTTGGCCGAGAGCGCAATGGTGTTGGAGGTGAGCGTGATGTCCATCTTGGCCAGCAGGTGGATGCTGGTCTTGAGCGCATTGATGTGCACATCGCTGCTGGCCGAGATCAACTTCATGCCACTCTTGTAGGCAAACAGGCGCACAGCCTCTTTAGCCACCACCAGCAGGCTCTTATCGCTGCTGATGCTGGTGTGCGCGCCACTGGTGATGGCGTGGTGCTCGCCGCTGTGCTGGTGGGTGTTGCCGGGTGTGGTGGATTCGATGCCGGCCGGGCTGGCGATGGCGATGTGCGGTTCTGACAGTTCGGGGAACTCGCCTTCCGCGCCCGGCTTGCCCTGCACCGTATGGTTCTGCGCCCGGATGGCCTTGGCAACATCGCCCTGGTCGGCGGAGTCCTGGGCCTGGTGTTGCTGGGCCAGATCGCCCAAGGCTTCATGCTGGCTGTGGGCCTGCTGCAACCGCGACGTAGTCTCTCCCATGTCTTTGGCATGGGCCTGGGCTCCTGCGCGCGCCTCGGTGCTGATCAGCATGCCGTCTTTGGCACGCAGCACGCCGTGGCCATCGGTGCGCAAATCAAAACCTTCGCCACGCGCGTCTTTGCGGCCCGCGTTGTTTTCGATTCTTGTGATGCAGCCCAGGGAGAGCTGGCTGTGCTGGTGGTCGCTCTTGAGCTGAGCCTGAATCTTTTGTTCGGTGTCGTCCAGGATCAGGTGGTTGCTGCGACCCGCGGCGCTGTTGCCGCCACCGGGGATCAGTTCGCGGCTTCTGAAGCCGGACAGAGCCTGCTGTTCGGGCAGGCTCCACGGTGGCAGGTTGACCTGGTTGTACACGCGCCCTGCGGCTACGGGCATATCCGGGTCGCCACCCAAAAACTCAACGATCACCTCTTCGCCAATGCGGGGCAGGTGCATGGCACCGAGTTGGTTGCCGGCCCAGGTGCTGGAGACGCGCAACCAGCAGGAGCTGTTCTGGTTCATCTCACCATAACGGTCCCAGGGGAACTGCACCTTGATGCGGCCCAGGTTGTCGGTGTAGATGTTGCTCTCGGCGGTATCGGCACCGGGGCCGACTACCAAGGCGATTTCCGGCCCGCCGGTTTTTGGTTTGCGCTGTGTTGCTTCGGGGCGCAGAACCTCGGTGGCGGGCTGCACTTCAAACTGAACCGTCACGTGCCAATTACCGGCAAGCCTCTGCGCATCTGAAAGGACAGCGGCTGACACATTCCGCTGCGTGTCTTCTCCCACGTTCTCCATCAGAAAACGGGTATGCAGCGTAATGTATTCGGCGTTGGCTTTTTCTTGTGGATGTCCGCTTAAAGAGAAGGTGCAGCCGGGCACGATACCGCGCACATGGCCCACACCTGCAGCACGAAGCCCGGTTTGGCGCAGCGTCTGCATGCGCAGGCGGGCCAGGTGCTTGCCCTGCCCTTCGGTTTGGTTAGCCGCCTTGTCCGCGCCGCGATTGGGCTGGCTGTAGTCGCTGCCGCCCAGCCCTGCTTTGTCAGCACGCCACAGGTATACCTCCTGCGCGGCGTGGCCGGTGTTGCGGGGTGCTTCCGCGCGGGCGTCCAGACTGGCGCGGGGACGGGTGTAGTCATACTCGCGCGTGGCATAGCTGCCGCTGGTAAGGCTGCCGATGGGGCTGAAGCCGTGGATGTATTCCCGGTCTATCTTGTGTCCCAGTGGGTAGAAGGGAATCTGGTGGTAGACGCTAGCGCCCTTGCCTGCATCCCCTTGCGTGACCTGGAAGGCGCCGTTGTGGTCGCTCCAGATCAGACGGTGCACGCCGCCGGAATGTTCGAAGTGGTAGTTGATGCCCCACTCCTGCATCAGACGGGTGACGAACTCAAAGTCGGTTTCGTTGTACTGCACCTGAAAATCGCGCTGGGGGTAATCCTCAATCAAGCGCTTGTCAGCGGCAAACGGGTAGTCGGCCAGCACGGCTTCAATGGCCTCGACCGGGGTCTTGTCCTGGAACACCTTGCAGTCGGTGGTGAGCGTGGCCAGGTGCAGCCAGGGGCGCAGCGTCAGCTCATAGAGAGCGTGGCGACTTTCTTCGCCGATGAATCGGGCAGCTGTGATGAGCCCCGAGATTTCGCGTACACCGGCGCCCTGATTGGCTGCGCCGCCACCGCCCGCCACACCTGCCGCAAAAGAGCCATGGCCTTCCAGCTCGACATAGCAAGTCAGCTCCAAGCCAACAAAACTCTCCATATCAAAGTTGGAGCCTTCCGAGGCCCTGAAGTTATAGGCGTCCGGCGTCTGCAGCGTTAGCCGGTAGTCAAACAGACTGTTGATGCCCTCGCCACCTTCGAGCTTCAAAGGTACCAGCGCAGCCTGACCCGCCACCACGGGAATGGCGGGGCTTTTAAGGGTGAGAGCACGGGGGGCGTTAAAGAGGGGCATGGTGGTAACTCGTTTGATTAGCCGTAAGTCGCTGGCGAGGTGCCGATCAACGTGCAACCGCAGACGGTCTTGTGACCCTCCAGTGCGACGGGTATGCCATCAATGGGCATGTTGGCTTCGCCCTCGATGATCGCGTTCACGCCATGGGACGAACCATCCGGGTATTTTTCGGGGCAATCGACCTTGTCACCCTTGCGTGCAATCGCCTTGCCACCGATGGTGTGCGCAGCCGAGCCACTGATGACCTTGCCACCATGGCTGGTCGGGTCGCCTAGCACGATGATCTTGCGGCCAGCACTAGCCGAACCACCAGAGCCTGATGCGGCTTCTTGCTTCAGGGTCTTTTCATTGGCCTCGGCTTCCGTTTTCAACTGCTCTTTGTATTTCTCATACTCGTCTGTATTCGAATTCCAGACCGCATAGATGTCGTATGCGTCATCCGACTTGGCACGGGCTTTCTTGTCAAGGTAAACGACTATGCCGTACTTGATGTTTGAGACGTAATCGAACCTGTCATATGCACCTGGATCAATACTATTGACGCGAGGCTTCCCACTTAACCGCGTCGATGCATCGGCAGCAGTCGAGTCGGTAATCTGAAAGACGCCGGAGGCAGAAGTCCATTCACCATGTGCCGCGGCATCCGGGTTATACCCAGACTCTATCTTTGCGAAAGCGATGAGGTTTGCAACATCTTTTAAGGAAAGTTTGTATTCACTGCCATAGCGCTTAATGGCTGCAACAATCTGGGCTTTGACTTCCTGACTCGCATCTCCCGCTTTGCGCGACACACCTGCCACACGTCCCACGGAGGTATCAAGCTTGTCTTTGTAGTGATTCGTCATATGACTGGCCCTATCGTGCAGTGGTAGTCAGTTCGATTTTTCTAACCACGTTTGCATCGCGAATAAGTCGCTCTTGGGATTTCGTCAATAGACGTCTTTTGATACCGCCAGCCATCTTTGGAGACGGCGAAGACGCTATATATTTTCCGGAAGCAGTGAAAAAGTCGGACCATTCGCATTGAGCACAATTTCCAAGATTCGAACTACTGAGCTCAACGAGGTAATCGGCTCCAGTTGCCACGCAAGTTGCGCCATACGCAAACTGACTTGAACTGGGCGGGTACTTGTAAAGATAGGAATTTGTGACCCTACTTTGCTCACTCATGAAGGTGACCTCTTGCGAGAAGCAATAGGGGTCGCTGTTGTACGCGTCTCTGGCGATGCAACTGGAAACAATCAAGACATTCTGATTTCCGCAGTGCAGTTCATCGACATTCACATAGCTGCTGCCCTGAATAGGGCTTTTGATTGAAGTCGGTGATTGGGCATTAGCTGGAAAAGCACATAGGCAATTGAGAGCGATTGCGACCTGAACACAGACACACTGGAAGATCACTGCAGAACTACGATATGGCTTCATCAACGCACTCCCCACAGTTCCATGCGCAGGCCCGGGAACTGCGTCGCGACATGCAGCCCGATGCCACCGTGCGTGAGCATGTGCTCCCACATCGCGCCCTGGGGCTCGACCTGGAAGTAAACATAACCGGCGTTGAACGGAATTTGACGCGGGGGTACCGGCAGCACACGCAGCGCAATGCCGGGCAGGTGCAGGCGCACCAGCTCGGGCAGCCGATCGGCGGGCGCCAACTTGCCGTGCGCCGGGAACAACTGCGCCAGCTGATCGGTGGGCATGTTGGCATTCACTGCCAACACCAGGCTGTTGAAGCCGCGCAGCTCGACCGGGTCCAGGCTGGCCAAATGCATGCCGTGCGACTTGGCCTGCAAGTCAATACTCTGGGCACTGCGCACCAGCAGGTTGTTGAGCAGTTCGCGCGTATCTTCCACCAGCGCCTTGAAGGTGGTGTAAGGGTCGCGGTGTTCGTACACCGGCACCTCGGTGGGGCGGCGCGTCTGGGTGCGAATGAAGGTGGACAACTCGCCGGCCATGCTGCGCAGCAGGGTGTAGGCCACTTCGGGGGAAGTTTCTTTGACGCGCAAAAGGTGATCCAGCAAGGGCTCAAAGCGGTTCAAGATTTGCAGCAACAGAAAGTCGCTCACTTCGGCCGCTTGGGTGGCACCGGTGCCGGCGCTGCCGCTCAGGCGTTGCGCCAGGTTGTCGGCGCGCTGGTGGGTGGTGCCATGCAACTGGGTCATCCACTGCACCAGCAAGTCACTGGCACCATAGCGGTTGACCGGTGGAATGAGAGTGGCGTCCAACTCGGCGCTGCCGTCGCTGCGCAGCGCTATCACCTTGGCCAGGGGCAGACCCATCCAGGCACTGGTGAGTTCTTTTTCAGGCACCAGCATCATGCGCAGCTGGCTGAGTTGTACGGTTTTGGCACCCTGGCCTATGGAGTTGGAGTCGCGCAACTCGGTCTCAAACACGTTGAAGCGCGCCAGCGAACCCGGTGCCGCGTCAAAGGTCGTTTCTTCCCCATTCGGGGTGCGAATGGGCAGTGCCAGATAAATAGTCTGTTGCAAATGCTCGGGCAAGAGCGTGAGCGGCGGCGGCGGGGGCGTTTGGCTGGGCATGTCAAACGGCGTGCCATCCGCGCAAATGCCTGTGGCGGAGGCCAGCACCAGCTTTCCCAGGGTAAGTGACTCGATGTCGATGCGGTATTGGCTAAAGCCCCAATAGAAAGGCGACAAGGGTGCCGAGCGTTTGTGCGCAAAGCTCTCCAGGTAACGCTCCTGCTGCTGAAAGAGTTGAGGACGCAAAAACAGGCCTTCGCTCCAGGTAACTTTGTTAGACCAGGTCATAGTGTGGTTGTGGTTAGCGTGGCAAAAGGGGGCGTCAGGGCTTTTCGGTCAAGGCGATGCCTTGTGGCTGCAACTGAATGCTCAGCTCGGCCCGGTTGGCCGGAAGCAGTACGCGCATCCAGGAGGCTGCGGGTGCTTCTTTGAGCTTGTAGATCACGCGCCAGGTGGAGTTGGGCAAATCCCGGTATCCCGCCAGCACCCCGATGGCCGTGGTTTGGGCATTGCTCTTGCGCTCGATGGTGCGGCTCTCGCCCGGACGCAAGATGAACTCATCCTTGGCCAGCATATCGGCCGCCAGCGTGACCTTGTCGGTGGTATCCAGGCTGAAGTAATCCGCTTCCGCAAAGGAACCGGGGTCCTTGAGTTCGTAAATGCGGACCTTGATGGGCGATGGACGCAGACTGGTATCCGGATTGACTCCGGACGTTGCCTCTACGGCGAGAACCAGCTTGGTTTGTTCTTTGGCTTCCTGCGCTTGCACCTGTGCCGCCAGGGCGAACAGAAATGCCAGCGCGAGCGCGAGCTTGATCAGGCGCGCAGCTGCACCCGTATGGCGCAATGCCACAACAAGCGAGTTTGACAACAGTCGGTACATGTCCGCTCCGATAGCTTTCAGCAACATTTGGAGGAACCCCGGCGACGCAATGCCACCGGGGACCAAAGAACCCGGGGGCAAAAGCCCCCGGGTTGACCCTTCGCAATCAGGCTTCTTTGTTCAGCTTGATGTCGTAGCCTGCGGTGACCGCGCCGCCGGAGCCGCCTTGCTGGTTTTGCACCGTGTACTCTTGCTTGACCTTGGCGAAGGCCATGCTCACCTGCTCTTTGATGATCTCGTCAGCAGACGAGCCTGCCGGTTGCACATTGGTGATCACGACGTCGGTCATGGTGATCTTGAGGTACTCCAGCGGGCTACCGCCGGCCTTGCGAACCGTGAGCTTGGCTTCGGCGATGTGCTTGCCGGTCAGGCAGAACTTCATCAGGTTGGGGCTGGAACGGTCTACGCTGTGCACAAAGCTCAGGTCCTTGACCGTGGCCTTGCCGGAGCCACCGCCGGAGCCCGCATGCATATTGGATTCCTGCAGAACCTGCCAGGTCCAGCTGCTGACTTCGATTTCGTTTTTGTGGGCCGAGTCCAGGCTCTCACCGTCGATGCCGGCGATTTTCAAAAAGATGTCTTGTGCCATTTGATGTGTCCTAGTAATTGAGTGAAGTAAAAAAATCTCGTCAAGAAGCAAGGTCGCTTAAGCAGCGGCCTTCACCGAAGGCAGCTTGGCCACCAGACGCAGGCTGACTGTCAGGCCTTCGAGCTGGAAGTGCGGGCGCAGGAAGAACTTGGCGCTGTAGTAGCCGGGATTGCCTTCCACGTCGTCCACCACCACTTCAGCAGCGGCCAGAGGGCGACGCGCCTTGGTTTCCTGGCTGGAATTGGCGGGGTCAGCGTCCACATAGTTCATGATCCAGCCGTTCAGCCAGGTTTGCATTTCTTCGCGTTCCTTGAAGGCACCCACCTTGTCGCGCACGATGGACTTCAGGTAGTGCGCGAAACGTGTGCTGGCAAACAGGTAGGGCAAACGGGCCGACAGGTTGGCGTTGGCGGTTGCATCCGGATCCATGTATTCCTGGGGCTTCTGCAAGGACTGCGCACCGATGAAGGTGGCGTGGTCCGTGCCCTTGCGATGGATCAACGGAATGAAACCGGCCTTGGCCAATTCGGCTTCGCGGCGGTCCGAAATCGCGATTTCGGTGGGGCACTTCATGTCAAAGCCACCGTCGTCCGTGGGGAAAGTGTGGCAAGGCAGGTTTTCCACGGTACCGCCGGACTCCACGCCACGGATCATGGTGCACCAGCCGTAGAGCTTGAAGCTGCGGTTGATGTTGACCGCCATGGCGTAGGCCGCGTTGTTCCACACGTAGTTTTTGTGGTCAGCGCCTTCGGTGTTTTCTTCGAAGTTGAAGGCATCCACCGGGTTGGTCTTCGCGCCATAGGGCAGGCGACCCAGGAAACGGGGCATGCACAGGCCCACATACCGTGCGTCTTCGGTAGAGCGCAGCGAGTTCCAGGCGGCGTGCTCCAGGTTGCCGGTGATCTTGGCCAGGTCGCGCGGATTGGCCAACTCTTGCCAGGAATCCATTTGCAGATTGCTGGGTGCAGCACCGGCAATGAAGGGGGCGTGGGCAGCCGAGGCGATCTTGGCCATGGCACCCAGTAACTCCACATCAGGCGGCGTATGGTCAAAGTAGTAGTCAGCCACCAGGCAGCCATAGGGCTCGCCACCGAGTTGACCGTATTCTTCTTCGTACAGGCGCTTGAACAATGGGCTCTGGTCCCATGCCACGCCCTTGAAACGGCGCATGGTGCGACGCAGCTCGACCTTGCTGATGTCCATGAAGCGGATCTTCAGCATCTCGTCGGTTTCGGTGTTGGACACCAGATGGTCCAGCCCGCGCCAGGCGGATTCGAGACGCTGGAATTCTTCGTGGTGCAGGATCAGGTTGATCTGCGCGGTGAGCTTCTGGTCAATCTCGGCAATGATGGCTTCGATGCTGGCATAGGCATCGTCACTCATGGTGACGGTGTTGCCCAGCGCTTGCTCGGCCAGGGTACGAACAGCGGCTTCTACGGCTTCGCGCTGTTGGTCGCCCTTGGGTTTGAATTCACGATCCAGCAAGCCCGTGAAGACACCGGGATCGGAAAACTGGGTTGCGCCGCCAGTAACAGCAGTTTGTGTTTCCATGGATGAAAGTCCTTTGTCTTGAAAAAGGTAAGAGGTAAGTACGTTAGGAAATCAGGAGTTCAGGACAGCAGGCTTGGGACTTGCCGCCAGCGACTTCATCAGCGCCGGATCCGACAGCAGCTTGCGCACCAAATCCTCTGCTCCAGCCTTGCCGTCCATATAGGTCTGCAGGTTGGAGAGCTGGGTGCGTGCGTCCAGCAATTGCTTGAGCGCATCGACCTTGTTGGCCACTGCGGCGGGCGAGAAATCGTTCATGCTCTCGAATGTGATGTCGACCATGACATGGCCGGCGCCGGTGAGGGTGTTGGGCACGCTGAACGCGACGCGGGGTGCGATCGCCTTCATGCGCTCGTCGAAATTGTCGATGTCAATTTCGAGGAATTTGCGCTCGTCTACGCCGGGTAGCGGCTCGACCGGCTTGCCCGACAGGTCGGCCAGTACCCCCATCACAAAAGGCAGCTCGATCTTCTTTTCGCTACCGTAAATTTCAACGTCGTATTCAATTTGCACGCGTGGAGCACGGTTGCGCGCAATGAACTTTTGACTGCTGTTGCTGGCACTCATAGGGATTCCTTCAGGTTGATGAGAAACAGAGTGACCGGACCACCCAGACCGGTCGGTTGAATAGCGCCCTGCGCGATGGCTCGCGCCTGACGAAGGTGAACGATTGGGAGGAATGCAGGCATTGCTTCACTCCTCCCCAAACAGTTGCAAATGCAGGCCCGCTTTGGACGCAACGGACTGATAGTCCTGGGGCTGCCGCAAGAGCTCCGACTCGGCGTGCAAGACCACCTTGCGCAGCACGCTGTGGTCTTGCATAGCCTGCAGCCAACATTGAGCGAGTTGCGTCAGCACGTTTTGCTCGATGAACTGGCTGATGCGCCGGGCGCCGGTCTCATGGGTGCCACATTGGCTCACGATGTGCGCAATGGCAGCAGGCGTGCATTCGAGGGCAATGCCATGCTGCTCCTGCATGCGGACCACCACTTTTTGCAGTTGCAAGCCCACAATGGCCTCCAACAAACTGCCAGGCAAAGGCAGGTAGGGCACGATGGTCAAACGACCCAGGAACGCGGCCGGGAACACCTTGCGCAACTCGGGCTGCAGGGCTTCCACCAACGCTGTCGCATCCGGAGCCAACGCGGGGTCTTCGCACAAGCTGCTGGTGACTTCTGAGCCGGCATTGCTGGTGAGAAGAATCAGCGTGTTCTTGAAGTCGATGACACGGCCTTCACCGTCCTCCATCCATCCTTTGTCAAACACTTGATAGAACACTTCATGCACGTCAGGGTGGGCTTTTTCCACCTCGTCCAGCAATATCACGCTATACGGTCTGCGGCGCACCGCCTCCGTGAGTACACCCCCCTCTCCGTAGCCCACATAGCCTGGCGGGGAGCCCTTCAGGCTGGAGACGGTGTGTGCCTCCTGGTACTCGCTCATATTGATGCTGATGAGGTTGTGTTCTCCGCCATAGACCGCTTGGGCCAGGGCCAGGGCAGTCTCCGTCTTGCCGACACCCGAAGGCCCCACCAGCAGGAAGGTTCCCAAGGGCTTATTCGGATCGCTGAGTTTGGCCTTGGCCGTCTTCACTCTCTCGGCGATGACAGCAAGCGCCTGATCCTGCCCAACCACACGTTTGCGCAATTGGCTATCCAATGCCATCACGGCCGCAACATCGTCACGCACCATCCGGCCTACGGGTATACCGGTCCAGTCGGCCACGATGGATGCCACCACACTGGCTTCCACTTCAATATGCATGCGCGGGCTGTCACCTTGCAGCACAGCGAATTCTTGTTCCAGTCGCTGAAGCTCCTGCGTCAGCAACAGCTTTTCACCCGCATCCGGCGCATGCTGCAATTGCTCTCGTTGCGTCAAGATAGCCGAGCTCAATTCGCGCTCTGCCAGCGCCGCCTGTGTCTGCAAGGCTTGACTCACTTCCAGTTCGGCCACTTGCGCCTCCAAGGTCGCAAGCGCCGGACCACGCACTTTGCCCATGGCGGCCTCCTGCGAAAGCAGATCGACTTCTCCTTCCAGGGCGGCCAGTCGGGCGTGCAGGTTTTCAAGCTCCCGCGATGGCGAGTGCAAGGACATGGCAACGCGTGCACACGCCGTATCGAGCAGGCTGATGGCCTTGTCAGGCAACTGCCGCGCCGGGATGTAGCGGTGCGACAAGGTGACCGCCGCACGCACGGCCTCATCGAGAATGGTGACGCCGTGGTGCTTGGCAAATGCCGGCACCAGACCGCGCACCATGGAAATAGCGGCGGCTTCTTCGGGCTCCATCACTTGCAGCACCTGAAAGCGCCGCGTCAGAGCCGGGTCTTTTTCTATGTGTTTTTTGTACTCCGACCAGGTCGTGGCTCCAATCGTGCGCAAAGCGCCGCGGGCCAGCGCAGGCTTGAACAAATTGGCCGCATCCCCGGTGCCGGCCTGACCACCCGCACCTACCAAGGTGTGCACCTCATCCACAAACAAAATGACGGGCTGCGCGGACTCGCTGGCTTCTTTCAGTACGGCTTTCAGACGCGACTCAAATTCTCCGCGCATGCTCGCACCAGCCAACAGAGCCCCCACGTCCAGACTGAGCATGCGCACGTTCTGCAAATTAGGCGGCACTTTCTTGGCTACGATGGCCAATGCCAGGCCCTCTACCACCGCAGTTTTTCCAACGCCTGCCTCACCGGTCAGCAGGGGGTTGTTTTGGCGACGGCGCAGCAGGATGTCGACCATGGTGCGGATTTCATGCTCGCGCCCGATGACCGGATCGATGCGCGCGTCACGGGCTAAAGCAGTCAGATCGGTGCAGTACTTGGCCAGGGTCGACTTGCCATCTTGCTGCGGCTCCAGTGCGCCACTGGCTTCGCCCGGTATGGCTGCGGGCAAATCACTTGCCTCTTGCGAGGCGGACGCATCTTCCTTGGACCCGGCAATGAGGAGTGGAAATTCGTCTCCTGCTTGCAGCGGTGGGATCTTCTGAAAGCTCGGGGAAATACCCAGAAGGACGCGTCGCAAATCGGGGGTCTGCAGCAGCGCCGCTAACAGCCAGGCGCCACGAATACTCTTGTCGCCCATCGACAAACTGGAAAATACCCAGGCGCGTTCAATGGACGCTTCGATCAGGTGGCTGAAGTCATTGATACCGCTGGCTCCGCCTGGCAACTGAGCCAGTGCGATCGTGAGGTCTTTTTCGACCTGTGCCGCATCCACACCGTAATGTGCAGCGATCCGGTGAAAGTCGTTACCTGATATCTGCCAGATCTGGTGCAGCCAGTGCACCATTTCCACGTAAGGATTTCCGCGCAGCTTGGCGAAGGCCGTGGCCGATTCAATGGCCCGGAACAGATCGGTAGTGAGTTTGCCAAAAAGGGCGCGGCGCGGGATATTCACGCGCGCACTCCCACATGAATAGACCTGGCATGCGGAAAATCGTCGTTCACAGTTCCAAAAAAATCTCTGGGAACAAAATGGCTCAGATGGAGCCACGCCGCACCGCCCACCAGTTCGCTCTGATCTCTCGTCCCATATGAAAACATTCTTCGCCTTTGCTGACTTGTTGCTCTTATTGATTCCGACAACGTTTTGTCGCGGATTCCTTCAAGAAAACCAGAAACACCAACCCTGAATGGTGTTTCACCACAGCCCCGCTCGACGGCAATACATGCTGTCAGCCAACGGCAGCGGCCTGGCAGCAAATGTCTGCAACAGCTACCCGCTCAATGGGTAGCTACAAGAAAGGGAATGTGGTTTGAGCCTCGCAACCAACATTGCGGGGTTCCAGCCGACGGGCATTGGCATCACCTGGCCGGTCGTTGGGTCTCAAAGGGTCGGAATATTTTTCTACTGGACGGACTATTACCGCTTTCCTTGCTTTGCAAGGGGCGCTTTGTCCACCATCGGACATTCACTAGCTAAATATTTCGGAGTGAATATTTCGAGTGGATTTTTTCGGCGCAGTCTAGCCGGTAATTGGCTGGATGGGCCATTGGGAATGGGCAGTTGCAGCACCGCAAGCACGGGCCGTGCCCATTCCCCGGCCCTTGACTACCCAAGGACCTGTATGCGTATGTGTATGAAAAATACGCAGCCCGTACAGGCTGCGCCGGCACTAAATCGCGGCTTCGGCCTCGGCCTGCGTTTCGTATATATGCGGGGCCAGACCGCGGCCACTGATAGCGGCACCGAGCTTGTTACGCAGGAATGCGCTGGTGCTGTAGCGCGTAGTCTTATCGTAGTATTTTTCGCTCATGGTCTTCACCACTTCGGTGTAGGCATCCATGGCGGGCTCCAGGATTTCGAAGCCATCGTAGTTCACGATCAGGTTCACCTTGCGGCCGATTTCCTTGCATTTGCGTTCCACCGCATCCTGCACATCCTGTGCGTCCTTCGGACTGACAAGCTTCAGGCCCTGGAAGTTCAGGAACAGCAAATTGCGCTCGGGCTGGTAGGAGATACGCTCCAGCAGCGAGATCGAGAGAATGGTGTCCTTCAGGCCCATGATTTCGTCGCGGAAGATGCGCTGGTCCATCAACTGCGGATTGCGGATGATGGGCTTGAACGCCATATAGGGCAGGATGTCGCGTTCGATGTCGACGCCCGGTGCCACCTCGGTCAGCTCCAGGCCTTCGGGGGTCAGAGTCAGCACACAACGCTCGGTGATGTACAAGACTTTTTTGCCCATGCGCGAAGCGTACTCACCGCTGAAGGTGACTTGCTCAATGGTCTCCACAAACTTGCGGAACTTGCCTTCTTTGACGATGGTCAGCTTGCCGTCGCCCACCTTCACATCCAGACCGCCAGCAGTAAAGGTGCCAATAAATATGACGGTACGGCTGTTTTGCGTGATGTTGATAAAGCCGCCGGCGCCGGCCAGACGCGGGCCGAAACGGCTGACGTTGATATTGCCACGCGCATCGCATTCGGCCAGACCGAGCACGGCCAGATCCAGTCCCCCGCCGTCGTAAAAGTCAAACTGCTGGTTCATGTCCAACTGCGCCGTGGCGTTGGTGCTGGAGCCGAAGTTCATGCCGCTGCCGGGCACACCGCCCACCACGCCGGGCTCGGCTGTGAGTGTCATGTAGCGCAACAGGCGCTCTTCGTTGGCAATGTCGGCCACACCTTCGGGCATGCCGATGCCCAGATTGACCACTGCATTGGGCATCAACTCGAAAGCAGCGCGCCGGGCAATCACCTTGCGCTCGTCAAACGGCATGGGCGGCAGCGCGTCCAGCGGCACCCGCATTTCGCCGGAAAGTGCCGGGTGGTAAGGCGTGCCATAGGTTTGCTTGTGGTATTCGGGCCGGCCCACCACCACACAGTCCACCAGAATGCCGGGCACCTTGACGCGCCGGGGCAGCATGGCACCGGACTCGGTGATGAACTCCACCTGTGCAATCACAATGCCGCCGGAATTTTTGACTGCCATGGCAATCGCCAGCGCATCCTGCGTCAGCGCTTCGCGCTCCAGTGACAGGTTGCCATCGGGGTCGGCAATGGAGGCACGAATGAATGCCACATTGGGCTTGGGCGCCTTGTAGAACAGCAACTCGCGCCCGCCCAGGGTGGTCACTTCCACGATGTCCTGCGTGGTGCGCGCGTTGATCTTGCCGCCCTGCAGCCGCGGATCAACAAAGGTGCCCAGGCCCACGGAGGTGAGGTTGCCCGGCAAACCTGCGGCGATGTCGCGGTACATGTGCGAGATCACGCCCAGCGGCAGGTTGTAGGCCTCGATCTGGTTAGCCATGGCCATAGCACCTACCTTGGGCACCAGGCCCCAATGGCCACCGATGGCCGAGGCAAGCAGCCCCTCGTGTGCAATCCGGTTCAGTCCCTGGTCCTTGCCGTCGCCCGGACCACCGCCAAACAGCAGATGCAGATGGCGCGGCGCCGCGGTTTCCAGAAAACGCTTTTCCAGCGCCACCAGCAACTCATCCGGCACACCGACCACGCCAAAGCCGGAGCACACCAGGGTGTCACCGTCGTGAATAAGTGCGACAGCATCCGCTGCAGAGACAATTTTGGATTTCATACGAGGGCTCCTTGCTTCACCCCTGCGGCCATCCTGTATGGCGCAGCCTATCGGGGCGTGATTGCTTTCTTGACCGTTGATTTTCTTGCCGCTGCAGGCGCGCTGGCACCATGGTCCTGCGCACCCAGCAGGCTTTCCATGCGTTGGATCAATTCCAGCGACTGGGGCTCCATCTCGGCGCGTGCGCCCAGGATGTGATTCACCACGTCCAGCGCATTCTGGCGGTCATCGGCCGTCTTGAGCAGCACAGGCAGCGACTGCACGGCGCGCTGGGGCTCGAACTCCGCAATGATGGACTGCTGCTGAATCAATTCGGCGCGGCGTTCCGCGCCCATCGACTTGAAGGGCTCGGTGCTGCTGAGCACCAGGGCTGAGCGCTCCAGACGGTCCTTGCGCACCGAGCCGCGCGAGCCGGCCAGCAACACCAGCATGCGGATCACGGCGGCAGCCAGATCACCCTGCTCCATGGCGGCCAGCGCCTTGTTCACCTCGGGCATGTGGCGCATGTCGGACGCAATCTCAGGCGCCGCTTCCTCCACCCCAACCTTGCCCAGCGCGCGCATCAGGGGTGTGCCGTAGATCGCCAAAAAGGTATTTTCATAGCTCGCATCGCGCATGTCGCGCATCAAGTCCATGGCTTGCATGACACTGTTAGCCATCAGCCGCTCGACCGCCAGGAAGGGGTTGTTCGGTACCGCCGGCTGCCGATTGTCACGGGCCCACTGCACCAGCGGCTCCAGCATGGGCAGCAGCGGGTTGGCGTCAGAAAACAGCTTGCGGCTTACGCGTGAGGGATGGGAATCGCGCAGTGCGTCTGCACTCTGCTGCGTCACCAGGCTTTGCAGCACAGGGCGCAGCGCCTTTTCATAGGTTTGCGCACCCAGCTCCGACAGGCGGGCCACCGTGGCGAAGTCTTTTTCCTGTTCACGGTCGTTTTGCACCGTGGTCAGAATGTCCTGCATCTTGCGGTCATGGAAGCTGACGAAGAAGTGCTCGTTGCCCTCGTCGCCTGCGGTCTCGTCAATCTTCATCTCGTACAGGCCGGGCGCCAGCGCTTCAATGGTCTTGAGTGTGGAGGTCATCTCGGTGTGCTCTTTGCGCGCAATCGAGGACGAGACAAAAATACCCAAATGGCCCACCTTGTCGTGCACCATGTAGACGATGCGCTGGCCGCGGATACGGATTTCCTGCTCGTCGACAAAGGTATCCACGATCCAGTTGAGCGCCTGCTGCGGCGGCGTGATGTTGTCGCCACGGCTGGCAAACACGATGATGGGCGAACGTATGGCCTTCAGGTCCAGCGTCTTGCCTGGCTCCAGTTGGGCCTGGCCGCGTGCCAGTTTGTTGCCCACAAACAATTGCTCGACGATCCAGCGGATTTCGGCCTCGTTGGTGAAGTGGAAGCCACCCCACCATTTTTCGAACTCCAGGAAACTCTCACGCTTGTTGTCCACATCAGCGAACAGGTCGTAGTACTTGCCGAAGAAGTTGCGGCTGGGGTTGAGCATCTCGAAGTTGGACACCAGATGCGCGCCGTCAAACTCGCCACCACCCAGGTCGGAGATCAGCATGGCCGGCATCACGCCGCCCAGCAGGCCGCCGTTGTAGCGCATGGGGCTCTCGCCAATCTGCCCCGACCAGGTGGACACCGGCGCACCGTTGAGCACCAGCGGGCCGCTGAGTTCCGGGTTGGCTGCCGCCAGAATCAGGGTGGCCCAGCCGCCCTGGCAGTTGCCCACCACGACAGGCTTGTTGGAGCCGGGATGGCGGCGTGCGATTTCACGCAGGAAGCCGGCCTCGGCATGCATCACATCGACCAGGGTCTGGCCGGGCTCGGGGTGTTGGCGAAAAACCACAAAATACACCGGATGGCCGGCACGCAGGGCCACACCTACCTGGCTGTCGGGCTTGAAGCCGCCAATGCCGGCGCCATGGCCCGCGCGCGGGTCAATGATCATGTAGGGCCGTTTGGCCTCCACCACCGTTACGCCCTTGGGCGGCAGGATCTTGAGCAATTGGTAGTTGACCGGGCGCTCCAGGGTGCGGCCGTCGATGATCATTTCGTAGGCGTAATCCAGCACAGGTGGCGTACCAGCCTCTTCGTGGCTCTTGTCGTTGTTGCCGCGTTCGCGCAACACATCCACCGTCAGGGCCAGACGCTGGGCCGCGTCCAGGCTGTAATCGGCCGCCAATTGCAGGACCGAACCGCTGCCCAAGGCCGCCAGCAACGTCTGTTGCGTCAGGGCCATTTCCTTGCTCAACTCCAGGCTACGCCGGACCTGGCTTTTGGAGATCTTCTGGCGGTGGTGTGCCGCACTGGTCAGCAAACGGTGGGACTGCTTGGCATGAATATCCAGTTCCGCGGGTAAGCGGTTCTGAAGTGGGCTAAGACTGAAGAATGAAAACATGTTTATTTTCCGGTAACCACCCTGAGCACGGTTACCTAGGGTTTCCCCTAGTGTAGGGTAGTCAGGCTACACGGAACTTGCGGCATGGCAAAGAGGCCCGATATGGGCCTCTTGTCCCTTCAGCGCAGTTCCAACAACAAATCCTTGGCGTTGATGGTTTCCCCGGCACGCACATGGATGGCGTGCACCGTGGCATCCCGGTCGGCCACGAGCATGGTCTCCATCTTCATGGCTTCCATGGACAAGAG
>CANFIH010000028.1 GCA_947446855.1 Burkholderiales bacterium
GCAAGGGGTATGCCGGGTGACGATTTGTGGTACCCCACTATGAGGAGCCCGGCATACCCCTTGCGCCGCAGCGACCGAGGCTGCTTGCGCGCCCCCTTGCACCGAGAACCGCAAAACCCATACAGAGTGCCGCGCAAGCGAGAGTCCGGCAAGGCCTTAGGGCTGGCACTTGATGTCCCGCAGCAAAAAGTCCTTTGGACTAGTCCACCTCGGGCATGCCACGGTGCAAGAAACGGGTGATGGCCAAACCGATTCGGGTGGCTTACAGTGCGTCCGACAGCGTCGGCGTGAGCTGCTTCTCACCGCGGCAGGTAGGGACAAACTTGACTGAGAAACCATCCGGGTCGTTCTGATCGCAAGTCTGCGAGCGAACCAGAAAGGGACGTCCGAAACCTTAAGACCGGCGCCTCTGCTCCCGCAGCATGAACAGGTAAAGCCCCTCGACCTTGTCGCGCGCCCAAGGCGTCTTGCGCAGAAACTTCAGGCTGGAGGCCACGCTGGGGTCCAAGGTGAAACAGCGCACTGGAATGCGCTCGGCCAAGCCCTGCCAACCGTAGCCATCGACCAGCGCGGTCACTATGGCTTCCAGCGTCATGCCGTGCAGCGGGTTGCGGGGTTGCTCTTTGGGGGTGTCGGTCATCAATGCAGAGGCAAGTCAATAAGGCTTGAAGGTACCACTTCCGCGCACCGCCGCGGGCTTGAGCACCGCCGTCAGTCGCGGCGCGGAGGCCCGGCGCTCAGTGGCTAGGCTATTGCGCGGCGCGGCTGCGGGCTTGCCGCCGTAACCCGTTTTGAAGAAGGCAATGCTTTCCTGCAGTTGCTCAGCCTGGCCTGACAGCTCTTCGCTGGTAGCGGCCAGCTCTTCCGAAGCCGATGCGTTTTGTTGTGTGGCCTTGCTGAGTTGCCCCATGGCGCCACCAATCTGCACCACCGATTCGCTCTGCTCGGAACTGGCGGCGGCAATCTCCTGCACCAGCTCACTGGTCTTCTGGACGCTGGGCACGATTTCATCGAGCAGCTTGCCAGCGCGTTCGGCAGTAGCCACGCTGTTGATCGCCAGATCGCCAATCTCCTTGGCCGCCAGTTGGCTGCGTTCGGCCAGCTTGCGCACCTCGGCCGCCACCACGGCAAAGCCCTTGCCGTGCTCGCCGGCACGCGCCGCTTCGATGGCCGCGTTCAGGGCCAGCAGGTTGGTCTGGTAGGCAATGTCGTCCACGATGCCGATCTTGGAGGCAATCTGCTTCATGGCCAGCACGGTCTGGCTGACGGCGGCGCCACCTTCGGCGGCCTCACGGTTGGTCTTGTTGGCCATGCCATCGGTGACCCTTGCGTTGTCGCTGTTCTGGGCGATAGACGCTGACATGACATCGATGCTGGCCGTGGTCTGCTCCACGCTGGCGGCCTGCTCGCTGGCGGCCTGCGACAGGGATTGCGCCGTGGCACTGACCTGGGATGCCGCACCCGTGAGTGCGTCGGATGCGGCGCGTACTTCGCCAATCACGCGGGTCAGGTTCTCGCAAGTGGAATTGGCGCTGGCCTTGACCTGGCCAAACAGGCCGGCATAGTCGCGCGCGATGCGGTGTGTCAGGTCACCCTCCGCCAATGCGGCCAAGGCCTGCGCCGTGTCATTCATCACCCCTTCGCTGACATCCAGCAACTGGTTCATGGCCGTGGCCAGGTTGCCAAAGAAGCCGCTCTTGCCCTGCATGTCCACACGCCCGGTCAGGTCGCCATGGGCTGCGGCATTGACGATGCCCGAGACTTCCTGCTCCGAGGCTATTTCTTCGGTGCGGTCCACCCACTGCGTGATACGGCCAATCGGCGTGCCGCTGTCGTTGTGCACGGGCCGCGCCAGCAGACGCAGCTTGCGGCCCTGGACTTCCATGTCCACGGTTTCGCCGGAACGCACGGCCGCATCGAAGCGGGTGGCGTCGTCCGGGTTCTTGAACAGGGTGCTGAGCTTGTTGCCGTAAAACGCATCGGTATCGAAACTTGTGCCGCCCAAGAGCTTAAGCAGTTCTTTGGCCGGCGGCGTTGCGTGCACCAGCAGCGCTTCGGCGTTGGATACGGTGACGCATACCGGCAGGCTGTCGAGCGAGAGGCGAATACGTTGGTTGAAGGTGGCAGCCTCGGCGGCCTGGGCCATTTGCCCGCGGGCGGAGTTCACCACCTCGGTAATGCGGCGCTTCTGGCCGGGCAGCGCTTCCATCCGCTGCTCGAAACTGCCGTGGGCGTACTGGTCCATCAGGTCCACCGCACGCGCGTTCAGGGCAATGTGGGACTTGACCATGGCGTTCACGCCTTCGGCCAGCGCGCCATAGGCGCCGGGCAGGCTGGCGGCCGGCATGGCGTGTGAAATTTCACCCGCATCGTGCTGGCGCGCCATTTCGCTTTGCGCCGCCTGGAAGTTGCCCAGCACCTTGTGTACGGTGATGAGCGATGTCAGCACCTGGCCGATTTCGTCGGTGGTGGCGGGCTCTTGGGGCGCATGGCTCAAATCGCCGTCGGCCAGTTCCACCAGGTGCTGCTTGACGGCGTGCAGGCCCCGGCTGGTGACCAGATAAAAGCTGTAGAAAAAGTAGCCCGCCAGCAGCAAGCCGATGGCCAACACCGCCATGCCGATGCGCAGGTCGGTTTGGAAACCGGCCACACGTTTTTTCAGCAAAACATCCAACTCGTTCAACATGCGCTCGCTCAGGGCGTACTGCCCGCCTATGGCCTGGTTGGCCAGCGCCAGATAGGCCGTCTGGGTGTCGGGGCTGTAGTCCTTGCCATCGATCACGGCCTGGCGTGCCAGTGCAAAAAATGCGGCGGTGGCTTCCAGTGCCTCGGCGGGGTTGACCATGGCACTTAGCCCGGCGTTATAGGCAAAGGCCTTGCCCAGGCCGTCGCGCATATTGCCGAACTGGAAGTCGGCAATGGGCACCACGCCATTGAGCATCTTGAGTTGCTCGGGCGTGATGGCGCCGGCCTTCATGATGCCCAGGCCCAAGCCGCGCAGCTTGCCGGAGCTTTCCACAATGTCCGGAATGCGGAAGAACACCGCATCCATCAGGTAGTAGCTGTCGATGTCCGGGTCCAAGGTCAGGTTGGACGAGTCGGTGACCTGCGTCAGCAGGGCCACCAGGGCCTGGATGTGCGCCGTGTGGGCCTCGAACACCGCCGCTAGGTCGCTGGCCTTGCCGGTGTCGGCATATGCCTTTTGCATCGCGGCATAGGCTTTGGCGGTGCCCAGCTCGGCGCCCAGGCGGGCGTCCACAGCGGCCAGTTGGTCTTGTGCGGCCTTGAGTTTGGTTTGCACCTCGGCCAGAGTGGCCGGCTCCTTACCACTGGCTGCTGCGGCCGTGGCATCGCGGCGCAGCTGCTGCGCCAGGTTGAGCACCGGGTAGATCTGGCGGTTGTATTCCACGCCCAGAATCTCCTTGGCGGAGAACGCGATATTGGTGTTCTTGTTGCTGAAATCGGACCAGGCCACCCAGACCAGGGGCGCAACAAACATCAGGCAAATCACCAGCGCCTTGAGCTCAAACCGCAGATTTCCCATGAAGCGCACGCCGGGCGCCCAGAGCGCAGCAACCGGGTTTTGCGCTCTGCTTCCCGACGGGGCGCGCGGGCTGGTACCTGGCGGGAGGAATTCATCTGAACGAACTGCGGTTGTCGCCATGGCCTTGTCCTTTATTTTTGATGGCTTGTTATATCAAACATTTCACACCCCGCTTGCAAGCGGCCTCGAGGCCAGGCGGGCCGGCGCTGAAAAAAAAAGCCTCAGCCTTCGAACTGCGGCTGCAGCAGGCGGATGCGCCCCATGGCCATGCCGGCAGCGGCGGTGCGGGTCTCCACACCGAGCTTGACGAAGATGCGCTCCAGGTGCTTTTTGACCGTCATCGGGCTGCTGCCCAGGATGTCGCCAATGTCTTTGTTGGTCTTGCCCTTGACCACCCAGTACAACACCTCAGCCTCCTTGGGCGTTAGTTTGAAGCTCAGGGCCAGCGCCTCAATCACCGCGGTGTCGGACACCTCGCGCATCACGATCAGCCAGTCGCCCAGCGGGTCTGCGTCGTCAATCTGCTGGTGCAGCCGGAACGAGAGGCGCTTGGCGCCCTGCTCCAGCGTCAGGCGTGGCGGCTCGCCGGGCTGGTCCAGTTGGCGCAGGCACTGCTGCAGCCACTCCATCACCTGCGGCGGCGTCTGCGGGGCCTGGGTATTGCAGTAGCGCTCCAGCAGGTCGCGTGCCAGCGGGGTTTGCCACAACAGGGCGCCGTCGGAGGCGCGCACGGTGATGGTGGCGTAACCAAAGGCATCCAGTGCGTTGCGGGTCTGGCGCCGCTCGCGTGCGCCGGCCAGGTGCACGCCCATGCGGGCCAGCACTTCCTTGGGCTTGATGGGCTTGGTGACATAGTCCACCGCGCCTGACTCCAGCGCTGCCACCAGATGCTCGGTCTCGGTCAGGCCGGTCATGAAGATGATGGGGATGTGGGCTGTCTGCGGCATGGCCTTGAGGCGGCGCGCCACCTCGAAGCCGTCCATGCCCGGCATCATCGCGTCCAGCAGCACCACGTCCGGCAGGGCCTGCAGGGCACGCTGCAAGGCGGCCTCGCCACTGGTGGCAATCAGCACGGTAAAGCCGGATTCGTCCAGCGCATCGTGCAACACCGAGAGGTTGTCGGGCACATCGTCCACGATCAGCACCACGTCACTGTTGCTGCGGTCCAGCGTGCGGGCAATGTCAATGGACGGGTTCATCCAGCGCTTTCTGTAGGTTGACCAGCATGGCTTCAAACTGGTACTGGCGTGCCAGTGTACCCAGCGTTGCGATGAAATCCGCGCACTGCGGCTGCGCCGCCGTGAGTTCCGTGAGCTTGTTGACAATGCCACGGTAATAGCCCAGTTGCACCAGGGTCTGCAGCGCCAGCAGGTCTTCGCGCGGCAGGCTGCTGTGCCCAGTCTCGGGGGCCGCTGCCGGCGGCGCAGCCGGCGCCGGCTGGTCCAGCCACTGCAACTGCAAGCGCCGCTCCAGCCAGTCCAGCAGTTCGGTGTGCCGCACCGGTTTGACAAAAAAGTCGTCCACGGCGATGCCCAGGCCCTGGTCCAGGCCACGGTCAAAGGCATTGGCCGAGACGATGGCTACGGCCGGCTGCGGCCCGCCCAGGGCGCGCAGGCGGCGCAGGGTTTCCCAGCCGTCGATACCGGGCATGGCCAGGTCCAGCAGCAGCACATCCGGGTTCAGGCCGGCGGCCAGCAGGTCCATGCAGTCGTGGCCACTGGCGGCCTGGCGCAACTCAAAGCCCAGTGGCTCCAGCAGTTGCAGCAGCAGGCTGCGGTCGGCCGCTTCGTTGTCCACCACCAGAATCTTGCGCCGCGCGCCGGCATAGCCGCTGCGGGCCAGGCGTTGCACACGCTGTGCCTCCAGCCGCTGGGCGCCTGCAGGGGGCAAATGCAATTGCGGCAAAAACAGGCGCACGGCAAACACCGAGCCCTGGCCGGGCACGCTGCTGACCTGCATCTCGCCCCCCATCAGGTCGGTCAGCATCTTGGCAATCGTCAGGCCCAGGCCGGAGCCGCCCGCGCCGGAGCCGGCGCTGTTACCCCGCACAAAGGGCTCGTAGACGCGCTCTATTTCCTGCGCCGTCATGCCGAGGCCGGTGTCACGGATTTCGATGTGCGCCATCTCGCGCGCATAGCGCACGCGCAGCGTTACGCCACCGGTCTGCGTGAACTTGATGGCATTGCCCAACAGGTTGAAGCAGATCTGGCGCAGGCGCTTGTCATCGGCCTTGACCCAGTCCGGCAGCTTGCCCTGCACTTCGTACAGAAAGCTCAGGCCTTTTTCCTCGGCCTGCAGTTCAAACATGGTGGCGATGTCGGCCATGGCGGCTTCAAACTGCAACGGCTTGGGTGCCAGCACCAGCTTGCCGGACTCAATCTGCGCCATCTCCAGCGTGCCTTCCATGAGCGAGAGCAAATGCTCGCCGCCGCGCAGGATGACGCTGACCGCCTGTTTGCGGTGCGGCGGTATGCCGGCGTCCTGCCCCATCAATTGCGCATAGCCCAGGATGCTGTTGAGCGGCGTGCGCAGCTCGTGGCTGATGGCACTGATGTAGCGGCTCTTGGCGGCGTTGGCCTGGTCGGCCTGTTTGCGCGCCAGCTCGGCCACCTGTTTGGCTTCCTGCAGCGCCTTATCCGTCTGGCGGTGCCGCTCGATTTCCACCATCAGCAAGTGGGTCTGGCGGTTCGATTCTTCTTGCGCCACCGATCGGCTTTTGTGCGCCAGCACCAGCCACCAGGCCACGATGCCCGAGAGCAACAGCAGCGCCGCAAACGCCTTGCTAAAGCCGGACTGCAGCGCGGCACGCAGCGCGGCCTGGTTTTCGGCCATGTCGGCAAAGACCGATAGTTCCTGGCGGTAAAACATGACAAACACCGTGACCAACAGCGGCACGATCACGCCCATCAGCAGCACGAAGTGCGACAGCCCCGTGTCCAGATACGGCCAGGTGGATTGGGGCAATACCCAGCGCAAGGCCCCCGACCACTGCACCGCCAGGCTGGCGTGCGGTTTGCAGGCATCACCACAGCGCGCGTCCAGCGTGCAGCACAGCGAGCAGATGGGCCCCCGGTAGGCCGGGCAATGCGCCATGTCCGGGCCTTCGTAATTGCGCTCGCAGATCACGCAGCGGCTGGGTAGCAGGCGTGAATAGCCGCCGGGCTCGGCTTGCGATTCTCTTGCGATGTAGTAGCGGCCCTTGGTATACCAAGCCAGCAGGGGCGAGGCCAGCATGGCCGTGACCAGCGCCACCACCGCCGAGAAAGCCTGCGCCGTGTCGCCAAACAGGCCCAGATATGAAGCAATCGACAGTGCCGAGGCCAGCGCCATGGCGCCCACACCGACCGGGTTGATGTCGTACAAATGCGCGCGCTTGAACTCAATGCCCTTGGGTGACAGGCCCAGCGGCTTGTTGATCACCAGATCGGCCACCACGGCCATGATCCAGGCAATGGCGATGTTCGAATACAGGCCCAGCACATCGCCCAGTGCCTGAAACACATTCATCTCCATCAGCATGAAGGCAATCAGGCTGTTGAACACCACCCACACCACGCGCCCGGGATGGCTGTGCGTCAGCCGGGAAAAGAAGTTGCTCCAGGCGAGAGACCCGGCATAGGCATTGGTGACGTTGATCTTGAGCTGCGACAGCACCACAAACAAGGCCGTGGCTGCCACCGCCCAGCCCAGGGTGGGGAAAACGTATTCATAGGCCGCCAGGTACATCTGGTTGGGGTCCACCGCGCGGTCGGTAGGCACGCTGTGGCTGATGGCCAGGTAGGCCAGAAAGGCGCCCCCCAACATCTTGACAACCCCCAGCACCACCCAGCCCGGCCCGCCCACCAGCACGGCCAGCCACCACCGTTTGCGGTTGGCGGCGGTCTGCTGCGGCATGAAACGCAGGTAGTCGGCCTGCTCGCCCATTTGCGTGATGAGCGCAATGCCCACGGTCAGCGCAGCACCGAACAGGTGCACATCAAACACGCCCGCCACCCCGAATTCACCAGCATAGTGCGTGATTCCGTTAAAAGCCGAGGGGTCGCGCACCAGAACATAGCCAAACGGCACGACCAGCATCAACAACCAGATGGGCTGCGTCCAGAGTTGCAACTGGCTGATGGTGGACACCCCATGGGTGACCAGCGGGATCACCACCAGCGCGCAGATGAGGTAGCCCCAGGTGGGCGGGATGTCCAGCGCCAGCTCCAGCGCATAGGCCATGACGGCCGCCTCCAGCGCAAAAAAGATAAAGGTGAAGGAGGCGTAAATCAGCGAGGTGATGGTGGAGCCGATGTAGCCAAATCCCGCCCCGCGCGTGAGCAGGTCCATATCCACGCCATAACGCGCGGCATAGACGCTGATCGGCAGGCCGGCCAGGAAGATCACCATCCCGGTGACCAGAATGGCCCAGAAGGCGTTCACAAAGCCGTATTGCACCAGCAACGTGGCCCCCACGGCCTCCAGAATCAGGAAGGAGGCGGCGCCAAACGCGGTATTGGCCACCCGTCCCTCGGACCAGCGGCGAAAGCGCTGCGGCGTGAAGCGCAGGGCGTAGTCCTCCATGGTCTCACTGGCGACCCAGTTGTTGTAGTCGCGGCGGATTTTGACCACCCGCTGGCGCGCCGCGGGGTTGGCTTCGGGGGTGTCGTCGGGCGCTACTGGGGATGGGTGCACCTTTTACGGGCAGCATGTTCCATGCCACCATTGCTAACAACGCTTGTGACCTGTGCCCCTGTCTGCTGACTTGCGACTGACACACCCAAGTGCCGCAATTCACGTGGGGCCATTCCAACAGGGCACGGCACTTGCTTAAGGGATTGCATTAATCTTGAGGCCGAACTAAAGCCGAGCACCACCCTGGAATGGAAACCGCGTGTTGGACGGGTCTTTGAGGCCGCACAGGCAAATTATTGAGTGAAACGACATGGAACTGACTCCTCGTGAAAAAGACAAGCTGCTGATCTTCACAGCCTCCCTGCTGGCCGAGCGCCGCAAGGCGCGTGGACTGAAGCTGAACTTCCCCGAAGCCATCGCCCTGATCAGTGCGGCGGTGATGGAAGGCGCGCGTGACGGCCAGACCGTGGCGCAGCTGATGTCGTTCGGGCGCACCGTGCTGACGCGCGCTGACGTGATGGATGGCATTGCCGAGATGATTCCCGACATCCAGGTGGAAGCCACCTTTCCCGACGGCACCAAATTAGTCACCGTACACCAACCCATCTTATGAACACCCCCCGGCTTCGCGCACTACGTGTCGCTTCGCTTTCCCCCTTGCAGGGGGCAACACCAGTGGCCCGGCAAAGCCGGTTCCACGGTGTTCCTGACTAACCCATCCACCCTTTCATCACACCACGGAGGAATTGACCATGCCTACCCGCCTGAAAGCTCTTTTTGCCCTGCTCCTGACCGCCGCCGCATCCGGAAGCGCCCTGGCCCACACGGGCGTGGACGCGCACCAGCACATGGGCTTTATGTCCGGCTTTTTGCATCCCTTCACCGGCCTGGACCATATGGCGGTGATGCTGGCCATCGGCCTGTGGAGTGCGCTGATTGCGCAGAAGTTTGACCGTGAGATGCTGTGGGGCCCGCTGGGCTTTGCCAATGTGCTGCTGCTGGGCGCCGCACTCGGCATGGAAGGCGTCGACATCCCCGCCGTGGAGCCCATGATCGCTGTGTCTCTGATGGCCGCTGGCTTGTTGGTCTTGATCCGCCTGCCCTTGCGCGGCGTGGGTGCCGCCCTGCTGGCCGGTGCGTTTGCACTGTCCCACGGAGTCTCCCACGGCTATGAACTGGCCAACAATATCAACGCCTTCCCGGCCCTGGCCGGCATGGTCAGCGCCACGGTGCTGCTGCACACCATTGGTCTGGCGCTGGGCTGGTCCCTGCGCGGTGCCAACGTGTGGGTGCCGCGCATGCTGGGTGGCGCGGTGGCCGCCTTCGGTAGCGCACTGCTGCTGTTGCAACTGACCAACTAAACACCTGATTGGGTAGCCCTTCATGACTCCAGGCGAAATCCTCACAGACGACGGTGAACACACCCTCAATGCCGGCCGGCGCACACTCACGATGGTGGTGCAAAACACTTCCGACCGCCCGGTGCAGGTCGGCTCGCATTACCACTTTGCCGAAACCAATGGCGCGCTGGGCTTTGACCGGGTTGCCGCCCAAGGCATGCGCCTGAACATCGCGTCGGGATCGGCCGTGCGCTTCGAGCCGGGCCAGCAGCGCACGGTGGAACTGGTGGACTACGCCGGTGACCGCGTGGTCTATGGCTTTAGAGGATTGACGCAAGGGCCGCTGGCCGCTTGATGCACTGAGTTAAGGAACGAAGAGATGGCAACCATCGGACGCCGCGCCTACGCGGAAATTTTTGGCCCCACCACGGGCGACCGCGTGCGCCTGGCCGACACCGGCCTGCTGATTGAAGTCGAGAAAGACTACACCCTGGCCGCCGGCGGCTATGGTGAGGAAGTGAAGTTCGGCGGCGGAAAGACAATTCGCGACGGCATGGCGCAAAGCCAGCGCACGCGGGATGGCACGGGAACTGGGCCTGAAGCCGGTGGCGCGGTGGACTGCGTCATGACCAATGCGCTGATCATCGACCACTGGGGCATTGTGAAGGCCGACATCGGGCTCAAGGGCGGGCGCATTGTCGGTATTGGCAAGGCCGGCAACCCCGACACGCAACCGGGCGTGGACATCATCATCGGCCCGGGCACGGAGATCATCAGCTGCGAGGGCAATATCGTCACCGCCGGCGGCATCGACAGCCACATCCACTTCATCTGCCCGCAGCAGATTGAAGAGGCGCTGGCCAGCGGCGTCACCACCATGATGGGCGGCGGCACGGGCCCGGCCACCGGCACCTTTGCCACCACCTGCACACCCGGCGCCTGGAACATCGAACGCATGCTGCAGGCGGCTGACGCCTTCCCCATGAACCTGGGCTTTCTGGGCAAGGGCAATGCGTCGCTACCCGCCGCGCTGCACGAGCAGGTGAATGCCGGCGTCATTGGCCTGAAATTGCACGAAGACTGGGGCACCACGCCCGCCGCCATTAGCAATTGCCTGGACGTGGCCGACGAGACCGATGTGCAGGTCGCCATCCACTCCGACACGCTGAACGAATCCGGCTTTGTGGAAAACACCATTGCCGCCACCAAGGGCCGGGGCCTGTGTGCCTTCCATACCGAAGGGGCCGGCGGCGGCCACGCGCCCGACATTTTGAAGGTGGTGGGCCAGGCGAACTTTTTGCCCAGCTCCACCAACCCGACCATGCCCTACACGGTGAACACGCTGGACGAGCATGTGGACATGCTGATGGTCTGTCACCACCTGGACGCGGGCATCGCCGAAGACCTGGCCTTTGCCGAGAGCCGCATCCGCAAGGAAACCATTGCCGCCGAAGACATCCTGCACGACCTGGGCGCCATCAGCATGATGAGCAGCGACAGCCAGGCCATGGGCCGCGTGGGCGAGGTCATCATCCGCACCTGGCAGACGGCGCACAAGATGAAGGCGCAGCGTGGTTCATTGGGCGAAGACACGGCCCGCAACGACAACTTCCGCGTCAAGCGCTATATCGCCAAGTACACCATCAACCCGGCGATTGCCCATGGCATCAGCCACGAGGTGGGCAGCGTCGAGGTGGGCAAATTTGCCGATCTGGTGGTCTACAAGCCCGCCTTCTTTGGCGTCAAACCGGCCCTGATTTTGAAGGGCGGCTTTATCGCCTTCGCCGCCATGGGCGACCCGAATGCCAGCATTCCCACACCGCAGCCGGTGCACTACCGCCCCATGTTTGGCGCCTTTGGCGGCGCACTGCACCGCGGTTCGCTGACCTTTGTGTCGCAGGCCGGAATGAATGCCGGTATCAAGGAACGCTTCGGCCTGAACAAGTCTGTGAGCGCGGTGAAAAACATCCGAGGCGTGCGCAAGCAGCACATGATCCACAACAGCTATTTGCCTACGATGGAGATCGACGCGCAAACCTACGCCGTGCGCGCCGACGGCCTGCTGCTCACCTGCGAGCCGGCTACCAGCCTGCCGCTGGCGCAGCGCTACTTCTTGTTCTGATTTGCGGCCTGAGGAAGGGCTTCTTGTGTCGGTGTAGCCGCAACACCGCCTTGCACGGATTGAGGGTCAACCGTGGTGAGCGTGAACCCGCGCTCAGCTTCCGTCAGAAACAAGGTGTCGCCCACGCCCACCTTGAGGAGCTTCAGCACTTCTTCAGGTAGGACAAAGCCAAGCGAATCGCCGATTTCCAAAAACTTCTATTGCATTCATGGCTAAGGTCTCCAAGGTATAACGGTAGCAAATTTAGCTGCGAAACTTTCACGCGACAAGAGAGCACCATGATTCAAGCATCCAAACTCATCCCCCAGGGCAAGGGCCTGGCTGCGGCCATGCTCAAGCGGGCATCGACCATTGAACTGGACTGGGACCTGCGCCAGAAAAGCCGCTTCGAGGCCACCGATTCGGCCGGACGCAGCATCGGCGTCTTCTTGCAGCGCGGCACCGTACTGCGCGGTGGCGATGTGCTGGTGGCTGAAGATGGCTCGCTGGTACAGGTGTGGGCGGCGCCGCAGCAGGTGCTGCGCATCACGCATTGCCAGAACCACGGCACGCCGTTTGACCTGATACGCGCCGCTTACCACCTGGGCAACCGCCATGTGCCCATCGAGCTCAAGCCCGACTTTCTGCAAATCGAGCCCGACCATGTGCTGGCCGACATGCTGCGCGCCATGCACCTGATCGTGAACGCCGTGGACGCGCCGTTTGAACCGGAAAACGGCGCCTATGCCACCGGCGGCCATGCGCTGCACCACGGCCACGAAGCGCATGCGCAAGAGGCGCATGGACATGGCCACGGGCATAGCCATGCGCCGGCGCATGGGCACCACGAGCATGGCAAAGACCATGACCATGACCATGACCATGACCATGACCATGACCATGGCCACGGGCATCAGCACGGGCCCGACTGCGACCACGGCCACAAACACTGAAGGCTTGCCGGTGCACGACATGTCTTTCATGCAGCTGATGTGGCTGGCCTCCCCGGCCCTGCCCATTGGCGGGTTTTCGTATTCCGAGGTGCTGGAGGCGGCGGTCGATTCCGGTCGCGTGAGCACTGAAGCCGAAGCGGCCGCCTGGCTGGTGGACCAGCTGCACCTGAGCCTGTCGCGCTCTGACTTGTCGGCCGTGGCGCAGGCCATCCCCGCCTGGCGCGCCAACGACCACGAACGCATCGCCTCGCTCAACGCCTGGGTGCTGCAAACCCGCGAGAGCAGCGAACTGCGCGCCCAGACCGAGCAGATGGGCCGCAGCCTCTTGGAGTGGCTGCGCAACCACACCACCGCCACCGCAGCACAAATTGCCACCCTGGCCGCCATGGATGCGAGTTACCCGATGGCCTTTGCCCTGGCCGCCTCGGCCACGCAAGCGAGCGTGCGCGATTGTCTGCTGGCCTATGCCTTTGGCTGGGCCGAGAACATGGTGCAGGCCGCCATCAAATCCGTGCCGCTGGGCCAGAGCAGCGGCCAGCGCATTCTGTCTGCCATCACCGCCGAAATCCCCGCCGCCGTCGACCATGCCCTGGCGCTGGATGACGACGCGCGCCAAGCCTTCTCCCCTCTGCTGGCCATTTTGAGCAGCCAGCACGAAGTCCAATATTCCCGACTGTTTCGATCCTAGGAAAAACCAACCATGTCCTCCGCCCTGCACCATATCGCCAACCGCACCAAGAAGCTGCCGCCCCTGCGCGTGGGCATAGGCGGCCCGGTAGGCTCCGGCAAAACCACGCTGCTGGAAATGCTGTGCAAAACCATGCGTGAACAATACGACCTGGTGGCCATCACCAACGACATCTACACCAAGGAAGACCAGCGCCTGCTGACGGTCAGCGGCGCCCTGCCGGCCGAACGCATCATGGGCGTGGAAACCGGCGGCTGCCCGCACACCGCCATCCGCGAAGACTGCTCGATCAACTTGGAGGCGATTGACCGCATGCTGGTCGACTTCCCCAACGCCGACATCGTGTTTGTGGAAAGCGGCGGCGACAACCTGGCCGCCACCTTCAGCCCCGAACTTAGCGACCTGACCATCTACGTGATCGACGTGGCCGCGGGTGAGAAGATTCCGCGCAAGGGCGGCCCCGGCATCACCAAGAGTGACCTGTTCGTGATCAACAAGATCGACCTGGCACCCCACGTGGGCGCCAATCTGGACGTGATGGAAGCCGACACCATCCGCATGCGCACCACGCCCAAGGGCCTCAAGCCCTTTGTCATGACCAACCTGAAGACCCTGAGCGGTGCGGCCGACATCGTGCGCTTTATCGAAACCCGGGGCATGCTGCAAGCCGTTTGAACCGGCGGCCTGATCGGGGCCGCACGCTTCAGCGGGTTAGAATACGCGCCACAGGAAGCTTGGCCGAGCGGTTTAAGGCACCGGTCTTGAAAACCGGCGAGGATGTGAGTCCTCCGTGAGTTCGAATCTCACAGCTTCCGCCACCAGCCCCGCTCAAGGGGCTTTTTTACGCCCCCGGAAAAACGAAACCCGGCACTGAGTCCGGGTTTGTCCCTTTGAACAGGGAGGCCCGGATGGTTTGTTCCGGGCAATAGGCATTTGCCTGAGACGTAGATTAATCACTCCCCGGTCAATGTCAAGCTTGCAGTGCAGCAATTCCAGAGTTTGCGGATGATGGTGGCTGAGTTCATGGGTTTCATCAGTCGAAATTGGCTGCCGTGAACGACTGAATAGCCTGCGCCGCCTGAAGCACATCCCACAAGAAGGCGCGGGGATCACGCTGCATATACAGCTTCACGATTGCGGTTGATGCTGGCCAGCACAAAGGGATTACGCACTGCGCCAGGCTCCACCAAATCGACACCACGGCACAGCAACTGCTCCAAATCGGCCTTGGCGCCAAAAAAGGCTCAGCCCCGGCTGCGAGCCGGATGCGAACTCCACCAAAAAGTCGGCATCGCTGGTGGCAGGGCTGAAATCATCCGCACGGGCGGCCGAACCCAACATCTCCAAGCGGCTAATGCCGTAGCGCTGGCAGATGGCGGCTATGCCTGCGTGGTGTTGGGAGATGGCGGGGTGCATGGTCGGATTGAGGGCTACTCATCCCGAGCCAGCCTTTTCGGCGTCACGGCGGCCCTACTTACCCATGCACCACATGCTGCCCGATTTCCGGCCAGCGCCTGCGGATAAACAGCCAGGCGCACAGTCCTATGCCCATCAAACAGACCGAGGTCGCAGCCAGGGCCACGGGGGAATGCATCACCAGCGGCGACACCACACCCGCCACCAGGCCGTTGGCGCTGGAGCCAATGAACATCTGCAGGCTGGACGCCATGCCGCGACGCTCCGGGTGCAGGTCCAGCACCAGCAGGGTCACCACCGGCACCATCATGGCCCAGCCGAAGGCGAAGATGCAGATGGGAATCAGGGCCCAGGTGACATCGGCCTTGAACAGCAGGTTGGCCGCCAGATTGATCACGCCGATGCACAGCATGATGACAAAGCCATTGCGGATCTGGCGCTTGGGGGCCAGCTTGCCCGCCACCCGGCCGCTGACCCAGGCGCCACTCATGATGCCGCCAATACTGAGCATGAAGAACCAGAAAAAATGCGCGGGCGGCAGCCCCAGGCTCTCACCCAGAAACACAGGCGCGCTCAAGACGTACAAAAACATGCCGTTAAACGGAATGCCGCTGGCCAGCGCCAGCAGGAAGAAACGCGGGTCCGAGCCCAGCTTCCAGTAGCCCGCCAGCAGGTTGCGGGGGTGAAAGGGCTGGCGCTGGTCTTGGTGCAGGGTCTCCGGCAGCAGGCGGTAGTTGGCCGCCCACAGCACCACGCCCACCCCGCTGAGAAACCAGAAGATGGCATGCCAGTTGAAATGGATCAGCAGCCAGCCGCCCAACATGGGCGCAATCGCCGGTGCGGCGCCAAAGAAGATGGTGACCTGGCTCATCACCTTTTGCGCTTGCGACGGCGGGTACATATCGCGCACGATGGCACGCGACACCACAATGCCGGCGCCGGTCGACAGACCCTGCAGCACCCGGAAGAAGATCAGGTGACCTATGCTTTGTGACAGCGCGCAACCGACCGAGGCCAGCGTGAACACCGCCAGACCTGACAGCACCACCGGCCTGCGCCCCACGCTGTCAGAGATGGAGCCGTGAAACAGGCTCATGAAGGCAAAGCCGAACAGATAGGCCGACAAGGTTTGCTGCATCTGCACCGGAGTAGCATCCAGCGAGCGGGCAATGCCGGAAAAGGCCGGCAAGTAGGTGTCGATGGAAAACGGCCCCAACATGCCCAGCAAGGCCAGCAAAATGGCGAAGGCCCATTGCGGGGCGCGCCATAGCGTTTTTGCGTCGGGATTCATACCGATATTGGAACACGAGCCCGCCTTAACGACGCCTTGGCCGGAGCACGGTGGAGCGTGGGGGCTTACCCTAGAACCGTTTTGGTGTTATTTCCGGAGAATGTGAGATGTTCAGTCATAACAAAAGGATAAAACCATGGCCCAAGAGAAGCTGATACTGGATTACATCTACGAACACGAAACCGCGCACCCAGACAAAGTGTTGCTATCCCAGCCGATAGGGGGCGGGCGGGTCACCGACTACAGCTGGGCCCAAACCATGGACCAGGCCCGCCGCATGGCCACCCACCTGAAGTCCCGCAAGCTGGAGCCCGGTGCGCGCGTGGCTATCCTGTCCAAAAACTGCGCCCATTTTGTGATTGCCGAATTGGCCATCTGGCTGGCGGGCTGCACCACGGTGGCCATCTTCCCGACCGAGACCGCCGAGACCATTCGCTACGTGCTGGAGCACAGCGGCGCCAGCCTGCTGTTTGTCGGCAAGCTCGACCTGTGGGACCACCAGGCCTGCGCACTACCGTCTGGGCTGCCCTGCATTGCCCTGCCGCTGGCACCGGCAACACCGTTTGAAAGCTGGGATGTCATCACCGCCCGCACCGCTCCGCTGACCGGCCAGGTGCAACGTGCCGCCTCGGACATTGCCATCCTGGTGTACACCTCGGGCTCCACGGGGCAACCCAAGGGCGTGATGCACAGCTTCAAGGGCGCCACGGCGGCCAGCGTAGGCATGCACCAATTCATTCAACAGCAAATCGGTACAGATATAGAGCCGCGGGTGCTTTCCTATCTGCCGCTGGCGCATATTTTTGAGCGCTCATGGATCGAATGCACCGCACTGGTCGACGGGCACACCCATATTTATTTCGCCGATTCGCTGGACACCTTCCTGCAGGACCTGAACCGGGCAAGGCCCAATGTCTTCCTGTCGGTGCCGCGCCTGTGGCTCAAGTTTCAGCAAGGCGTGTTCAAAAAGATGCCCGCCAAGAAACTGGACCGTCTGCTACGCATCCCTATTCTGGGGCGCATCGTCGCACGCAAGGTGCTCAAAGGGCTGGGGCTGGACCAGGTGCTGCTGGCTGCCAGTGGCTCGGCGCCCATTCCCCCCGAGTTGATCGCCTGGTACCGCCGCCTGGGTTTGAACCTGATGGAGGGCTATGGCATGACCGAAGACTTTGCCTACTCGCACGCTTCCACGCCGCACCATGCCTCCACAGGCTGTGTCGGCACACCCATGCCGGGCGTGCAAGTGCGGCTCAGCGAGGAGGGCGAAATTCTGCTCAAGTCGCCCGCGCAGATGGTGGGCTATTACAAACGCCCCGATCTGGATGCCGAGGTGTTCACGCCTGACGGCTACTTCCGCACCGGCGACAAGGGCGAGCGCACGCCCGAGGGCCTGCTCAAGCTGACTGGCCGCGTCAAAGAGCTGTTCAAAACCTCCAAGGGCAAATACATCGCACCGGCCCCGATTGAAAACATGCTCAACGCCCACCCCATGATCGAGATCTGCATGGTGTCCGGTGTGGGCCAGCCCTCGGCCTACGCCATGGTGGTGCTGGCTGAAGACTTGCGCCCGCGTATCAACACACCGGAAGTGCGGGCCGAGGTGCAGCGCGAGCTCACCCAACTGCTAAAAACCGTGAACAGCCAGCTGGCCGATTACGAGCAGCTGCGCATGCTGGTGCTGGCGCCGGAGCCCTGGTCGATAGAAAACGGCTACCTCACACCCACCATGAAGATCCGTCGCAACCGCATAGAGACCGCAGTGCACGACGACATGGAGAAGTGGTACGCCAGCAAGGAGCCCATTCACTGGGCCTGAGCGGAAACCGCGGATTTGGCGAATAATTTGCGTGGGAGCTTTTCCCGACACGCAAAAATTCAGGAGACAACGCCATGCAACACCCATCCCGCTTGAGGTCCCAAACCCGCCTTGCCGCCATAGCGCTGCTTGGCCTGGGCACCCTGGCTGCCAGCGCCCTGCACGCCCAGACCGGGGACTTCACCCTGAGCAGCCCGGACTTGGTCAGCGGCAGCTTTGACAACAAATTTGTGCTCAATGGCTTTGGTTGCAAGGGCGATAACGTGTCCCCTGCGCTGGAGTGGAAGAACGTTCCCGCCGGCACCAAATCCCTCTCGCTGCTGGTGCATGACCCCGACGCGCCCACCGGCAGCGGTTTCTGGCACTGGACGGTATTGAATATGCCGGCCAGCGCCACCGGGCTGCCGCAGGGTGCAGGCAACGCGGCGGCTACCCTGCCTGCACCGGCCTTTGGCGGCAACACCGATTTCATGGATACCGGCGCCACTGGTGCCAACGGCAACTATGGCGGCCCCTGCCCGCCCGTGGGCGACAAGCCGCACCACTACCACTTCACGCTCTACGCCGTGGGTGTGGACGATGTGCAAAAGGCGGCGGGAGTGCCCAAAACCGGCAGCGCCGCGCTCTACTCCTTTGTGCTGAACAAGGGCATAGGCGCCGGCCTGCTGGGCAAGGCCACGTTTACCGCCACCTATGGGCGCTAAGTCGCGCTAAGCCTGTAGCGGCAGGCTGCGCTGTCGCTTGCCCGTCAGCACGAACAAGGCGTTGGCAAGCGCAGGCGCCAGGGGTGGCACGCCGGGTTCACCCACGCCGGCCGGCGGGCGCTGGCTGGCCACCGTCCAGGTCTCCACCAGCGGCGCAGCGGCCAACCGCACCATGGGATAGCTGTCGAAATTGCGCTGCTGCACCACACCGTCCTGGATGTCGATGCGGCCATGCAGTGCCGCCGTCAGGCCAAACACCACCGCACTTTCCATCTGCTGTGCCACCAGCCCCGGGTTGATCACCGTGCCGCAATCCACCGCGCATACCACGCGGTGCACGCGCGGTGTGCCGGCCTGCAGCGACACCTCGACCACCTCGGCAACGATGGAACCAAAGGACTCATGCAGCGCAATGCCGCGCGCCCGGCCTTCTGGCAAAGCGCTGCCCCAGCCCGCCTTTTCGGCCGCCAGATTGAGCACCGCCAGGTAACGCGGTGCGTCCTTGAGTAAAGCTTGCCGGAACGCCAGCGGGTCTTGCTTTGTCTCAAAGGCCAGTTCGTCAACGAAGCTCTCCGAGAAAAAGGCATTGTGTGAATGTCCGACCGAGCGCCAGAAGCCTACCGGCACACCCGAGTGCGTGGCCACATGGGCCATGTGCTGGTTGGCAAACCCATAGGGCAGATCAAACAGGCCCTCGGCCGTGGTCTTGTCCGGCGTGTCAAAGGGCCCGGCGAGTGCGGGCAAACCGCGCTCTATCCAGCGCGGGGTGATGGCGTCGCCAGCAGAGTGGATGCGCAGGCTGCTGACCCGGCCTTGGGCGTCCACTGCGGCGCGCAGTTGTGCCACATGCAGCGGACGGTAAAAGTCGTGCGTGGTGTCTTCCTCGCGCGACCACAGCAACTGCACCGGCAGACCCTCGCAAGCCATGGCCACGCGCACGGCCTGCCCCACAAAGTCGGCATCCAGCCGGCGCCCGAAACCGCCACCCAGATAGGTGACATGCAGTCTGACCTGGTCCATATCCAAGCCGGCCACCCGGGCCGCCAGATCGCGGGCAAAACCGGGCACCTGGGTGGGCGCCCAGACTTCGAGCTTGCCATCCAGCAAGCGTGCGGTGCAGTTCATGGGCTCCATGGTGGCGTGGGCCAGATAAGGCGCGCTGTAGTGGGCCTCCACCACACGGGCCGCACCGGCCTCGGCGGCTGCGGCATCGCCTTTTTCGTAAAAGGTAAAACCCTGGTCTGTCTTGAGCGCCTCCAGCAAGGTTTGCTGAATGTGTTGCGAATCCAGCCCACCCTCCTTGCGCTGCTGCCACTGCACCTGCACCGCCTGCACGGCGGTGCGCGCATGCCAGCTGGTTTTGGCCACGATGGCAAAGCCGGCCGTGGCGCCGGCCACGGCATCCAAGGGCAACAGCTTCATTACGCCGGGCAGGGCCAGCGTGGCCTTGTCGTCCAACGCGGCCACCGTGCCGCCCAGCATGGGGCACATGCGTATAGCCGCAAACAGCATGCCGGGCAGGCGTACGTCGATGCCAAAGCGTGCGCTGCCATCCACCTTGGCCGGAATATCCATGCGCGGGACGCTGTGGCCGATCAGCTTCCAGTCTTTGCGGTCTTTCAGCACAGCCTTGGCCGGGCTGCGCACGGCACCGGCCACCAGTTCTCCAAAGTGCGCGCTTGGGCCTGAAGCGTGCAGCACCCGGCCGTCCTGCACCGTGAGTTGCGCCAGCGGCACCTGCCACCTTTGTGCAGCCGAACCCAGCAGTGCCGCACGGGCTGCCGCTGCGGCCACAGGCACCACGTCCCAGGCATCGGCCAGGCTCGACGAGCCGCCGGTGGCGTTGATGCCCAGCTCGCGCGCAAGCTTGCCCACCATCCACTCGCCCAGGCGTACCTTGGCCGGCTTGCTGCCGCCTTCAGAGTCCAGCGGGTGAAAGGGCAACGAGGCCAGCAGCATGCTGACATTGCCGTAAATTTTGTCGGCCGTGGCCTGCTCCAGGCGCACCCGGCTCAGCGGCACATCCAGCTCCTCGGCCACCAGCATGGCCAAGCCGGTGTGCACGCCCTGCCCCATTTCGCTGCGCGGCATGGCCAGAATGACGCTACCGTCTTTGGCGATCTTGATCCAGCCGTTGAGGGCCACATCACCTTCGGTGGGCAGCATGGTCTCCGGTGTACCCAGGCGCGAGCGCGCCGGCAGAATGCCCCAGCCCACCACCAGCGCGCCGGTAGCGCCCAGGGCACTCAGGATCCAGGTGCGGCGCCTCATGCGGCACTCCCGTGCAGGGCAAAGGCTGCGCGGTGGATGGCGGCGCGCACACGCTGGTAGCTGCCGCAACGGCAGATATTGGTCATGGCAGCGTCGATGTCTGCGTCACTGGGCTGCGGCTTGCTTCGCAGCAAGGCAGCGGCTGCCATCAGCATGCCGCTCTGGCAGTAACCGCATTGCGGTACCTGCTCGGCAATCCAGGCGGCTTGCAGGGGATGCGGCACGCCGTCTTTGGCCAGGGCTTCAATGGTGGTGAGGGCTTTGCCTGCGGCGGCTGACACCGGCACCACACAGGAGCGCACCGCTTGGCCGTCCAGCTGGACGGTGCAGGCACCGCAGGCTGCGATGCCACAGCCGAACTTGGTGCCGGTAAGGTTGAGCACATCGCGCAACATCCACAGGATGGGCATGTCGGGCTCCGCATCCACCTCCACGTTTTGGCCGTTGACGGTGAGTTGCATGCGGTACCCCGGTTGCGGTGGTTATTGCGTTATTGCTGTTGTTGCTGCGCCTGCCCCAACAGCTCCGCCTGCGTGGGCGGCTGGCAACCGGCACGGGTGCAGTTGATGGCGGCCGCGCGCATGGCATTTTTCAGGGTGTCGCCTACGCGAACGGCGGCGTTGTCGGGCTGCAGCGTCCAGTCGGCCAAGCAGTTGCCCCAGAAGGTGTCCCCTGCGCCCACGGTGTCGATCACGCGCACCACCGGTGCGGCGTCCTGCGCGGTCTGGCCGTCCACACTGAGCCAGGCACCGTCACCGCCAAAGGTCAGCGCAATGCGGCTGGCACCCTGGGCGGCAAAGGATTTGGCAATATCGGCGGCCGTGTTCTTGTTGGCTTGGCCAAAGCCGAGCAACTCCAGGTCTTCGTCACTGGCCTTGATCCAGTCGGCCAGGGCAGCCACCTGCTGCACCGCGGCCACATAGGCACCCAGGTCGGCGGCCAGCTTGGGGCGCAAATTCACATCCACGCTGATCGTCCAGCCCTGCGCCTTGGCACCCTGCAACACGGCCAGCACCTTGTGGTGTTCGGGCGGCACCAGCATCAGCGAGCCGGTGTGCAGCACGCCGGGCGTTTGCTGAGAGAGCGCCTGCAGCACTTCGTCCACGCTGTAGTCGCGGTCGGCAATGCCCTCGCGGTAAAAGCCGTAGCTTGGTTGGCCGTCCTTGACCTGCACTACTGCCAGCGAAGTCGGCAGCCGGCTGGTGCCCAGCACCATGTGTACGCGGTCCTTGTTCAGCTGGGCCTGCATTTGCTCGCCAAACTGGTCTTGTGAAAAGCGGTTCAGGAAAGCCACGCTGGCGCCGCGCAGGGAAGCCGCGCGCGCCAGGTTGAAAGGGCTGCCGCCGACATGGGGGCGCAACAAGCCGTCGGGGGTGGCAACGCAGTCCATCAAAGCTTCGCCGAGTACGTAAATGGAGGTCATGGTGCAGGGTGGCAATAGGCCATAAAAGGGTTGAGAAAACGGATTCAAAGCCAGGCCAGGCAAAGCCGGTGCGCGGGCGCATTTGCAGCAATTTTGCCACTACATTAACGGATCACTTTTTCCATAGAGGAGACGGGTTTGAAAGTTTTTTTGGATTCCGCCGTTGCATCGTCCTGGGCGTTGCCTGCGGGCTGCCCTGCTGCGCAGGGTGTCACCACCAATCCGACGCTGGTGTTGCAAGCCGGGCTGCCGGTAACGCTGCCGGCCTACATCGGATTGCTGGGCGCGGTGTCCGATGCCGGCCTGGCCGAACTGATGCTGCAGTTGCCACGCCCGGACGTGACCGAGGCACTGCAATGGCTGAGAGCCTTGCAAACCGCAGCGGCCGAGCGCAAGGTCACACTCACCATCAAGCTGCCCTGCCACCCGGATTGGCTGGCGTGCATCCGGGCGGTACAGGCTACAGGGCAAGCCATCCTGCTGACCGGACTGAGCAACCCGGTCCAGCTGCTGTGGGCGCAGAGCCTGAAGGCGCAATATGTGGCGCCCTATATCGGACGCCTGGTGGCCGATGGGCGCGATGTCTGGCCATTTATGCAAGCCTGTGTGGCAGTGCAGCAGGCGCCGGGCCCGGCACTGCTGGCCGCCAGCATCAAGTCACCCGATGTACTTGCCAAGCTCCTGGCGTATGGCGCCGCCGCCGTCACTCTGCCGCCGGCCAGTTTGGCCGCATGGGCCGGGGACGCGCTCACCAACACGGCCATGGCCCAGTTCGACCGGGACGTGGCAGCTAGCGCATTACTTTGACCTGGAGGGCGCTGGCGCCGAGCGCTTGGAAGCCCAGGCCATGCCGCTGGCAATGACGGCCAGGGCCAGCAGGTAAGACAGCACCTGCATGCCGGCCGGTTGGGCCTCGTAGCCAATCAGGCCGTGCAATATGGTTCCAACTGCGGTGTTTTGCGCGAGCATGGCCGAGGTGTCCCACAGTGGCGCGCCCAGGCTGGGCAGCAGATCGGCCTGAATCAACAAGCGTGTGGCCTGTGACGCCATGCTCGCAGCCATCAGCAAGACCAACAGCCCGGTTGCGCCAAAAAACCAACGCACTGGCACGCGCAGCAAACCCAGATACAGCAGACCCGACACCATGGCGCCCGCTACCAGCCCGATAGAGCCGCCGACAAAGCTGTCGCGCAGACCTTGCGCACTGCCCGCTGCCAGACCGTACAGAAACAACACGGTTTCCGAGCCCTCGCGCAGCACGGCCAGCGCAATCACCACCAGGATGACGGAGCGTTCGCTGCTGCCGGTGCTCACATCCCTGGCGGTGCTGGATATTTGCCTGGCCAGTTCGCGGCCATGGGATGCCATCCAGATGTTGTGCCAGGCCAGCATGCCAATGGCCACCACCAGGATGCCGACATTGAAAAGCTCCTGCCCCATGCCATCGGCCATATTGGAAATAGCCTCCATGCCGGACGCCACCAGAGCAGCGCCTAACAAACCACCCAGCACGCCACCCCAGACCCAACGGCTGCGCTGCGGGACACCGCGCGTGGCCGCCAGCATGATGCTGATGATCAGGCAGGCTTCCAGAGATTCACGAAACACAATGATGGCGGCTGAAAACATGGTGATGGATCCGTCAGTTATTCAACAACGATGGTGCCCTGGGCTGCTGCTTCGTCTTCATGGTATTCCTCCACAAAGCCGTAGCGGCCGGGCTTGAGGGGTCCCAGATTGATCACGCCGGTGGATTTGCCGGGTATGACCTTTTCGCGGCCCAGAGGTTTGCTTTCGAACTCAGCCGGGCTGGCGTCCTTGTTCACCACCAGCAACTTGATCTTCTTGCCGGCCGGGATCTTCAGTTCTTTTTGATCAAAGGCGTGGTCCTGGATCGTCAGGGTGAACTCGTCAGTTCCGGCCTGCGCGCCAAAGGCCACCAAGGCCAGTCCAACCAAAACACATTGCAACTTCATGGGTACACACCTCGCAAATGATAATGATTCTCATTATATACATGGCGCTGATGCCGTGCAAGATATGGCTGCACGCAGACCGGCGGTGCCATGGCAACCGCGGGCTTAGCGCATAGGCAAAAAAAAGCCGCGGGAGAGGCTCCTGCGGCTTTTTTTGCCGGGGCACAAGTCCCCAGGGCAAAGCGGGAAGAATTACTTCTTCTTGGCTGTAGTCTTGACAACAGCGCTCAGAGCTTGCTCGGTAGCGGTGGTCAATTGCTTTTCAGCTTGTTCAACAGCCTTCTTGGCGGAAGCCTTGGCAGACTCCATAGCGTTTTGGCTGGCAGCGACAGCGGACTTGACCACAGCGAACACGGACTCGGAACCGGCAGGTGCGTTCTTGGCCAGGTTGTCAAAAGCAGCCGTTGCAGCCTTTTGGGCTTCAGCGAACTTGGCTTCGGAAGCAGCAGTCAACTCAGCGCTGGTTTCGGTAGCGATAGCGTAGACCGAACGGCCGTAAGCGATAGCTTGCTCAGCCAAAGGCTTGATCAAGGCAGTTTGTGCGGCCAGTGCGTCGGTGGGGTTCTTGGCGCTGAAAGCGGAAGTGAAGTCACCGTTGTTGTCGAACATGACGGACTTGGCAGCAGCCAGGTTCAGGGTCACCAGCTTTTCGAAGCCAGCGAAAGCGGAAGCAGCCAGAGCTTGGGCTTCGGCAGCAGCAGTCTTGTTAGCGGCCAGGATTTGTTCAACGTTCAAAGTGTTAGCGGTCATGGAATTCTCCAAAAAGGTTAAGAAAATTCTGCCCTACACAAACCCGCTCTGGGCGATTAATGTTGCAGTGCAGCATGGAGCGTATCTTACGTCGATTTCGACGGCTTGCAAGACTTTTTTGTTGCAGTGCAACAGATTAGAGACGCTTTCCTAGAAACGCCCATCTAGAAACCTCTGGTCACAGCAATTGCATGCGGACCGTGCAGGCCACGGCCCCGGTGGCATATGGCTGCAAGGCAGACTCAGCCGACTTGTACCGGCACACCCTGCCGGTCAAACGGCAGGTAATTGCCCAGATCGCCCCGCTTGATGGCTTCGACCATGGCCTGCAATGGCAGGTCTGCGTCGGTGCTGGTGGGCGCTTGCTGGCGGGTACCCGACATGGCGGCAGAAAACACCAGCACCCAGTTGTGGCCGAACTGTGCGGCTTCATCCACCAGCACCTCAAAAGAAGCCAGTTCCTCCGGGCTCTTGTCCACACACATCAGCGGCGTGAGCGCGCCGCCCTGCCCGGCTTCAAAGGCCGCGCGCTGGTCGGCGCTGGCGTCCTGCGGCAACTCCACGCCGGCAAAGACAAACAGCAGGCGCTGCGGCAGGGGCTCAGCTTTGGCGGCGCTCAACAGATCGTTGAAATGTTCGATGTTCATCGGGTATCCAGTTCGGGAATGCCAAAGCCGCGTTGCACGCCCTGCTCCGGCGTGAGGTGGCTGACGAAGTCATGGGCAAGGGGACGTATCCGGCCGGGCCTGCTGCCCAGGGCCGTGCCCAGGCTGACAAAGCACAGGGCATGATCCGCGTCCTTGAGGGAAAACAGGCGGCGCAGGCCATCGGCCTTGAGCGCCTTGCCGCTTGTCAGCGCGGAGGCAAAGCCCAGCGCCGTGGCCATCAGCAAAATGTTTTGTACGGCGCAGCCCGCCGACAGCAGACGCTCGGCCAAATCCACCTCAGGATCGCCCCGCCCTGCGTCCGCCACCACCAGCATCAGGCAGGGGGATCTGAACGCTTTTTCGCGCGCCTGCTCCACCTGCGCGGGCAAAGCCTGGGCATCGCGCTCCAGCAAGGCAGTAGCAAACTCCTGTGCCAGTAGCGGCCGGACCGCGTGGGGCACCAGGACAAAACGCCAGGGCAGCAACTGCCCGTGGTCGGGCGCAGAAGCTGCGGCGCCCAGAATCTGCGCCAATTGCGCTGCATCCGGCCCCGGCTCCAGCAAGCGCTTGGGCAGAATGGTCTGGCGCGACTGCATCAGCGCGGCAATCAGCTCGCTGTGCTCGGCTTCGCCCGTCATGGCACGTATTGGAGGCAGACCCATGCCGGCCCACCCGAAATCCGGCATAGCCCTGCAAGCAGCTTATGCCGGGGACACCTCATCCACAGGTCCCGACATGACCACACTGGGTGCAGTAGTCGCAGCCATCCTTGCGGATCACGGCATAGGCACCGCATTCGCCGCACTTCTTGCCGACCATGGCCGGGGGCGATGCCGCCACGCTGAGTGCTTTGTCCGCAGGCGCGGCTGCATCCGCATGGGTTGCAGGCGCTTCGTTGCGGTGGGCAATGATTTGCTGAATGGCGTAGGCAATGGCCGCCACTTCCGAGTCGTGCCACAGAGGCACCAGCGTGCCGTCGGCCTTCTGGTAATTGCCCAGACGCACCGGACCGCGATCCCAGGCGACCTTGCGCATGTCACGCAGGGCACGTTCCAGGAAGCCGCCGCGGGCTGCCAGGGACAGCAGGCGCATGCTGGAGGTGATCCACTGCTGCGACTCGCCACTCTGGCCCAGGGGCATGAAAAACTCGATGGCGCGCTGCACGGTGCTCTTGCCATCGGCGGTAGGAATCGGCAGGAAGGAGGCCACGATGTACAGGGTCTTGTGGCCTTCCTGCGTCCAGTATTCGATTTTTTCGGCCACGGCCGACAACGCACCCTTGGGGCGCTTCTCGATCACGGTGCGCATCGGGTCTATGGGCGCTGCCACTGCAGGCTCTGCCGGTTTGGTCACAGCACCGGTGTCCAGCACCGAGCCCAGAATGGAATTCGGGCGATAGGTGGCCAAGCCCTTGAGGCGGGCGCGCCAGGCTTGTTGGTACAGGCCCTTGAAGTCGTCGTACGGGTAATCGGCCGGCACGTTCACCGTCTTGGAGATGGCGGTATCCACCAGGGGCTGCACCGCTTCCATCATGGCGATGTGGTCGGAGGCGGCCATTTCCAGTGCCGAGACAAAGTACTCGGGCAGCTGGGTGACGTCGCCGCCGAGCTCGCGGTACAGGCGCCAGGAATGGTCTTCCACCGCGTATTCAGACGTAGTGCCGTCAGACTCACGCTTCTTGCGGCGGTACATCCAGGAGAACGCCGGCTCGATGCCGTTGGAGGCGTTGTCGGCAAAGGCCAGACTGACCGTGCCGGTGGGCGCAATGGACAGCAAATGGCTGTTGCGGATGCCGTGCTTGCGGATGGACTTCTGGATGTCTGCGGGCAGGCGGCTGGCAAAGGTGCCGGGGGCCAGATAGCCGTCGGCATCGAATTTGGGGAACTTGCCCTTTTCCTGGGCCAGTTCGACGGAGGCACGGTAGGCGGCGTCGCGCATGCAGGTGGCGATCTTCTTGGCCATGTCACGGCCCTCGGCCGAGTCGTAGCGCAGGCACATCATGGTCAGGGCATTGCCCATGCCGGTAAAGCCGACACCGATGCGGCGCTTGGCGGCCGATTCGGCGCGTTGCTGTTCCAGCGGCCAGAAGGTCACGTCCAGCACGTTGTCCAGGGCGCGCACCTGGGTGGCAACCGACTTGGAGAAGGCGTCGAAGTCAAAGCCGGCAATGCCGTCAAAGCCGAAGGCGTGGCGCACAAAACGGGTCAGGATGATGGGGCCGAGGTCGCAGCAGCCATAAGGCGGCAGCGGCTGCTCGCCGCAGGGATTGGTCGCGGCGATGTCTTCGCAATACGACAGGTTGTTGTCCTGGTTGATGTGGTCCAGGAACAGGATGCCGGGTTCGGCAAAGTCGTAGGTGGACTTCATGACCGTGTCCCACAGCTCACGTGCCTGCAGGGTCTGGTAGACCCACAGGCCGTCGGAGCGCTGGTAGGCGCCATTGGCCATGATGTCGGCGCCGGGCTTGGCGCGGTGCACCAGTTCCCAGGGCGCGTTGTCGTCCAGCGCGCGCATGAAAGCGTCGGGCATGCCGACCGACACATTGAAGTTGTTCCAGCGCCCGGGCGTGCGCTTGGCGGTGATGAACTCCAGCACGTCCGGATGGTCGATGCGCAGCACGCCCATCTGGGCGCCACGGCGCGCTCCTGCGCTCTCCACGGTGGAGCAGGATTGGTCAAACACATTGATATAGCTGCAAGGGCCGGAGGCCTGGGAATGCGTGCCCTTGACATCGGCGCCCTTGGGGCGGATGCGCGAAAAGTCGTAACCCACACCACCACCGCGGCGCATGGTCTCGGCCGCCTCGCGCAGGGCTTCGTAAATACCGGGGTAGCCGCCATCGTCCACGCCCTGGATACAGTCGCCCACGGGTTGCACAAAGCAGTTGATCAGGGTGGCCTGGATGTCGGTGCCGGCGGCACTCATGATGCGTCCGGCGCCAATCGCACCGGCGTACAGGTTTTCCAGGAAAACGCCTTCATAGCGCGCGCGATCGGCCTCTTTTTCTACGCTGGCCAGGGCTTTGGCGACGCGCTTGAACACGTCGGCGTAGCCGGTTTCGCCGGTTTTCAGGTATTTTTCTTTCAACACATCATGGCTGATGGGCTGCACTTCACTGCTTTTGGTGTCTTTTGTGGAACGATCGCGTTTCATGGTTCTAATCTTTCAGGTATTCATTGCCCGCTGGCATGCGCGCGCAGGACAGCGAGTGTGCCACGTCGAGCCTTCCATTCTTAGCCACAGGGTGATCCCGGGCTTTGCGATAGATCAGACATGAATACGCTCTCCTCACACGATAAAAATAGGGGTCAGTTCCAGCACGCACCGCCGCCGGCGGCGAGCCCTTGCAGGCACAGGCCTGGCAGCGAAGTGGGCACTATTGCACCAAAGGCGAATCGGCGGCATCGAGTTCAATCCCTTCCACCAGCGCCTGCCCGACCAGCAGTGTCATGTACTGGTGCAGGGCCTTGGCACGCGATTGCATGGCCAGTTGCGCCGCCACGCGTTCGCGCACTTCGTCAAACGCCAGGGTTTTGCCATCACGCCGCTCCAGCACATCGATGATGTGGAAGCCAAAGCGGGTATGGATGAGCCGCGGCTGCACGCCCAGGCCCACCGGCACCTCGGATTGGAAGAACAGGGTGGTGGCGAGTTCCGGCGCGCAGTCCTGCGGACCGACCCAACCCAGGTCGCCGCCCTGGGTGCTGGTGGGACAGTTGGAAAGTTCACTGGCCAGTTTGCCGAACAGATACGCCGGCACGTTTTTGCCCAAGAGGCTGATCAGGGCCTTGTCGGCAGGCACGCTCAGCGCCTGCACATTCACGCCCGGTGTCACGGCGAACAGGATGTGGCGCAGATGCACGGCCTGGCCGACGACGTACTGGGTTTTGCGGGCGTCATAGTAGCGCTGGCATTCTTCGTCTGTGGGCGCAGGCACTTGCACGGCGGCGTCCACCATGGTCTCCAGCACGGTGCGTTCGGCTTCATCCAGCTCCGGCGCTTCCAGCACGTTCTTGCGCGGCAGCAGACCGGCGGTGACGGCTTGTTGGCGCAGCAGTTCGGTGTAGGCCAGTTCGCGCAGGCTTTCTTCATCCGGGCGCTGGCCTGGAGGATGCAGGGTAATGCCGTTGATGGAAGCAATGGGTTGGGGCGCGCTGCTTACGCTTGCGTGAGTGAATGCCGCCGCGTCGTTGGCAGCGGGTGTGTCAATAGACGGATAGACGTTCGTGTTGCCCCGCTGGGTTGCGCTGGCAGCCTTGGTGCCGCAGCCGCAAGTGCCGCAGCCGCCACAACCGTGGCTGTTGGTTTGTGTTGTGTTCATGTCGCTCTCTTCCATGTAATCGTTGCGAAATTTGTTTCTTGTGCATGCCAACTGCAATGTGGCAGTTGGGTACACCGAGGTCAGCGGGGTGGATGTTTCCGTCCGTGTCCCCCGCCCGCTTAAGCGGGCTCCTCCTTTACCTCCCGGAAACATCCACCCCACTGCCCTCGGCAGCCTGCACGGTTGGTGCGCAATAAATTGGGGGCCC
>CANFIH010000029.1 GCA_947446855.1 Burkholderiales bacterium
CCCGAGCTACTACAAGTGGAACCAGTGGCTGTTTTTGAAGATGCTGGAAAAAGGCATTGCCTACCGCAAGACCCAGATCGTCAACTGGGACCCGGTGGACATGACGGTGCTGGCCAACGAGCAGGTGATTGACGGCAAGGGCTGGCGCACCGGCGCCACCGTCGAGAAGCGCGAGATCCCCGGCTACTACCTCAAGATCACCGACTACGCGCAGGAACTGCTGGACCATGTGCAGATGGGCAATGACAAGGCCACCCTCAACGGCTGGCCTGACCGTGTGCGCCTGATGCAGGAAAACTGGATCGGCAAAAGCGAAGGCGTGCGCTTTGCCTTCACCCACAGCATCCCCGGCGCCGATGGCAAGCCGATTGGGGATGGCCGCATGTATGTGTTCACCACCCGTGCTGACACCATCATGGGCGTGACTTTTTGCGCCGTGGCACCGGAGCATCCGCTGGCCGCACACGCCGCACTGAGCAACCCCAAGCTGGCCACCTTCATTGAAGAGTGCAAGGCCGGCGGCACCACCGAGGCCGAACTGGCCGTCAAGGAAAAGCTGGGCATGCCCACCGGCCTGCAGGTGATGCACCCTCTGTCGCACCGCCTGGTGGACGTTTGGGTGGGCAACTACGTGCTCATGGGCTATGGCGACGGTGCCGTCATGGGCGTGCCCGCGCACGACGAGCGTGACTTTGCCTTCGCCAAGAAATACGGCATCCCGATACACGACGTGGTGCACATCGACGGCCTGACCTACGACCACGACCACTGGCAGGAATGGTATGGCGACAAGCAGCGCGGCATTACCGTCAACTCCGACGTGTACAGCGGCCTCTCCTGCAAGGACGCGGTAGACGCCGTGGCCCATGCCCTGCAAGTGCACGGCCTGGGCGAGAAGAAAACCACCTGGCGCCTGCGCGACTGGGGCGTGAGCCGCCAGCGCTACTGGGGCACGCCCATCCCCATCATCCATTGCGAAGAGCATGGCGCTGTGCCCGTGCCGGAAAAAGACCTGCCCGTGGTGCTGCCGCAGGACTGTGTGCCCGACGGCTCCGGCAACCCGCTGCACAAGCACGCAGGCTTTCACGCCGGCGTGGTCTGCCCGGTCTGCGGCAAGCCCGCGCGCCGTGAGACCGACACCATGGACACGTTTGTGGACAGTTCCTGGTACTACATGCGCTATTGCGACCCCAAGCGCAGCGAGCAAATGGTGGGCGAGGGCACGGCTTACTGGATGCGGGACCAGCACAAAGCCACCGGCGGCAGCGGCATGGACCAGTACATCGGTGGCATCGAGCACGCCATCCTGCACCTGCTGTACGCGCGCTTCTGGACCAAGGTCATGCGCGACCTGGGCCTGGTGCAGATTGACGAGCCCTTCACCAAGCTGTTGACACAGGGCATGGTGCTCAACCACATCTATTCCCGCAAGGGCGACAAGGGCGGCAAGGAGTACTTCTGGCCCGCCGATGTGGAGCATGTGCTGGACGACACCGGCAAGGTGCTAGGTGCGCGGCTCATCAAGGCGGTGGGCGATCTGCCCGCAGGCACCGCGATTGATTACGAGGGCGTGGGCACCATGTCCAAGTCCAAGAACAACGGCGTCGATCCGCAGGACCTGATCGAGAAATACGGTGCCGACACGGCACGCCTGTACACCATGTTCACCGCCCCGCCCGAGGCTACCCTGGAGTGGAACGATGCAGGCGTGGAAGGCAGCTACCGCTTCTTGCGCCGCGTCTGGAACTTTGGTGTCAAGCTCTCAGCCATGGACCACGCCCAGGCGCAGGCTGCGGTGGCGCATGCCGACAGTCTGCAGGCTGTGGCGTTTGGCAAAGAGGCCAAGGCCTTGCGCCTGGAAATGCACACCGTGCTCAAGCAGGTGGACTACGACTACCAGCGCATGCAATACAACACCGTGGTGTCCGGCGCCATGAAGATGATCAACGCCCTGGATGACTTCAAAGCGGTGGATTCGGCTGGTGCCCAGGTCGCGCTGATCGAAGGCTTTGGCATTCTGTTGCGCTGCCTGTACCCGGCCACGCCGCACCTGGCCCACACCCTGTGGGCCGAACTGGGTTACGCCGCACACCTGGGCGATTTGCTCGATGCGCCCTGGCCGCAGGTGGATGCCGGCGCGCTGGTGCAGGACGAGATTGAGCTGGTGCTGCAGATCAATGGCAAGTTGCGCGGCTCCATCGTCGTTGCGGCCGGCGCCGACAAGGCCACGATGGAAGCGGCTGCCTTGGCCAGTCCGGTGTTCATCAGCCATGCAGCCGGTGCCAAGCCGAAAAAAGTGGTGGTGGTGCCGGGCCGATTGGTCAACGTGGTGGTGTAAGCCATGAAGCTGCCGCGACGCCTTGCGCTGGCCCTGTTGGCATCCACGGTGGTCGAGGGTTGCGGCTTCAAGCTGCGCACCAGCCAGCCACTGCCGTTTGCCACCATCGCCGTCACGCCGGAAAAAGCCGGTGGTGTGGCCGGGGATATGGCGCGCTATCTGGGCGACAGGGTGCGCCCGGTGGCGCCGGGAGCAGGGGGTGAGCCGCCGCAAGTGATTCTGGACATCTTGCAGGAGGCTCGCGAGAAGCTGGTGGTTGGGGTGAATGCCTCCGGCCAGGTGCGCGAGTACGAGTTGCGCATGCGCATCAACTTCCGCCTGCGCAGCCCCAAGGGGGATGAGCTGATTGCCCCGTCCGTGATCGAGCAGCATCGCAGCATCAGCTTCAACGAGTCCGCCGTGCTGGCCAAGGAGGCCGAAGAAGTGCTGCTGTACCGCGACATGCAGGCCGATATCGTGCAGCAGTTGCTGCGCCGTCTGGCTGCCGCCAAGATGCCGAACGCGGCCACGGTCACTGTGCCGGCACCCGAGTAAGGCAAGCCCATGCAAATTTCCGCCGGCCAAATCGCCAACCATTTGCAACGCGGGCTCAAAAGCCTGTACACCTTGCATGGGGATGAACCCCTGCTACAACAGGAAGCACTGGACGCCATCCGCGCCTGTGCGCGCACCCAAGGCTTTAGCGAGCGCTCCTCCCACACCGTGTCGGGCGCGCACTTTGACTGGAGCGCCGTGCTGGCAGCGGGCGGCTCCATGAGCCTGTTTGCCGACAAGCAGATCATCGAAATCCGCATTCCCAGCGGTAAGCCCGGCAAGGACGGCAGCGTGGCCCTGCAGCAGCTGGCGCAAGCCGCGCAGGGCAATGACGAGGTGCTGACCATCGTGCTGCTGCCGCGGCTGGACAAGGCCACCAAAACCGGTGCCTGGTTCGCCGCGCTGGAGAGCTTTGGCATCACCCTGGAAGTGCAGCCGGTGGAGCGCAGTGCGCTACCGCAATGGATTGCCCAGCGCCTGGGCGCCCTGGGCCTGAAGGTGGAGCCGGGCGAGCCCGGGCAGCGCAGTCTGCAGTTTTTTGCCGACCGGGTGGAAGGCAATTTGCTGGCCGCGCACCAGGAAATCCAGAAGCTGGCGCTGCTGTTTCCCTCCGAGCAGGGTGCGGTGCTGACCTTTGCGCAGATTGAAAGCGCGGTGCTGAATGTGGCGCGCTACGACGTCTTCAAGCTGTCCGAGTCGGTGCTGGCCGGAAACCCTGAGCGCGTGCAGCGCATGCTCGACGGCCTGCAGGCCGAGGGCGAGGCCGAGGTGCTGGTGCACTACACCCTGGCCGAAGACATACGCGCCTTGAAACGCGTGAAAGACGCGATGGGCCAGGGCCGCCCGCTGCCCATGGCCCTGCGCGAAAACCGCATCTGGGGCAACAAGGAGCGCCTGTTTGAGCGCGTGCTGCCGCGCCTCTCCACCGCTGCTCTGGCCGATTTGCTGCAGTCGGCGCATCTGGTGGATGGCATCGTCAAAGGCCTGAAGCAGCCGGACTGGCCGGCCAGCGGCTGGCAGGCGCTACACCGGCTGGCGCTGCAACTGTGCGGCCTGTGTGCGGCACCTGTTGCGTCCCAGCCGCGCGCCCGTCAGGCGTAGTAGCGGCTTTTCATGCGCTGGCAATAACGTTCCAGTTGCGGATACTTTTGCGCATGCCGCTTGAGCGCAGACTCCAGCGGCACCCATAGCAGATTGGCCAGAAAGCCGTAGGCCACAGCATCCAGCGAGCAGGGCTGCCCGCCCATCAGAAAGGGCTTGTCACCCAGAAAATCCGCCAGCGCCGTGAGGTCGCGGCAACCCAGGGCGTGAATCTCTTCCTGGCTGTGGCGACCCATGCCCTGGCTGTGCAAGGCCTTGGCCATGCCCCGGCGCGCCACGGCCGGAATAATCCAGCACAAAGGCACCGGCAGGCCGCTGAAAAAAGCCGGGCGGGTCAGCGCCCAACCCTCCGCTTCGATCCAGCGCGTATGAATCACGGCCCAGTACACATGCTCTTCCAGCAGGCGCTGCCAGGCCAGCGCCACGGCGCGCTGCTCAGTGTTCATCCAACTATCCACCGGGTCGCCATAGGTGGTCTTGAGGTAGTCAATGACCAGGCTGCTGTCCGACACGGTACGGCTGCCGTCCACGATATACGGCATCTTGCCCTTGGGTGCACCCTGCAACTGCTGCAGCTTGAAGCGCGGAATCTCAAACGGCAGGCCAGCCATGCGCAAATAGGTTTCCAGCTTCATGCAAAACGGGCTGGCGTTGGGCAGGCCGAAGGCGGGGGCGAATTGGTAAAGCTGGATCATGCTGCGTCCTCAGGTGCGTGGAATCGCAATGGTAGCGAGGCGGGTCCGTTCAGTGGGAAAAATCCCGAAGCCAATACGACACGTCAGAGTCGTACATTGAAACGTCGCGTTCAACGTGGGCTTTTTCGGGGTAGGGGTAGTCCTTGTTCGGCGTCCACGTGACCCGGCCTCTGGGCAGGGTGTTGTTGGCGATCATCTCGTCAAAGAGTGCATCGATGCTGGGTACGTCTTGCAGCCGCTCTGCGCACACCGGTGTGCCACTGGGGGTGTAGCGGGCGCTGGAGATCGCACCGTTTTTCACCACCACATGCATCGCCTCTTCGTTCAGGCATTCACAGACACGGCTGATGGTGAACTGGTAGTCGCGGATGCCGGTATCGGTCCAGCGCTGTTTGGCCCGGACGAGTTCGCCGGTCTTGCTGCCCGGAGCCTGGGCGATGCCCGCCGCCAGGAGCAGCAGGGCAGGCAATGCGAGCAGCAACGCCCGCAGGCCGGCGTGTCGCGCACACTGCAAGGCGCGAATGGCTAGCTTCCTTGTTTTGGGCGCGTCCATGCCAGCCTACGTGCACCTGGCTCAGTGCGCGAAGTCGCTGATCTCGTAGTGCAGTTCTTCGTCCGCCATTTTTTCGTAGTAATCGATGTAGACGCGCTCGGGATAGCCGTAGTCCTTGTTCAAGGTCAGCGTGATGTGGTCGGCCGGCTTGGCGTAGCCCTGTTCAATCTGTTGAAAAATCTCGCTCAGGGTCAGCGGTTTGCCTACCTGGTCGGCTTTGACCGCAGCACCGCCGCGCACGTTGTGCGCGCTTTGCACCTTGTCGCCCCGGACCGTGATGCGAATCGGCTGCCGGCCTAGGCAAAAGCAGCTTTGGTAGAACGTGAAGCTGTAATCGTGGATACCGGCTGCTTTCCATTGCTGTAGCGCTGCGTTGAATTCCTGCCGGCTGGTGTCGGCATGGGCCGTGCCTGCCAGCAGGGCGAGCAGCAAGGTGACGGCGAAGGCTGGCCAAAATTTATTGGGATGAAGCATGGCTGGATTCCTTGTAGGGAAGGGGCCCGGCAGGGCGCCGGTCCTTATGGGGCCGCTGGGACGCGGATTCTTGTGGTGTTTCAACCAAGAACGCATGGCGAATCACATCCGCTGACACGCGCTTCTGCCAAAATCACCGGATGAACGCATTGAATATTTCCGAGTACACCCAAACCCTGGGCCTGCAAGCCAAGGTCGCCTCGGCCGTCATGGCCGCCGCCTCCACGGCTGTCAAAAACAAGGCCTTGCGCCGCCTGGCCGTGCTGCTGCGAGAGAACACCCAGGCCCTGCAGATCGACAATGCCAAAGACCTGGACCGCGCCGTGGCCGCCGGTCTGGCCGCCCCCATGGTGGACCGGCTCAAGCTGACACCGAAGGTGCTGGAAACCTGCGCCGAGGGCTGCGAGCAACTGGCCGCCATGGCCGATGTGATTGGCGAGATCATCGGCATGAAGCAGCAGCCCAGCGGCATCCGCGTAGGCCAGATGCGCGTCCCCATTGGCGTGTTCGGCATGATTTTCGAGAGCCGCCCGAATGTCACCATCGAGGCCGCCAGCCTGTCCATCAAGAGCGGCAACGCCTGCATTCTGCGCGGCGGCTCCGAGGCGATTGACTCCAACAAGGCGCTGGCCAGGCTGGTGCAACAGGCGCTGGTGGAGAGCGGGCTGCCGGCCGATGCCGTGCAACTGGTGCAGACCACCGACCGCGAAGTGGTGGGCCAGCTCATCGCCATGCCCCAGTATGTGGATGTGATCATCCCGCGTGGCGGCAAGGGTTTGATCGAGCGCATCAGCCGCGACGCCAAGGTGCCGGTCATCAAGCACCTGGACGGCAACTGCCATGTCTATGTGGACGACCCCTGCGACATCGCCATGGCGGTACGCGTGGCCGACAACGCCAAGACCAACAAGTACAGCCCTTGCAATGCCGCCGAAGGCCTGCTGGTGGCGCGCGGCGTGGCGGCCGCATTCCTGCCGCTGATCGGCAAGGTGTATGCCGACAAGGGCGTGGAGATGCGCGTCTGCCCCGAGGGCCGCGCGATTCTGCAGGCCGTGCCCGGCGCGCAGCTGGCAGATGCCACCGAGCAGGACTGGTTTGAGGAATACCTGGCGCCCATCATCAGCGTCAAGGTGGTGGCCGGGCTGGACGAGGCGATTGCGCACATCAACCGCTATTCCAGCCACCACACCGACGCCATCCTGACGCGCGACCACATGCACGCCCAGCGCTTTTTGCGCGAGGTGGACTCGGCCAGCGTGATGGTCAACGCCAGCACCCGCTTTGCCGATGGTTTTGAGTACGGGCTGGGGGCAGAGATTGGCATCAGCACCGACAAGTTCCACGCCCGCGGGCCGGTCGGCATTGAAGGCCTGACTTCGCTGAAGTACGTGGTGCTGGGCGAGGGCGAGCTGCGCAAATAGCGCGCGTCCGCATAGCCCCGCGCTTGAATCCGGCGCAGCTGCCACCAACTATGTGGCATCGCATTTCCCATTTTTGAAAGTTCTGCATGGTTCCGCATCTCGTTACCGCCCTGACCGGCCCCATCAATGAGTTGGAACAGCGCGTGCTGGATTCCATGCCGGCCATCGAGCGCTGGTTCCGCCTGGAGTGGATGGAACACACGCCGCCGTTTTACTGCTCGGTGGACGTGCGCAATGCCGGCTTCAAACTGGCGCCCGTGGATACCGACCTTTTCCCGGGCGGCTGGCACAACCTGACGCCGTCCATGCTGCCGCTGGCGGTGCAGGCCGCCATGGCCGCCATCGAGAAGATCTGCCCGGAGGCGCGCAACCTGCTCATCATTCCGGAAAATGATGTGCGCAGCACCTTTTACCAGAGCAATCTGGCCCAGCTGCGCCGCATCTTCCATATGGCTGGCTTGAATGTGCGCATAGGCTCCATCAGCCCGGACCTGAAGAAGGCCACGACCCTCAAGCTGCCCGATGGCGAGTCGTTGACGCTGGAGCCGGTGATTCGTACCCGTGGCCGCCTGGGCGTAAAGGATTTTGATCCTTGCACCATTCTGCTCAACAACGATCTGGTGGCCGGCGTGCCCGGCATTCTGGAGGACCTCAACGAGCAGTATTTGCTGCCGCCCCTGCATGCCAGCTGGAGCACACGCCGGCGCAGTACCCACTTCAAGACCTACGAAGAGGTGTGCAAACGCTTTGGCAAGCTCATCGGCGTAGACCCCTGGCTGATCAACCCCATGTTTGACCGCTGCGGCGGTGTGGATTTGGGCACGGACGATGGTGTCGACGCCCTGAAGGCAAGAGTGGACACCCTGCTGGCCAAGGTCAAGAAGAAATACAAGGAATACGGCATCAAGGAAAAGCCGTTTGTGGTGGTCAAGGCGGACAACCTGGGTGGCAGCGCCGGCCTGATGTCGGTGCGTGACGCCAAGGATGTGGCCGCACTGGCCAAAAAGGCCCGCGATGCAGCGGGCCAGCGGTTTCAGGGTATGCAGGAACTGATTTTGCAGGAGGGCGTGCTGACGCTGGAGCGCATGAACGACGCCGTGGCCGAGCCGGTGGTCTACATGATGGACCGCTATGTGGTGGGCGGCTTCTACCGCATCCACGCCGAGCGCGGCATTGACGAGGACCTGAACGCCCCGGGCTCCAGCTTTGTGCCCCTGGCTTTTGACCAGAGCATGCACCTGCCCCAGCCCGGCGTGCGCCCCGGAGCCAGCGCCCCCAACCGTTTTTATATGTACGGCGTGGTGGGCCGCCTGGCCATGCTGGCGGCCAGTTACGAGCTGGAAGCCACCGATCCGCAGGCCGAACGTTACGACTAGGGTGGTGCAGGCTCCATGCATCCCGCCGCGCGTGGCTGGCCACATAACACCTGGCGGGATTGGGCACAAGCCTAGTTGTTGCGTCGCAACATGGGTTTGCGATCACAAGTATTTGAACAATCAGGGCTTGCCCCAGGCTTGACCGGGCGCAAAATGGCGGTCCCGAACGGAATGGACACTGGCCTCTTGATGGGCCGGAATAACTCGTGTCAGCATCAAAATCGTCTCTAGCGGCGCTCACCCTGGGCGCCATCGGCGTGGTTTATGGGGATATCGGCACCAGCGTGCTGTATGCCATGAAGGAAGTCTTCGGTTCCGGCCATGTGCCGTTTACCGAAGCCAATGTCTACGGCATCCTGTCCATCTTCTTCTGGACCCTCACGGTCATCGTCTCGCTCAAGTACGTGGTGCTGGTGCTGCGGGCCGACAACCATGGTGAGGGCGGACTGGTGGCCATGCTGGCGCTGGCCTCGCAGTCGGTGAAAGACCGGCCCCAACTGCGCCGGGTGCTGCTGCTGGTGGGCGTCTTCGGCACCTGTCTGTTTTATGGCGACGGCGTGATTACCCCGGCCATTTCGGTGTTGTCAGCGGTGGAAGGTCTGGAGGTGATTTCCCCGGCCTTCAAGAAATACGTGATCCCGATGACGCTGGTGATCCTGTTCGGGCTGTTTGCCGTGCAAAAGCGCGGCACCACCGGCATTGGCAAGTTCTTCGGACCCATCACCGTGGTCTGGTTCCTCTGCATTGCTGCCATGGGTGTGTTCCACATCATGGAGGACCCGGACATTCTGTGGGCCATCAGCCCGACCTATGCCCTGGGCTTCATCTGGAACCAGCCCTTCATCACCTTCATCATCCTGGGCGCCGTGGTGCTGTGTGTGACCGGCGGCGAGGCGCTGTATGCCGATATGGGCCACTTTGGCAAAAAGCCGATTCGCGTGGCCTGGTTTTCCATCGTCATGCCCTGCCTGACGCTCAACTACTTCGGCCAAGGCGCCCTGCTGCTGACCCACCCTGAAGCGGTGAAGAACCCCTTTTTCAACATGGCGCCGGACTGGTTTCTGATTCCGCTGGTCGGCCTGGCCACCATGGCCACGGTGATTGCCTCGCAGGCCTTGATCTCGGGCGCCTTCTCGGTCACCAAGCAAATCATCCAGCTCGGCTATTTACCGCGTTTGCAGGTGCTGCACACCAGCGTCAAGGACACCGGCCAGATCTACCTGCCGTTTGTGAACTGGGGCTTGTTTGTGACCATCGTGCTGGCCGTGGTGATGTTCAAGTCGTCCAGCAACCTGGCCGCGGCCTACGGCATTGCCGTGTGCACCGACATGCTGATCACCACCGTGCTGACCTTCTTCGTGATCCGCTACGGCTGGAAGTACCCGCTGTGGTTGTGCTTTGCGGCCACCAGCTTCTTTTTTGTAGTCGACTTTGCCTTCTGGGCCTCGAACCTGCTCAAGCTGCTGGACGGCGGCTGGTTCCCGTTGCTGATTGGCGGTGCCGTGTTCACCCTGATGCTGACCTGGAAAGATGGCCGGCGCCTGATGAACAACAAGCTCATGGCTGACGCCATCGATCTGCCGAGTTTTCTGGAAGCTGTTTTTGTCAGCCCGCCGGCCCGTGTCGATGGAACCGCGGTGTTCCTCACCGGCGAGGTCGGCACCGTGCCCAATGCCATGTTGCACAACCTCAAGCACAACAAGGTGCTGCACAACAACAACCTGTTTGTCACCGTGCGCAACCACGAGACGCCCTGGATCGGGCTGGACAAGCGCATCGAAATCGACTCCCTGGGCCACGACTGCTGGCAGGTGGTGATTCACTACGGTTTCAAGAATGACCCGGATGTGCCAAAGGCGCTGCACCACATCAAGGCCCGTGGTTGTGACCTGAACCCCATGACCACCAGCTACTTCCTGTCGCGCGATACCGTGGTGCCTTCGCTGGGCGAGGGCATGGCCCCCTGGCGCGAAAAGCTGTTTGCCCAGATGCACCGCAACGCCAGCGCGGCGGCCGACTTCCTCAACCTGCCCAACAACGCCGTGGTGGAGTTGGGCAGCAAGATTGAAATCTAAGCTCGCATGAAGTTTTTCAGGGATTGGAGCATTTCCGCCTTCAGCGCCGGCTTTGTCGCCGTGCTGGTGGGCTTTACGAGCTCGATTGCCATCGTCTTCCAGGCTGCGCAGGCCTTTGGTGCCACGCCGGCGGTGATGGCCTCATGGATGTGGGCCATCGGCCTGGGCATGGGCCTGTGCACGCTGGTGCCCTCGCTGTGGCTGAAGAAGCCGGTGATGGTGGCCTGGAGCACGCCCGGTGCGGCCGTGCTGGCCAGCGCCGGTCTGGCCGGCGGCTTCACCATGAACGATGCCGTGGGCGCCTTCATGATGTGTGCCGCGTTGATCGTGTTGGTCGGCGCCACCGGCTGGTTCGAGCGTCTGATGGACCGTATTCCGGCGGCCATTGCCTCGGCCCTGCTGGCCGGTGTGCTGGCGCGTTTTGGCCTGAGCGCCTTTACGGCCGCGCAGACCGCCTTGCCCTTGGTGGTGCTGATGCTGGTTACCTACCTGGCAGGCAAGCGCTTTCTGCCGCGCTACGCCGTGCCGCTCACGTTGTTGATCGCTATCGGCTTTGTGGCGCTGAACCATGGCTTCCTGCAAACCGAGATCCAGTACGGCCTGACCCAGCCGGTGTGGGTGTCGCCGGTGTTTTCGGTGTCCGCCTTTGTCAGCCTGGCCCTGCCACTCTTCATCGTCACCATGGCCTCGCAAAACCTGCCCGGCGTGGCAGCCATCAAGGCCTGCGGGTACGGCGATGAGCGTGCCAACGGCGGCGATGCCGGCATCCCCATTTCGGCCACCATCACGCTCACCGGTCTGTGCACGCTGCTGCTGGCACCGTTCGGCGCGTTTTCGCTAAACCTGAGCGCCATCACCGCCGCCATCTGCATGGGCCCGGAAGCGCATGTGGACCCGAAACGCCGCTACACCGCAGCCGTGTCCTGTGGCGGCCTGTATGTGCTGGTGGGCCTGTTTGGCGCCACCATCATTGGTGTGCTGACCGCCTTTCCCAAGGAACTGGTGGCGGCGATTGCCGGCCTGGCGCTGCTGGGCAGCATTGCCGGCGGCCTGCGCGTGGCGCTGGATAAAGACCTGGACCGCGAGGCCGCCATCATCACCTTTCTGGTCACGCTCAGCGGGGTGACCGTGGCCGGAGTCGGCTCGGCCTTCTGGGGCGTGGTGGCTGGTGCACTGGCGCTGGCCGTGCAACACTGGCACAAACCGCAAACCATCTGAACCTGACTTTCTCAAGAGCCGTATGAATATCCTTTTCGTTGCTGATCCACTGGCGTCTTTCAAGATCTACAAAGACACCACCTTCTCCATGATGCGCGAGGCGCAGCGCCGCGGCCACCAGGTCTCGGCCTGCGAGCCGCAGCATCTGGTCTGGCAGCGCGGCGGCGTGGTGCAGGCGCTGGTGCAAAGCATCCGCCTCACCGGCGATGCCGACAACTGGTTCGAGGTGACCGCCACCGCGACCCAGGCCCTGCATGGCTTTGACGCCATCATCATGCGCAAGGACCCGCCGTTTGACAGCGAGTTCTTCTACGCTACGCATTTGCTGGAGCAGGCCGAGCGTGAGGGCGCCCGTGTCTTCAACCGCCCACGCGCCCTGCGCGACCATCCGGAAAAGCTGGCCATCATGGAGTTCCCGCAGCATATCGGCCCCACGCTGGTCACACGCGATCCGCAGGCCGTGCGCGCCTTCCACGCCGAGCACCGCGACATCATCCTCAAACCCCTGGACGGCATGGGCGGCACCGGCATCTTCCGCGTGAAGGACGACGGCCTCAACCTGGGCGCCATCATTGAGACACTGAATGCCGAAGGCACGCAGACCATCATGGTGCAAAAGTTCCTGCCCGCCATCGAATTCGGCGACAAGCGCGTGCTGGTCATAGGCGGCAAGCCCGTGCCCTTCTGCCTGGCGCGCATTCCGCAAGGTGGTGAGGTGCGCGGCAATCTGGCGGCCGGTGGCAAGGGCGTGGCCCAGCCGCTTTCTGAGACGGACCGCGCCATCGCCGAGTCACTGGGCCCCATCCTGGCGGCACGCGGCCTGCTGCTGGTAGGGCTGGATGTGATCGGCGACAGCCTCACCGAGATCAACGTCACCAGCCCGACCTGTTTCCAGGAAATCACCGACCAGACCGGCTTTGATGTGCCTGCCATGTTTGTGGATGCATTGGAAGCTGCGCTTGAAACACGCCTGAGCTAGTGCAAAATCCGGTTGCGGCGCCTTTTTTTAATTGATATAACCTGCGCCGCGTCTTTGGAGGTACCCCTATGCGATTGATTACCTGGATTTCCGCGGCAGTTCTGGCCGCAGGCTTTGGTGTGGCAGCCCACGCGCAACTGGTTGGCAGCGTCACGGCCAGCCCCGCCACCGTGAAGGCCGGCGAGCCGGTCAAGGTCACTGCCAATGTCGATGTGGTCAGCGGCAATTACTGTGGCTTTGCCGTGTTCTATGGCGACGGCAAGTCCGCCGACGGCTATAGCGATGTGGGTCATCCCACGCCATTCGTCACCACCCACGTGTACGACAAGCCAGGCACCTACACCATCAGCATGGGTGGGCGCAATGTGGAGTCGCACCCCAATTGCGGTGGCGGTGACAAGTTTGCAACCGTCACGGTGACGGAAGGCGCGAAGCCCGCTGCCCCGGCCGCAGCCGTTGCGGCAAAACCTGCCATGTCCGCTGCTGCCAGCGCCTGCGCTGCGCCCTGGAAACTGTCTGGCAAGGTGAATGCCAAGACGGGTGCCTATACCTGCGTGGCCAAGGCTAAAACGGCGCTGCCTGATCCCAAGCCCGGCTGCCCCGGTGACTTGACCTACTTCGAGAACGCCAAGAAGGGCCAGTTCGGCTGCCGTCCTTGAGTTGCTGATTGCCTGACCCGCTTGCGAAGAGCAGCGGCGTCAGGCCTGCTGCGCAGGCATGGGCTGCACAGCACAGAAGCGCAAGATCTCTGACACGACTTGCTGCGGCCGCTCCTTTTGCGGAAAGTGGCCCGCACCATCGAGCACCACGCGCTCATAGCGACCTGAGAAAAAGTGTTCTTTGCCCCGTGACGTGTCCGGGTGGTTGCAGAAGTCCGACGCGCCGTGCAGCATCAAGGTGGGTATAGCCAGTTTGGGCGCCGGTATCAGCCTGGCCGTGTCCTCTGCGCACTCGGGGTAGCCCTGGGCATGGCCCCAGCACCGGCTCGGACACACCCAAGGCGTCGATGCAGTCCAGCAAGTCACGACCCAACACGGCAAGCTCTCCACTGCGCGGCGTGGCGGCCGACAAAAACCGCGTTCCCGCAACTCCCCGCAGCGCCGGAGCCAGCACGCGCCAGCCTGCGTGCACCAGCCCTGAGGCCACCGCATCCCAGGTTCTGGGTGCATCCGGCCAGCCATGAACGAGGACTGCCGTGCGGCTCCCGCCGGGGTTCCACTCCAAGTATTCGATTTCGAGGGTGCGGGTCCGAACGGTCAACGTACGAGGTGTGGGCATAGTGGCGCCTGATTGGGTACAGTCGGCCTCCTATCGGAGGAACTGACACATGATTAAAGCCTGCATTTTTGACGTTTTTGGCACGCTCGTCGATTGGCGTGCTTCCATAGCCAAAGAAGCACAGGCCATTCTCTCACCGCTGGATATTTCGCTCGATTGGGGGGCTTTTGCGGATGCCTGGCGCGACCAATACGAACCGGCGATGGAAGAGGTGCGATCCGGCCGGTTGCCCTTTTCAAAACTGGACGTACTGCACCGGCGCAATCTCGATGTCATTTTGGGTGCGTATGGACTGGACCAGGTCGACGAAGCCACCCGATGCCACTTGAATCTGGCATGGCACAGGCTGGATGCCTGGCCCGACGTTGCTTCGGGGCTGAACCTGCTTCGGCAAAAATATGTACTGGCCCCCTGTTCGAATGGAAACATTTCCTTGATGGTCGGCCTTGCAAGACGCAACGGCTTCGTGTGGGACGCCGTCCTGGGGGCTGAAGTGGCGCACGCGTACAAGCCGATGCCGGTTGTCTATACCTCCGCTGCCGCCGCGTTTGACCTCACGCCGGAACAGACCCTGATGGTCGCAGCGCATTCGTCAGACCTCGCCGCTGCCGCCGCCGCGGGCCTGCGCACGGCCTTTGTCGCGCGCCCCGATGAACAAGGGCCTGGGCTTGGCGAGAAGGTGCCAGGCACGCCAGTGGACTACTCCGTCAAAAGCATTCTGGAACTGGCTGAAATCCTTTGCGCTTGACGCCGGGCTCCGCGTCCTGCAGCAGGCCAGTGGTGAATCGCCTTAAACCAGCAGCGCCCCATCGCAAAACGCCCGCAACTCGCCGGGCTGCATGGCCACCCACTCTTCGTTGGTGGTGAGCGGCTCCGTCACCACGATGGCCAGGCGGTCTTGGGGGCCGTTGAGGATCGACAGGTCCACGCTGACGTCTTCGTCTTTGAGCTGCACTTCGTGGAACGGATATTCGCGCAGCACATAGTGCAGCTTGGTGCTGGCATGGGCCCAGAGCGCCTGCCCGTTGCTGAGCAGAAAATTGAAGGTGCCATGCCTGGCGATTTTGGGCGCCAGTTCGGCCAGGGTATGCGTCAACTCTTCCACCGAGGGCACGTTGGCGTGGGACTTGTTGAGCTCCTGCATCAGCCAGCAAAAGGCCAGCTCACTGTCGGTGTTGCCCACCGGTTTGAAGCTGCCGTGCAGCGGCGGGTTGAAGTCTTTGAGGTCGCCGTTGTGGGCGAAGAACCAATAGCGGCCCCATAGTTCGCGCACAAAGGGGTGGCAGTTCTCCAGCGTTACCGCACCCACCGTGGCCTTGCGCACATGGGCCACCACGTTGTGGCTTTTGATCGGGTAGGTGCGCAGCATGTGCGCGATGGGCGAGGTGGCGGCACTTTCCTTGTCGACAAAGTGGCGTGCCGCGCGTCCGGGCGTTTGGCCGTCGGCCTCAAAGAAGGCGATGCCCCAGCCATCCGAGTGGTGGTCGGTGCAGCCTCCGCGTTGCGAAAAACCTGTAAAACTCAAAGTCAGGCTGGCTGGCAGCCGACTGTTCATCCCTAGCAATTGACACATGGGTTCAGTGTACTCCCAGCCTAACTCCGGGGCTCGGTCCAGAGCTTGCCGCCGGTGGCCCAGTTCTCGCGTTTTACATCGGTAATCAGGATGTCCACCGAGTCGGGCGAGCCGCCCAGTACCTCGACGGTGACGCGGGTGATTTCCTGCACCAGCTTGCGCTTTTGCTCGATGGTGCGGCCTTCGATCATTTCAATGTGGTAGGTGGGCATGATTTCTTTCAAGTGGGTGGGCGTCTGCACAAGGCAGGGACGCACGCAGTTTAGACTGCGGGCATTGTATGGATGGACGGTCTGCTGTGCCCTTGAATAAATCGAAGAACCCAATGTACGGCTTGCTGATGCTGGTGTTTGCTTTGCATGCGCTGCTCGGCGCCAATTTGGGCCTGTCGGTGGACGAGGCCCATTACGCACTTTATGCCGCGCATCCCGCTCTGAGTTACTTTGACCATCCGCCTTTGGTGGGCTGGATGCAGTGGCCGCTGGTGGCCTTGGATGCGCCCACGGCGTTATTGCGTCTGGTGCCCGGTTTGTTCTGGTTGGGTACGGTGCTGCTGGTGTATCTGCTGGCCCTGCGTTTGTCTGCGGACAGAAGCCGCACGGTGCAAGCGCAGGCGGGTTTCTGGGCCATGGCCGCGCTGCTGCTGGCGCCGCTGCTGCATATTTTGGGCATTGGTTTGTTACCCGACACCTTGCTGATGTGCTGGTCCGCGGCACTGATGCTGCAAACCCTGCGGCTGATGGACCGTGCACCGTGCGACAGTCTGGCACAGTGGCTGTTGCTGGGCTTGTTGCTGGGCTTGGCGGGATTGAGCAAATACACCGCCATCTTCAGCGCCGCAGCGGTGGCTTGGTGCCTGCTGAGCGCGCATGGCGCCGCGCTCTTGCGCAAGCCGGGTCTGTGGCTGGCCACGCTGGGGGCACTGGTGCTGGTGAGCCCGGTGGTCCTCTGGAATGTGCAAAACCACTGGGTGTCTTTTGCGTACCAGCTCAAACACGGTGCCGGCAGCAGTTGGCAGGCCCTGCACCTGATCCGGTTTCTGCTGGTGCAGGCGCTGGCCTTTGGCCCCTTGCTCTGGTGGGGCGGGGTGGGCGCTGGCACGGTTGCTGCGCGCCAGCGCGTGGTGTTGAGTTTCTTTGCCATTCCCTTTGTCGTGCTGGCTTACTTATCGGGCGGCGGCTCCAGTCTGCCGCATTGGACGGCCCCGGCCTGGGTGGCGCTGGCACCCTTTGCCGGCGTTGGTCTGGCGCGCACCTGGGCCACAGGCCGGCGCTTCAAGGTGCAGGCCTTGGTGCTGCTGCAGGCGCTGGCCTGTGTGGCCTTGCCCGCCGTCATGCTCAGCGCCGGCATGCCGTTCATGGAAGGCAAAACGGCCAGTGCCGAATCCAGCGACGCTCCCAATCCATTTGCCGATCTGCATGGTTGGGACGCAGCCGGTGCGCGCGCCAAACTGCTGGCAGCCCAACAGGGCCTGGACGCGGTGGCGGTGCAAAACTGGACCCTGGCCAGCCGCATCGGCTGGTACGCGCGGCCCCTCAAGGTGCATGTGCTGGAAGACCGCTTTGACCAGTTTGACCTGTGGGCCGGCAAGCTGGCCGTGGGTGGCAGCGCGCTGTTGGTGGACTGGTCGCAACTGCCCTATGAACCGCCGCTGGGTGCGCACGGTTTTGCGCAATGCCACAAGTTGGAGCGCCTGGAGGTGCGGCGCTGGGGCTACGCTGTGTCCAGCTTTGATTTCTACGCCTGCCGTGGCTGGTCCGGCCAGCCGGAGCCGCGCCTCAAGTCCGCAGCGGACAAGGCCGCCGAATCCGCATCGGCCCCCACCGGACCCTCCAAGCCCTGATATGCGCCGCCTTCCCTTCACGATCTTCCCGGTGCGCCTGTGGCTGCTGCCCCTGCTGATTTTTGTGCTGAGCACGCCCCTGTGGCTGCATGTGTGGGAGCCGGGCATGTTCGTGTGGCTCAACCAGCTCTGCCTGCCGGTGGCGGCGCCGGTGTGGACCGCGCTGTCGTTGTTGGGCAATGGCTGGGGCATTCTGGGCATCACCGCGCCGCTGTTGTTGCGCGCGCCGCGCCTGATGTGGGCCTGGATTTGCGCCGCACCCTTTGCCGTCCTGTTCGCACGCCTGGGAAAGGGTTTTCTGGTCAGTCCGCGCCCGGCAGCCGAGGTGGACAACAGCCAGATGCGCATCGTGGGCGAGGTGCTGCACAACGTGTCCATGCCCTCGGGCCACACCACCACCGCCTTTGCCGTGGCCACGGCCATCTTCTTTGCCCTGACACCGGCGCAGCGCAAGCGGCATGGGTGGATTTTGCTGCTGGCCTTGGGTACCGGCCTGTCGCGCATTGCCGTGGGCGCGCACTGGCCGGGTGATGTGGCTGTGGGCATCAGCCTGGGGCTGCTGGCCGGGCTGCTGGGCAATGTGCTGCTGGCCTGCGTGCCCCTGCGCTGTTTTGCACCCGCCCACTGGACGATGCGCCTGATGGCCCTGCTGGTGCTGTGCGGGGTGTATTTTCTGGTGACGGATCAGTTGGACTTTGCCGAAAACCAGCCGATTCAGTTCTTGCTGGCCGGGGTGGGCTTGCTATCGGTTGTGGCCTTTGCCAGCCGCAGCGCCAGGGCACTCAAGGCTTCATAGGCCGCGCCGGCCTTTGCATCCCATTGCCTCACGGCCTCGGCCTGCTTGGCAATCGCGGCGACGTCGCCCCGCGCCGCCGGGCCGGTCAATGCGCCGGCCGGGCCCAGGCGGGTGATGTTGGCCACGGCGTTATGCAGCAGTGCGCTTCGCAAGCCGGGCAGCACATCCTGCGGTACACCGGACGCAAGCCAGGCCTCTTCGGCCACGCTTTGAATCACCGGCAGAAAGTTGGTGGCGAACACGGCCGCCGCGTGGTACAGCAGTTTGTCCTGGCTTTGGACTTCAAAACAGCGGGCCTGAATAGTGGTGAAGGCGCTGTGCAACACGTTAATGGCCGATGCGTCGCCTTCGAGCGCGCAGGCGGTGCCGGGGAATTGTGCTATCGCGGCGTCGGCAGAGGCGAAACTCAGAATGCAGTGGGCGCTTGCCGCGTGCCAACCCAGTTCGGTCAGCGGAGCCAATAGCGCAGAACTCTGGGCGCCGCTGCAATGGAAGACGATGGGCGCTTCAACGGGGGCTGGCGTGCTTCGCGCTTGGACATGGGCCGCCAATGCAGTTGCCGCCGCCGCAATTCGGGCGTCCGGCACCCCCAGCATCCACACATCGGCGTCGCGCATTTCGGCGAGGTTTGTCACGGGATGGCCTGCGCCGATCAAGCCACAAGCTGCTTGCGCGCTGGCCACCGAGTTGTTGAGCACATCCTGCACTGCAAACACGCCGTTGCTGTGCCAGAGTTTTCCCAGCGTCTGCCCGACGCGCCCGGCGCCGATGATGTTGAGTGTCTGCACGCGTATGTCTCCTAGACAATGAGCGGCGGCTCTTCCATGGCTTCAAGCTGCTCTTCCAGCATCTGCACCTGGCCCTGCCAGTAGTCGCTGCTGCCGAACCAGGGGAAGTTGGCGGGAAAGGTCGGGTCGGTCCAGCGGCGGGCCAACCAGGCGCTGTAGTGGATCAGGCGCAGGGTGCGCAGCGGCTCGATCAGGGCCAGCTCGGCGCGGTCGAATTCGCGGAACTGCTCATAGCCATCCACCAGGGCGCCGAGCTGGCGCTGGCGCTGTGGGCGGTCGCCGCTGAGCAGCATCCAGAAGTCCTGCACCGCCGGGCCGGTGCGGGCGTCGTCCAGATCGACAAAGTGCGGGCCCGGCCCCAGATCGGGCGCAGCATCAGAAGGCGTCCACAGGATGTTGCCGGGGTGGCAGTCGCCGTGCAGGCGCAGCACGCGGATGCCACCATGGCCTTTTGTCTCGGCGTTCAGCGTGTCGTAGGTCTTGATGACGGCAATCGCCTTTTCCACGCCGCGCGTCCAGGCGGATTGCACATCCAGCGGCACCATGTCGTGGCCCAGCAACCACTGCATGGGTTCCTCGGCAAAGGTCTGCACATTCAGCGCGGGCCGCGCCACAAAGGGCTTACGCGCGCCCACGGTGTGGATGCGCGCCAGAAAGCGGCCTATCCACTCCAGTACTTCGCCGTCGTCCAGCTCGGGTGGGCGGCCGCCACGGCGCGGGCTGACGCTGAAGGCAAATCCACCGAACTGGTGCAGCGTGGCGCCGTTCAGCACCAGCGGGCCGATGGCCGGCACCTCAAAGGCCATCAGCTCGGCGGCAAAGGCGTGCTCTTCCAGAATCTGCGCCTCGGTCCAGCGCTCGGGCCGGTAGAACTTGGCCACCACCGACGTGCCGTCTTCGAGCTGCACCTGGTAGACGCGGTTCTCGTAGGACGAGAGCGCGGTCAGGCGCCCGTCACCGCGCAGGCCTACGGTCTCCAGGGCATCCAGAACCAGATCGGGCGTGAGGGTTTCAAAGGCGTGGGTCATGCGGCCATTGTCGCCGCTGTGGCAATGCCCCTCTTGCGGGAAGAATGCGCTGACGCCTCAGGAGGCGCGCTTGTCGATCTCCGGGGAGTCGGCCTCTGCACTGACCGCCGGCTCTGCACCCAGATGGTCAAACGGCAGCGACTGCTTGACCAGGATGACGGTGCAGGGTGCGTCCATGGCCACCTTGATGGGCACGGTGGCGATGAAGCGCTGGGTTTTCAGGCCGTGGGTGGCGGCGCCCATGACGATGACGCTGACGTTGTTGCCCGTCGCGTAGTCCAGGATGGCCTGGGCCACATCGCCCGATTCCAGCACGTGAAAGGAAGTCTGCTGCCCAGGCTGGTCCAGCGGTTGGGCCCATTGGCGCAGCGTAGTCAGGTAGCGGCGGTGCACCGTGGATTCGCTTTTGTGCTCTTCGGATGCACTGGTCTGGCTGGACGAGATGACGGTCACGCAGGCCAGGCGGGCACCGGGGCGGGTACCCAGCGAGCGGGCCACGGCCTGGCGCAGGGAATACAGCGTGGCGTCGGTTACGTCCTTGTGCGGTACCGCCACCATCACGATGGGCACCTCGTCAATCTGCTGCGAGGCCATGGGGCTGGGCTGGTAATGCATGCCGGCGGCCTTGAGCCAGCGCTTGAAGTGCACGCGGAATTTGGTGCCGGTCACCTTGTTGCCGCGCTCCGTCACCCGGATCTGCTCGGGGTTGGACAGGTCAAACGCCAGGTGCGCGCCCGAGGGGTAGCGCTGCGCCGCTTCCGGCTCGAGGCAGCGCAGCACCACTTCCTGCAGCCAGGGCGGCAGGTCGGGCTTGAGCTTGCGCGGTGGCGTCGGGTCCATCCACAGGCGCTGGCGCAGGCCGCCGGCGGTTTGCGGTTCGCCAAAGGGCAACTCACCGGTGCACAGCTGGTAGAGCATCACGCCGATGGCAAAAATGTCGCTGCGCGGGTCACCGCGCATACCCACCACCTGTTCGGGCGCAATCCAGATCGGCGAGCCCACCGCCTTGCGTAACTGCTCGGCCAGCAGATCGGGGTAATGGGCGTGGCAGGACAGGCCGAAGTCCAGCAGCACGGCGCTGCCGTCGTCGCGGATCAGCACGTTTTCGGGTTTCAGGTCCAGGTGCACGGTGTTTTGCTGGTGCAGCGCGTGCACGGCGTGGGCCATGGCCACGCCCAGGTGGATGATTTCGCCCACAGACGGCGCCATCTCGGCGTCCAGCCAATGCTGCAGCGTGCGCCCGGGCACGTATTCCATCACCAGATAGGGCACGCGGCTCAGGTCGCCCACTGCCACAAAGCGCGGAACGTGGCTGCCGGTCAGCACCTGCATGATCTGGCTTTCGACCTCAAAGCTGACGATGTTTTCGGCGCCGTCGCCCGCCGTCATGCGCGGGATCTTCATGGCCATCGGAAAGCCGGGGCCGGGCCGGCCGTCTGCGTAGTGCACACGGTAGATATGGGCCATGCCACCGGAGTGAATGCACTCCTCGATCAGGAAGCCGTCGAGCACGGCGCCGGGTTCCAGCAGTTTCATCTTCCGCGCTCCAGCCGGTCGGCAAAAAAGTCGGGCAGGCCGGCGGCGCGTATGGCCCAGGCGGCGGCGTCGTGGTCGTAGGCCACGCGGTGAAAGCTGAGCTGCCAGCGCTCGGTATCCAGCAGCGCATACATGGCCTCGGGCTTGCCGTCGCGCGGCTGCCCCACCGAGCCCACCGTGCTCAGCCACTGGCGGTGCGGTGGCACCGGCACGGCCACGCCGGGTTGCGGCTTGAATTTCATCAGGCTGGCGGTGGAGCCCCGGTAGTACAGGCTTTGCTCATGCACATGGCCACTGAACACATAGCGCACATCGGGCCAGGCGGAGGCGGCGTCCAGGCTGGCGGTGGCGGCACGCTCGTCATACACATAGCGCCAGAGTTCCGGGCCGTCGACACTGGCATGCACCAGCAGCACCTTGTCCAGCTGCGCCGTCATGGGCAGGCCGTCCAGCCAGGCGCGCTGGCCGGTGTCGAGCTGGCTATGGGTCCAGGTGGCGGTGCTGTTGCCGATGTTGGTGACTTCGGTGGGCGGATGCACCGCCATCTCGTCGTGGTTGCCCTTGAGCACCGTGGCGCCTTCTTCCGCCAGCTGCCTGACACGTTCCACCACCGCGCCGGGGTCGGCGCCGTAGCCCACCAGGTCGCCCAAAAATGCAAAGTGCTGCGCGCGCTGGGCCTGCGCGTGCTGCAAGCAGGCGTCCAGTGCCTGAATATTGCCGTGGATGTCGGACATCAATGCCAGTCTCATGCGGTCTCCGTACTTTTGTAGGAATAGTTATCCCTGCATCATGCCGCAGGTGGCTGACACGGGGTTTGCATGGAGGTGCCTGGCGGCCCGGTTGGCCGTCCGTCGTGGTAGCGGAGCTGGGCAATCCGCAAGGCCCCCTTTTTCAACGGGTAGACCATGCGGTGCTCATGGGTGAAGCGCTATGTCTCGGACTCCTGCTGCACTGCGCTCTGCCTACTTCTTGAACCGCTTGCGCGTGAGCGCCAGCGCAACCCAGAACGACACACCAGCATAGGCCGCCAGCACCAGCAGATGGCGTGCCGCATCCTGCGGCCATTGGTCCATGAAGAGCGGGCGCACCAGGGCCACGGCGCTGGCCAGGGGTAGCCAGGCGGCTACCAGACGCACGGTCTCGGGCAACTGCTCCAGCGGGAAGAACACGCCGCTCAGGAACATCACCGGGGTGAGGAACAGCGTGAAGTAGTAGGTGAAGAAGTCATAGCCCTTGGCCATGGCGTTGAACACCAGGGCCATGCAGCTGAACGTGACGCCCACGCCAAACAGAATCGGCCAGGCCAGCAAAATCTTCGGACTATGCGTAATGCCCAGCACCAGCATGACGCCGATGATGGCCGTCACCGTAAACAGCGCCTTGAAGGCGGCCCACAGCATTTCGGCCAGCACGATGTCGTCCAGACCCACCGGCGCGTTGAGGATGCCGTCCCAGGTTTTCTGCACATGCATGCGCGAGAAGGCCGAGTACAGCGCCTCAAATGACGCAGCCTGCATAGCGCTCATGCAGATGGAGCCGCTGGCCAGAAACAGGATGTAGGGCACGGCTACTGCGCCATCGGGCGTTTGCACCGTGATCTTGCCGACCAGCGCGCCCATGCCGTAGCCAAAGGCCACCAGCCACATCAGCGGCTCGGCGATGTTGCCCACCAGGCTGGGAATGGCCAGCTTGCGCCAGACCAGTAGGTTGCGCAGGAACACGGGCCAGAAGCGCAGCGAGAGTTCGGGTGCGCGCCAGACAGACTGTGTGCCCCCACGCTGGTCACTACGTGTACTACGCTGCCCCCCAAGGGGTCCCTCGCGCCTTGGGACGGCCCGGCGGCGCTCAAGAATCTCGTTGTCGTTGTGTTCTGTCATGCGTCTTCTCTAATCTGGCGTCCGGTCAATTTCAAAAACAAATCTTCCAGATTGGCCGGCCGGTGCAGGGTGCGCAGGTTCGGGTGAATGCCCAGGGCGTCCAGCAGGTCGCGGGCGTTCTGGGTGTAGAAGAACACGGTCTCGCCGCTCACCTCCACCCGCGCGGCGTAGGCGCGCAGCGGGCTGTCCACCAGACGCAGCGCGCCGTTGCCATAGACCTCCACCACGTCGGGCTCCAGATGCTGGGCGATCAGGTCGCGTGGTGTGCCCTCGGCAATCTTCTTGCCGTGGTCCAGCACCAGGAGGCGCGAGCACAGGCGTTCGGCCTCGTCCATGAAGTGGGTGGTCAGCAGAATCGACTTGCCCTGTTGCAGCAGCAGTTGCAGGCGCTCCCACATCAGGTGGCGCGCCTGCGGGTCCAGCCCGGTGGTGGGCTCGTCCAGCAGCAGCAGCTTGGGGTCGTTGACCAGGGCGCGCGCCAGGGACAGGCGGCGCTTCATGCCACCGGACAGCTCGCCCGGTTTGGCTTTGGCTTTGCTGGTGAGCGAGGCGAATTCCAGCAGATCCGGAATGCGCGCCTTGATGTCCTTGTCTTTCATGCCGAAGTAGCGGCCATAGACCAGCAGGTTTTCCGCACAACTGAAGTCCGGGTCCAGCGTGTCGAGCTGGGTTACCACGCCGAGCTGCTGTTTGATGGCCAGCGCGTCGCGCGGCATCTCCAGCCCCAGGGCGTGGATGCTGCCGCCGTCGGGCGCGGTCAGCCCCAGGCACATGCGGATGGTGGTGGTCTTGCCGGCGCCGTTGGGCCCGATCACGCCCAGGCATTCGCCCGGCGCAATGGAGAAAGACAGGTCGCGCACCACCTCGGTGTCGCCGTAGCGCTTGACCAGGTTGCGGACTTCGAAAAAGTCGGTGGGGGTCATGGAGGTGTCGGAAGCCATGGTTTATTGAAATGCCACCTCGGCAAAGCTGCGCAGCTTGCGGCTGTGCAATTGGTCAGCGCCTTGGGCACGCAGCAGTTCGAGTGCGCGCATGCCGATGCGCAAATGCTGGTCGACACGCTCGCGGTAAAAATGGTTGGCCATGCCCGGCAGCTTGATCTCGCCGTGCAGCGGCTTGTCGCTCACGCACAAGAGGGTGCCGTAGGGCACGCGGAAACGGAAGCCGTTGGCGGCAATGGTGGCGCTTTCCATATCGAGCGCCACGGCGCGGCTCTGGCTGAAGCGGCGTTGCGGTTGGTTGTCGGGCAGCAGTTCCCAGTTGCGGTTGTCGGTGCTGGCCACGGTGCCGGTGCGCATGATGCTTTTCAGCGCCGCACCTTTGATTTGTGTGACATCGGCCACGGCCTGTTCCAGTGCTACCTGGATTTCGGCCAGGGCGGGGATGGGCACCCACAGCGGCAGCTCTTCGTCCAGCACATGGTCCTCGCGCACATAGCCGTGGGCCAGCACATAGTCGCCGAGCTGCTGGGTGTTGCGCAGGCCGGCGCAGTGGCCCAGCATGATCCAGGCGTGCGGGCGCAGCACGGCGATGTGGTCGGTGATGTTCTTGGCGTTGGCCGGCCCGACGCCGATGTTGACCATGGTGATGCCCATGCTGTCTTCGCGCACCAGGTGGTAGCCCGGCATTTGCGGCAGGCGCGGTGGCTCTTTGCCCATTGCATCTGCGGGCTGCGCGGCCAGGCCGACGCGGCGCGTCACCACATTGCCGGGTTCAACAAAGGCGCAGTATTCGCTGTGGGGGTCGGCCATGGCCGCGCGGCCCAGGGCGATGAACTCGTCGATGTAGAACTGGTAGTTGGTGAACAGCACAAAGTTCTGGAAATGCTCGGGGCCGGTGCCGGTGTAGTGGCGCAGGCGGTGCAGCGAGTAGTCCACGCGTGGCGCGGTAAACAGGGCCAAAGGGAGCGCGTCGCCGGGGCGGGGTACATAGGTGCCGTTGGCAATGCCGTCGTCCATGGCGGCCAGGTCGGGCAGATCGAACACATCGCGCATCAGGGCGCGGCGCTCGGCCGGCATGGTGCCTTCCACGTGGTCGTGCTCGCTGAACGAGAAGTGCACGGGGATGGGCTGCGAGCTGGTGCACACCTCCAGCTCCACGCCATGGTTTTCCAGCAACAGGCGGAACTGGGTCAGGTAGTAGTCGTGGAACAGGTCGGGGCGGGTCAGCGTGGTCTCAAAGCGGCCGGGGCCGGCCACAAAGCCAAAGCTCAGGCGGGCAATGTCGGCGGTGCTGGCGCGTGATACGGTGGCGGTGTGGATGCGCACCAGCGGATAGCAGGCGCGTACCCGTTCCTTGATGTCCTCCCCGGCCACAAAGCGCTGCATGGCGCCGCGCAAATGGGCAATGCTTTCTTCATAAATCCTGGCCACCTGGGCCAGTGCTTGCTCGGCGTTGGTGAAACTTTGGGGCGCGATAAAGGATGGGCGTAAGGGCATGGCGCCTATTGTGCCTTTGCCCGGTGACCGCCGCGTTACTACGGGTTACTGGCTCAACCCGGCGCCGGACCGCCCGCTCGGGTGGCAGCGCATTACGCGAAGCGAGACGCGTGGGGGCAATCGGCTACTTGCGCACGACCCGCAGCGCACCCGGCGCGACTTGCACGGTGAGGCGCTTGGCTTCGCCCACATATTCCCCGTCGGTGGCCAGGGGCAGCGGCTGCGCGCAAGCGATCTCCATCGTCTTGAAGCGCCGCGTCAGCACACGCGGGTGGCTCAGGTGTCTTGCCATCAACAGGCGCGGCAGCATGAGCAGGGTTTGCGGCACGTTGAACCGGCCGGCTACCAGCAGGTCCAGCTCGCCGTCGTTGATCTGCGCATGCGGCACGGCGGGCATGCCGCTGCCATAGGTGGGTGTGTTGAGCGTGGAGGCAAACAGGGTGACGCCCTCGTGCAGGGACTCGCCGTCCAGCGTGACCTGCATGTCCCAGGTCTGCAGCGCAGACAGTTCCCGCAAGGTGGCCAGCAGATAGCGCGGCAAACCGCGCAGCCAGCGCGGGCCGTGCAAGGCTTTGTAGCCCACGGCGGAATCGAAACCCACGGTCAGGCTGGAGAGAAAGGGGCGCGACTGCTGCGCACTGTGCAGCCAACCCACGTCCATGGGCTGCGGCGTGGCTTGCGCCGCCCATTCCAAGGCCTCACGCCAGTGCAGGCCGGCCACACCCAGCGCGCGGGCCACGTCGTTACCGCTGCCCTGGGGAACCAGGGCCAGGCACAGGTCCTGGGTCAGGAAGGCGGGCAATAACTGGTTGACCGTGCCGTCGCCGCCCACCAGGGCTACCGTGGCGCCGCGCGGCAGCGTTTGCAGCCAGGCCAGGGTGGAGGGCACATCCGCTGCCACCTGCATACGGACGGAGGTGCTGCGTGCGGCGGCCCATTGCTGGAGCATTGGCACCAGACGGCCTGCACGACCACCCCCGGCGTGGGGGTTGATCAGCAAGTACAGCGGTGCCATGTGCGCCAGCCCTGACGCGCACTGCCCGTTTTAAGCTGCCGCCTTCACCTTCAAACGCCAGGCGTGCAGCAACGGCTCGGTATAGCCGCTGGGCTGGGCCAGACCCTTGAACACCAGATCGCAAGCCGCCTGGTACGCCATGCTGGTACCGAAGTTGCCGGTCATCTTCTGGTACAGCGGGTCACCGGCGTTCTGCTGGTCCACCACGCCGGCCATGCGCTCAAAGGTCTCGGTGATCTGCGCCTGGGTCACGACACCATGGTGCAGCCAGTTGGCCATGTGCTGGCTGGAAATGCGCAGCGTGGCACGGTCTTCCATCAGGCCGATGTTGTGGATGTCGGGCACCTTGGAGCAACCCACGCCCTGATCGACCCAGCGCACCACGTAGCCGAGGATGCCCTGGGCATTGTTGTCCAGCTCCTGCTGCTTCTCCGCGTCTGTCCAGTTGGGTGTGGCGGTCACGGGGATGGTCAACAGGCCGTTCAGAAGAGAGTCGCGTTCCTTGGTGGCGTTGATCTTTTCCAGTTCCTTTTGCACGTCGCTGACCAGCAGCTGGTGGTAGTGCAGGGCGTGCAGGGTGGCGCCGGTGGGGCTGGGCACCCAGGCGGTGTTGGCACCGGCCTTGGGGTGGGCAATCTTCTGCTCCATCATGGCCTTCATCAGGTCGGGCATAGCCCACATGCCCTTGCCGATCTGCGCCTTGCCGCGCAGGCCGCAGGAGAGGCCAACCAGTACATTGTTTTTCTCATAGGCTTGGATCC
>CANFIH010000030.1 GCA_947446855.1 Burkholderiales bacterium
CAATGCGCAGCACAATTTGGAATCCATTCATTAATGACAACGATCCGCGTAAAAGAAAACGAACCATTTGACGTAGCACTGCGTCGCTTCAAGCGCACCATCGAAAAGCTGGGCCTGCTGACTGACTTGCGCGCGCGCGAGTTCTATGAGAAGCCCACTGCCGAGCGCAAGCGCAAGAAGGCAGCTGCCGTCAAGCGCAACTACAAGCGCATTCGCAGCATGCAACTGCCCAAGAAACTGTTCTAAGTTTCTGACCTGCCAGGCTCCCAGGAGCTTGCGGTCCAAGAAAATGCTCGCCTGGGGACGCTCCGGCGAGCATTTTTCATTATGAATTCCGTATTTCACAGGAGAACACGCAATGTCCCTTAAAGACCAGATCACCGAAGACATGAAAACCGCCATGCGCGCCAAAGACAGCGAGCGCCTGGGCACCATCCGACTGCTGCTGGCCGCCTGCAAGCAACGCGAAGTGGATGAGCGCATTGAGTTGAACGACGCCGACGTGGTGGCGTTGGTGGACAAGCTGATCAAGCAGCGCAAGGATTCGATCGCCGCCTTTGAATCCGCCGGCCGGCAAGAGCTGGCCGACAAGGAAGCAGCCGAGATCGAGGTGCTGAAGGTCTATTTGCCGCAGCGCATGTCGGCTGATGAAGTTCTGGCTGCAGTCAAAGCCATCGTGGCAGAAATTGGGGCCAAGGGACCTGGCGATATGGGCAAGGTCATGGGCGTGGTGAAGACGCGCTTGGCTGGCAAGGCGGAGATGGGGACTGTGTCCGCAGCGGTGAAGACAGCGTTGGCTGGCTGAGTTTCGTTTTTTGTGGGCTTGGCTTTTTAAGGCAGTTTTTTCCCTGCGGGGCTTTTGTAACTGACTCCCCCATCCCCCCCGCCCCTTGCCCCCCGTCGGGACAAGGGGAGCTTAAAGCGGACAGCCCATTTTGCTTTTTCGCTTCGGCCAGGGCCTTACCGGAATAGGTTTTTTGGGGTTGGCGTTGGCCAAGGCGGTGAGTTCAGAGTTAGGTGTCCGGCGCTCGGAACTGCCGACGTGAGATCCGGGCGAAAAAAAACGGTGGCAACGCACCGCTCGTAATTCCGCCTTCGGAGCGAACCGCCCAAATGGGCTGTCCGCTTTAGGCTCCCCTTACCCCGGCGGGGGGTAAGGGGCGGGGGGATGGGGGAGTTAAAAACGTCCCGCAAGGGGAAACCTAAGCAGAAAGCAGAAAGTTCAACTCCCCGCCACCTTCATCTTGTCAATCAAAATCGACCCAACCGTCTTAGCACCGTAGTTGTAGGTATCGGCACCGACAGCAACGATCCCCTTGAACATCGCCTTCATGTTCCCGGCAATCGTGATCTCATGGACGGGATACTTGATGCGCCCCTTCTCCACCCAGAAGCCACTGGCGCCACGAGAATAGTCACCGGTGACGTAGTTCACGCCCTGCCCCATCAACTCGGTCACCAGCAGGCCGGTGCCCAGACGTTGCAGCATGGCATCCAAATCATCGCCCGGCAGCGTCAAACGTGAAGTGAAGGTCAGGTTGTGCGAGCCACCGGAGTTACCCGTGGTGCGCATGCCCAGTTTGCGTGCCGAATAGCTGGAGAGGAAATAGCCGCCGACCTTGCCGGCGTCCACCACCTGACGGGCCTGCACGCGCACGCCTTCGTCATCGAAGGGTGAACTGCCCTTGCCGCCCATGATGAAGGGATCTTCAAAAATATCGATGTGCTTGGGAAACACCCGCTTGCCCATGCTGTCGAGCAAAAACGAGCTCTTGCGGTACAGCGAGCCACCACTCACGGCCTGCACAAAGGTGCCGAGCAGGCCGGCGGCCAGGGGAGACTCGAACAGCACCGGACATTCGCGGGTTGAAATTTTGCGTGACTTCAGGCGACTCAAGGCGCGCTCGGCGGCATAACGGCCCACGGCCTCGGCCGAGGCCAGGTCGGACGCCTTGCGCTGTGAGCTGTACCAGGCGTCGCGCTGCATGTCAGCGCCTTTGCCGGCAATCGGCGAGACCGAGAGCGAATGGCGCGAACTGGCGTAGCCGCCCCGGAAACCATGGGTATGGGCACTGAAAAACTGCGACTGCTGGGCCGACACGGCGGCGCCTTCGCTGTTGGTGATGCGCTTGTCGACCGACAAGGCTGCAGCCTCACATTCCAGCGCCAGTTTGGCCGCCTGCTCGCTGGTCACAGCCCAGGGGTGAAACAGATCCAGCGCACGGGCACGGTCAGCCACCGGGGCAATGTCCGACTCGTCGGGCAGGCTGGCAAAGGTGTCTTCGGCGGTGAAGCGTGCAATGTCATAGGCTGCGCGTACGGTTTGTGCAATCGCGGCAGGAGAAAAATCGGAAGTGCTGGCATTGCCGCGCTTGTGGCCCACATACACCGTCACACCCAGCGACTTGTCGCGGTTGCGCTCCACGTTTTCCAGTTCGCCATTGCGCACCGAGACGCTCAGACCACAGCCTTCGGACACTTCGGCACCGGCATCGGTGGCACCGGCTGTTTTGGCTTCGGCCAAGGCCAGATCCACCAGGGATTCGAAATAAGGAAGGGTGTAGGCGAAGCCGCTGTCCGATGGTTTTGCAGCACTGTTGGCCGCTGTTTTGGACTTGGAGACCGGGGCTTGCACGGGGGAGGAGTGTTTCTTCATGGCGACGGCTATGATACTTGGCTATGTCAAGAAAACTAAAAAAGGGCTATTACGTCCGCGGCCAGTTCGTTGCCGAGGGCAGCGCGCTCGATCTGGAGTACAAGCGCGAGCTCAAGGGCACTGATGAGCCCACCCGTACCGACCTCAAACGCGAAAGCACCGAGCTGCAAAAACTCGGCGAAGATTTGCTGACGCTGCGCGCCGATTACATGGCTCGCCTGGACCTGCCGGAAAAACTGGTGGATGCGGTGGCCGAGTGCAAGCGCATCACCAACTTCGAAGGCATTCGCCGCCAGATGCAGTTCATCGGCAAGCTGATGCGCAAGCTCGAAGACAGCAAGCACGATGAAATCCGCGCCGCGCTCGAGGAGCAGCACATGCCTTCGGCCAAGGACACGCTGCTGCTGCACCAGGCCGAGCAATGGCGTGACCGGCTGGTGGCCGATGAGGATGCAGTCGGCCAGTGGATCACGCTGAGTCCCACTACCGACAGCCAGAACCTGCGTGCGCTGGTGCGCCAGGCCCGCAAGGACGCCAAGCCCGAGAAGCCCGGCCTGGCCCCACGCCACGGCCGCGCTTACCGGGACATTTTTCAACTGGTGCGCGAGGCACTGACAGCCGCCCAGGAACAACCCGCGCCCGACCAGAACCCGGACGACGGCTACAGCGGCCAGGACGCCTGAAGAGACACGTATGAGCAGTGGCGAACACATCTATCCGCTTGAGGCGGTCACCATCGGCATCGTTTCCATCAGCGACCGCGCCTCCAGCGGCGTCTACGAGGACAAGGGCCTGCCGGCACTGCAGGACTGGCTGACGCGTGCACTGCTGAATCCCATCACGTTTGAAGCGCGCCTGATTCCGGATGAGAAGGATGGCATCAGCCAGGCCTTGGTCGAACTGGTAGATGCCGGCTGCGCCCTGGTGCTAACCACGGGCGGCACGGGCCCGGCCCTGCGCGATGTCACCCCGGAGGCCACGCTGGCCATAGCGGACAAGGAAATGCCGGGCTTTGGCGAGCAAATGCGCCGCATCAGCCTGGAGTTTGTGCCTACCGCCATCCTGTCACGTCAGGTGGCCGTGATTCGCGCCAAGACGCTGATCATCAATCTGCCGGGGCAACCCAAGTCGATTGCCGAAACACTGGAAGGCCTGAGGGATGCAGACGGCAAATCAAAGGTACCGGGCATATTTGCCGCCGTGCCCTATTGCATCGATCTGATTGGTGGGCCCTACCTGGAAACCGTGGACAGCGTGTGCAAGGCCTTCCGGCCCAAGACAGCCTTGCGCCCTACTCGCCCAGCAGCTGGTTAAGCTTTTCCGCCTCGAAGCATTCGGTGCGGGCGGCGTCGGCTGGCAGGCAATCGCCATTGGCATTGCGGTTAGCCGACAGGGTCTCAATGGCCTTCCACAGGAGTGCAATTTGGTGGTCCTGCGAGGCGGCGCTGCTGACCAGCCCATGCAGCGCCTGGCTGAGCGGATCGTCTTCCTTGGTGATGCCGTAGGCGGAGAACTTGGATTCACTGGATGCCACATCGGCACTCTCACCGGCCTTGCTCTGCAGAATGCGCGCAGGGATACCCACTGCCGTGGCACCGGCAGGCACGGGTTTGATCACCACCGCGTTGCTGCCGATCTTGGCGCCGTCACCCACTTCAAAACCACCCAGCACCTTGGCACCGGCGCTCACCACCACATCACGGCCCAGCGTGGGGTGGCGTTTGGCACCCTTGTAGAGCGAGGTGCCGCCCAGGGTCACGCCCTGGTAAATGGTGCAGCCGTCGCCGATTTCAGCGGTCTCACCCACCACCGTGCCCATGGCATGGTCAAAAAAAACGCGGTTCCCGATCTTGGCGCCGGGATGGATTTCAATCCCGGTGAGCCAGCGCGCCAGATGCGAGGTAAAGCGCCCCAGCCACAAAAAGCCATGGGTCCAGAACCAATGCGCCGGCCGGTGCAGCATCACCGCGTGCAGGCCCGGGTAACAGGTCAACACCTCCCAACGGCTGCGCGCAGCCGGGTCGCGGTCGAGAATGCACTGGATATCGGAGCGTAGGCGGGAAAACATGGGCCCTAGTCTAGCTGCTGGTTTTGCCATCGGAGGCGATGGCTGCGCTTGCCAACACCGCCGGGGTGGACTTGGGCGAATGCTTCGCACCCGGCAGCTGCAAAATCGATTTGGCAATGCCGCGCAGGATGTGGATTTCTTCCTGGGTCACGGCGGCACGATTGAACAGTGCATTCAAACGTGGCATCAATTTCTTGGGCGCCGCCGGGTCCAGAAATTCCAGCGCCACCAGCGCCTGCTCCAGATGCGTGAGCATGCCGCTGACCTGGGCCGCATCGGCCAACCTGGCGTTCGACTGCGGCAGTGGTGGCGCATCGGCAAAGCCGCCCAGGGCCAGGCGCCAGTCATAGGCAATCACCTGCAGGGCTGCGCCGATGTTGAGCGAGCCGAACTGCGGGTTGCTCGGAATGGAGAGGCAGGCATGGCAGCGGTACACGTCTTCATTGCGCATGCCGAAGCGCTCGGAACCAAACAGAAAAGCGACGCCGGTTTGCGCGGCAGGCGACCCGTCCGCTGCCAACGCATCCGATCGCATACCCGCCACCAGTTGCGCAAAGTGCTCGCGCGGCGTGGTGGTGGGCGGTCCGAAGTCGCGCGGCGTCATGGCGGTGGCGCACAGGTGCGTCATGCCGTCCAAGGCTTCGTCCAGGGTGTCGACGATGCGGCACTTCTCCAGCACATCGAGCGCACCGCTGGCACGTTGGATGGTTTCTTCGCGGCGCAGCACATTGGCCCAGCGCGGTGCCACCAACACCAGGTCGCCAAAACCCATGGTTTTCATGGCACGGGCGGCGGCACCGACGTTGCCGGCGTGGCTGGTCTGAATGAGGATAAAACGTGTCTGCATGGAAACCGGTAAAATCTGACTATTGTCACCGCCCGCATCGCCGGATCGGTATCCCCCGTTCTTCCCCCCACAATCTATGTCCCTCAATCTGCACCCCATGGTCAACGTGGCTGTCAAAGCTGCCCGTGCCGCCGGCTCCCTCATCAACCGCGCCGCGCTGGATATCGAATCCGTACGCGTTTCACAAAAAAAGGCGAATGACTTTGTGACCGAAGTCGACCAGGCTGCAGAGGCGGTGATCATAGAAACCCTGCTCCAGGCCTATCCGGACCACGGCATCTGGGCCGAGGAATCGGGTTCCGAGCACGGCGCACAAAATGCCGAATGCGTCTGGATCATTGATCCGCTGGACGGCACCACCAACTTCATCCACGGCCTGCCCACCTATTGCGTCAGCATCGCGCTGGCCGTGCGCGGCAAGGTGGAACAAGCGGTGGTGTACGACCCCACCCGTAACGATTTGTTTACCGCCACCAAGGGCCGCGGCGCCTACCTGAACGACCGCCGCCTGCGCGTCTCCAAGCGCACGCAGCTCAAAGAGTCGCTGGTGTCCACCGGCTTCCCGTATCGCGAAGGCGACGACTTCGACCAGTACCTGGTGATGATGGGCGAGGTGATGCGCCGCACCGCCGGCCTGCGCCGCCCGGGTGCGGCTGCCCTTGACCTGGCCTATGTGGCCGCCGGTTACACCGACGGATTTTTCGAAAAAGGCTTGCAGCCCTGGGACGTGGCCGCAGGCTCGCTGCTGGTGCAAGAGGCCGGTGGCCTGGTCGGCAACTTCTCCGGTGAGTCGGACTTTCTGGAACAGAACGAGTGCCTGGCCGGCAACCCGCGCGTCTATGCGCAACTGGTGGGCATTCTGGGCAAGTACAGCAAGTTTGCCGGCGCCGGTGAAAAAGCGGCGGTACGTCAGTCCACACTCAGCATTTCATCCCGCGGCGCGGCGCCCGTGAGCGCCCCCCAAAAAGAAGCGACGCCTACTGAAACAGCGCCTACGGACGACGCAGACGCGGCTCCCCTGTAAAGCCGACGGGAGAGGCGCGCAATGCAAGGCGACAGCCTGTCTCATCTGTTTTCGCAGCGCCCCTTTGTGCGCTTCTGGCTGGCGCGCCTGGGCGGCACCACGGCCAACCAGATGCTCATGGTGGCACTGGCCTGGCATATGTACGACATCACGTCGAGTGCCTGGGATCTGGGCCTGGTGGGGCTGTTTCAGTTTGTGCCAGCCCTGCTATTCACCCTGCCGGCCGGACATGTGGCCGACCGCCTGCACCGCGGCCGCATCTTTGCCATCTGCATGCTGACGCAGGCGCTGGCCGCTGCCGTGCTGTTGGGCGCCATCTACGGCCAGTTCAGCACGCGCGAACTCATCCTTGGCATATCGGTATTGCTGGGCATGACACGCGCCTTCCAGATGCCGGCGCAGCAGGCGCTCACCCCGCAGTTGGTGCCGCCCGTCCTATTGCAACGCGCCATTACCCTGAGCGCCAGCGCCATGCAGGCCGCCATCATCTGCGGCCCGGCTTTGGGCGGCGTGCTCTATAGCTTCGGCCCGGCCATTGTCTATGCCTGCAGCCTGGCGCTGCTGTTGCTCGCCGGGGCCCTGGCACTTACCGTGAACTACCACCACAAGACAGCGCGCGCCGCTGCCAGCTGGAACAGCCTGCTGGCCGGTGTGCGCTTTGTCTGGCAGCGCAAGGTCATTCTGGGTGCCACCACGCTGGATCTGTTTGCCGTGTTACTGGGAGGTGCCACGGCGCTCTTGCCTATCTTTGCGCGCGATCTGCTGCAGACCGGCCCGGTGGGTCTGGGTCTGCTGCGCGGCGCGCCGGCTGCCGGTGCCTTGGTCATGTCCCTGGTGCTGGTGCGCTGGCCCCTCAAACGCCGGGTCGGGCACAAGCTGCTGCTGGCCGTGGCTATTTTCGGCCTAGCCACCGTGGTGTTCGGCCTGTCGCGCAGTTTCACGCTGTCGCTGCTGGCACTGGTAGTGACCGGTGCGGCCGACAGCGTCAGCGTGGTCATGCGCTCCACCCTGGTGCAACTGGAAACACCGGATGACATGCGGGGGCGCGTCTCCGCGGTCAACTCGATTTTCATAGGCGCCTCCAACCAGCTGGGCGAATTTGAATCGGGTACGGTTGCGGCGCTGTGGGGGCCGGTGATGGCGGTAGTGACTGGCGGCATTGGCACCATGCTGGTGGCAGCGACCTGGATCAGGCTGTTTCCGGCCCTGGCCCGGCGCGACAAGCTACTGTAGCGGGCTGCGACGCGCAGCGAGGCAACCGCCTAATGGAGCGGAAACGACAGGGTCACCTGCGTCCCCTCACCCGCCGCGCTGACGATGGAAATGCTGCCCCGGTGGTGCTCCACAATTTCCTTGGTAATGCTCATCCCCAGGCCCGTTCCCGGCACCCGGCCTGACGTATCGGCGCGGTAGAACCGGGTGAAGACCTTGCTGGCCTGATCCGCCGTCATACCCATGCCGTGGTCGGAAATGTGAATGTCCACGCGCTGACTGTGATCCGGCAGCTGCGTCAACTCCACCAGAACGCGCACGGCTCCACCGTCAGGCGAATACTTGTAGGCATTCGACAGCACATTGAGCAAAGCCTGGCGCAGCTTGCCGGCATCCGCGCGCAAGGTGATGGGCTGCTTGGGCGCCTCCAGCTCGGGCAGCACACGACCCTCAGGACATTGAAAAGCCTTGATCAGGTCGACCAACAAGTCCTGCAAATTCAGCTCGGTGTACTTGAAATCCTTGCCGCGGCGCGCCTCGATGCGCGCCAGATCCAGCAACTCGTTCAGAATGTCCACCATCAGCCGCGACTGCTTATGGATGATTCCGAGAAACTCTTTTTGCAAGGCTCCATCGGTTTGCTGGGTCAGCAACACCTCGGCAAAACCATAAATACTGGCCATGGGGGTGCGCAGTTCGTGGGCGGCCGTGGCCAGAAATTCGCTCTTGAGCGCCTCGACCTCGGTCTCGTGCGTGATGTCGCGCACATACAAAATTTGCGACACCGTGCTGGACTTGCTCTGGCGCAGCTGCACTTGCAGAATGCGATGCCCCAGCCCCTTGAGTTCAATGGTCTCCAGGGCATGACCGGATTGCTGTTGCTCCCTGCTACGCAAGGCAGCCAGCCCGGCGAAGCATGAAGCCGGGTCACACAGGTCCGCCAACCAGGCGGAAAATTCATGCTCCCCCATGCCCTCGAGCGCCAGGCCGCCCAGGCCGGTCATCTGGCGGAAGGCCGGATTGACAAATGTGACGCACTGGTTCTGGTCAAACGACACAAAGCCATCCGGGCTGATGTCAAAGACCGCGTTGAGCTGCTCCGTGCGCTCTTGGATCTGGGCTTGTGCCAACTTGCGCGCACGCGTGTCCCTGCGCAGCAAGCCCAGGTAGCGCGACAGGCCAAGCACCAAGGTCAGGATCAGCAGCGACACCAGACCGGCCTGCACCAGCAATGCCTGCAATCCCTTTTCATGGTTGACCATCAAAAATGGCATATCCACCGCAGCCAGCGCCACCATCGAGTAGCCCGGCAGGGTGCGGTAGAAATACAGCCGCTCCACGCCATCCACCACGGACGCTTGAACATAGCTTCCCGATGGCTTTTGTTGCACCAGCTTTTCAAACAGCATGGAACGGGAGGCGTCGGTGCCAAACTCGGTCTGATCACCGACCCGGCGCACCCGCGCAATACCGTCCAGCCCGTACAGCGCCGTCAGACCACCCGGTCCCAGATTCAACTCGCCGTAGAACGTCGTGAAATAGGTCGGGTCAATTGACAGCACCACCACCCCGCCGAAACTTCCATCCGGGTTGTTGATGCGCCGCGTCAGTTGCAACGACCACTTGCCCGTGGCGCGCCCTATCACCGGTCTGGAAACAAAGAGCTGGCCACTGTCCTGGTGTACATGCACCTTGAAATGGTCACGATCCGACAGGTCCAACCGGCTGGTAATCGGACGATTGGCCAGCGCGTAAATACCGTTGGCATCAATAATGCCGACTTGGTTAAAAATCTCGGTATCAATGACGCCCTGCCGGGTCAACGCCGTGAGGTCCAGCTTGGCACCCAGCTCGAGATAACGCGATTGCACAAAGCGGATCACCTGGTCCGCACTGCGGAAAGTGCGTACCGCATGTTCCTGGCTCAAGCGCGTGAGGTTGGACAGATCCCGCTCGGCGGCACTGATTTCACGCTGGCGGCTCTCGGAAGCGAGAACAAACACATGGCCCCAGGTCAACAGCAAGAGCAGCACCGCGGTCACCCACAGCAGGATGAGCACATTGCGATGCCTGGACTGAATCCTTTGTTCTGCCGCCTGTGCCATGGAGTGTCTGCTCGCGTGCGCAGCTAGTGACCGGACTGGCTGGGCAACTGCCAGCTGGCAACCACCTCGACGGCAATCTGCTGCAACCTGTCGAACGGTATGGGCTTGCCCAGCACCTCCATGCCCAGTGGTAGTCCGCCGCGCGCATTGATCTCAGGCTTGTCCATGCCAGTAACCACCACAATCCGGGTGTTAGCCGCCTCGGGGGCTTTTTGCAGCGCGCTCAGCATCACGAAACCGTCGATACCCGGCATGCGCAGGTCGGTAATGAGCAGGTCCGGACAGGTGCGGCCCATGATCAACAAGGCAGCAAACGCGTTATCGGCCACCACGACCTGCGAGGCCATTGGCCAACTGGCAATGCGTGCCTGGTAGAGGCGCAGCAAACTGGCATCGTCTTCCACCACCAGCACGCTGAGTTGCCGGGCCGCTGGCGCAAGCACAGGGCTGGTGGGAATTGGGACATCGCCTGCGCGGCGACCGGTGACCGGTGACTTGTGCAACAACCTTTCCACCGATTCACGAATCACCCGGCGGTGCCCTCCGGCGGTTTTCCAAGCCTGCAACAAACCGCTTTCAGACCACAACTGAACCGTGCCCACGGACACGCCGAGCAGAGTGGCGGCTTCCTTTGTTGTGCAGAAAGATTTTGGAACGCTCGATGTAGACATTTGTATTGGAAGCAGTCTGTATGAAAACAATGTCCTGAGTCCATCAGAGCATAGTGGGTTGCTACCAAATTTTAATACTTATTGATATTTAATGAATTAAGATCAGCCGAACAATTTTAAGGGAGCTTGGCTTGGCTTTTGTGTTTGCCATTAACGCATCGGTGTCCGTTATAGCAGGACTCTGGCTTCTATTCATTTGGCAGCAAGACAAGACACAACACTTTGCCCGAAGCATTGCGCTGGCACAGATAGCCAACGCAGTCGCCGTTTTATCCTGGTTCGCCTGGGACAGCACCTCCTTCCCTATCCACACCCTGGGCTCCAGTGGCATTGCCTTTGGCAGTGCGGCCATTTTCACGTTCTGTACGGGCGCGGTTCTGCAGTTGGCCGGCAAAAAAACCGGCATGCGAGCGGGCATGGTGGCATTCGCCCTGATGAGCCTGCTGTTTGGCGGCGTGCTGGCTAGCGGGCAAGGCCAACTTTTCGGGCTGCTCAACACCTGCATGTATATGGGCGTGGGACTGTATGCCCTGCGCCTGCTGTGGGCTGGAGGATGGGCCGAGCGTCTCATCGGCCTGCTCATCACTCTGCTGGGGGTGAACTTTTTAACCATGACGCTGTTCGGAGAGCCGGGCGCCGTCTACCAACTCAGCGTGGGCACTGTCCTGCGTGTCAGCCTGGTCATGGCTTTTTCCTTGGCAGCCATGCAGCGCTCGCGCGCTCCTTCCGAGAACCTGCTGCAGCGCTTTGCACAGCTCAATGCCCATTCCTTCCAGGGCATTGTGGTCACTGATGGCAGGACCCTGCTGTACGCCAACCCCTCTGCCTTGAACCTGTTAGGCCTGCAGGCAGCCAGTGGCGCCGGCACGGTGCCTGAACCTGCGCTGGGCGACTTTGCACTGCTGACACAGGACGAAGTGGCCGCTCTGATGCGGCGCGAGATACCCTTCCTCGAAGTGCAGCGCAATGCCCGCAATGCCGATGGCGCCGACATACATCTGCGCCTGTCCAGTTGCCCAACCGAATGGGATGGCAAGCCGGCTGTACACATCCTGATCCTGGACGACACCGCCAACTACCAATCCCAGCAGCAACTGGCAGCCCAGCAGGCAGCCTACGAAAAGCAACGCACGGAGTTTGCCGAGCGCGCCAAAACCTCTTTGCTGAAGGCCAACGCCGAACTCGAGTCCCGGGTAGTGGAGCGCACGCGTGCGCTGCAACTGGCCAGCCAGGCCAAAAGCCAGTTTCTGGCCAATATGTCGCATGAAATACGCACGCCCATGAACGCGATCCTGGGATTGCTGCAGTTGCTGCGGGGCACGCCCATGAGTTCGCTGCAATTGGACTATTCGGACAAAGCGGAGAGTGCGGCCAAGTCGCTGCTCGGTTTGCTCAATGACGTTCTGGATTTTTCCAAAATCGAAGCCGGCAAGATGGAACTGGACATCCAGCCCTTTGAGCCGGAGCGGCTGATGCGCGATTTGTCGGTGCTGCTGTCTGCCGAGGCCATCGAAAAGCCCGTGGAAGTGCTGTTTGACCTGGACCCCGCCATTCCTGCGGCGCTGATGGGCGACTCCATGCGGCTGCTGCAGATTCTGGTGAACCTGACCTCGAATGCACTGAAGTTCACCCAAAGCGGCGAAGTGATCGTGCAGTGTTGCGTACAAAAACTCAGCGAACTGGATGTCACATTGCGTTTTGCCGTGCATGACACCGGCGTTGGCATCGCGGCCCAGGACATGGCGCACTTGTTTGAAGTGTTCTCGCAAACCGATGCCAACAGCATGCGCCGTTTTGGCGGCAGTGGCTTGGGCCTGTCGATTTGCAAACGCCTGCTGGCCTTGATGGGCAGCGATTTGCAGCTGGACAGCGCCCTGGGCCAAGGCAGTCACTTTTATTTTGATCTGAACCTGGTGCTGGCCGAACAGGTGCCTGAAGCACTTGCCGAAGAACACGCCCCGCCGCCGGAACAACCGGCACCGGGCCGATTGTCGGTGCTGCTGGTGGACGACAATGCCGACGCACTCCGCTTGCTAGGCACCATGGCCAGCAGCCTGGGTTGGGATGTGGACACTGCGACCGGCGGCAAACAGGCGATTGCGAGCGTGCAGGCACGGCTGCGCTCCGGCCAGGCGCCCTACCAGGCCATCTTCATAGACTGGACGATGCAGGACATGGACGGCTGGCAGGCCCTGGAGCAAATCGAGGCCATCAGCCCGGATGCACGGCTTCCGTTTACCGTCATGGTCAGCTCGCACAGTCGCAGCCGCCTCAACCTGCGTAGCGAAAAAGACCAGGCCCGCCTGAACGGCTACCTGATCAAACCGGTAACCGCCGGCATGCTGCTCGAGGCGGTGAACAATGCGCGCCAGGGCCGCAAGTCCCTGCGCATGGCCTTGCGCCCCAAGGTCACACGCAAGACGCGCCTGGATGGCATGCGCATCCTGCTGGTGGAAGACAACCCTTTGAACCAACTGGTCGCACGCGAACTGCTGCGCGCTGAAGGCGCGCTGGTGCGTGTAGCAGACAACGGGCAGGTGGGTGTTGCCACCATCGCCGGTGCCAGCGAACCCTTTGATGTGGTGCTGATGGACATGCAAATGCCGGTCATGGATGGCTGCAGTGCCACACGCCGAATTCGCAAGGAGCTGGGCAATACCAGCCTGCCGATCATTGCCATGACCGCCAACACCATGCAATCCGATCGCGATGCCTGTCTGGCCGCCGGCATGAACGACCATGTCGGCAAACCCTTTGACATCAATTACCTGATTGACGTGCTGTGCCGCCACACCGGTCGCGCAAGCGGGCAGCCCTTGCGTCAGGCACCGGCAGCCCGCAGCCAGGCACCCGAGACGCAAGCCAGTCTGCATGTGGAGGCCGCCATCCTTGAAATGGCCGGCGACCGCGAGCTCTATGCACAGGTGCTGGCGGTCTATCTGCAGGAACTGAACGGACTTCCCGCGCGGCTGGCCGACCAACTGACGTCAGGCCAACGCGACGCCGCACGGCGCCTGGTGCACACCATCAAGGGCACCTCCGCCACCGTGGGGGCTCTGGCATTTTCCGCGCAGGCGCTGCGCCTGGAGCAGGAAATCAAGGACCCGGCATCGGACCTGGCACGGCTGCAACAGCTGCCCGATTTCCTCAACGGACTGCAGCGCACCGAGCAGTCACTGACGGGCGTTTACAGCGCCATCACCCATGAGGACTGAATGATGAGAACCCGCACCCGTTACCTGCCGATTGAGAGCGCCAGCGAGGGCATGGTGCTGGCTGAAGCGGTTAGAGACGCGTACCAGCGTTCAATCCAACCCGGCGGCAGCGGCCTGACCGCCGAGAACATCCAGCAGCTGCAAGCCCATGGCGTGGAATTTATCTGCGTGCGCTACGCCGATACCCGTCCTGCAGAAGAAATTGCGGTGCACTCGGCAGAGACCGCGCGCCAGGTGATGGACATCTTCAGCTTGGCCGACCTGTCCCAACCCGTGATGGCGAGGTTGTTCAACCAGGTCCTGATGTACCGGAGCGCCTGATGGGTCACCTGATCAGCAAGCAAAGGGTGTTGGATACGCGCGATGACCTGCCTGCCTTTCCGCGCGTAGTGCTGCAAATCCTGCAAACCCTGGACAACCCCGATGCCAGCATGAACCTGCTGGCACGCCAGGTGGAAGCCGACGCGGTGATTGCCGCGCGCGTGCTGTCCCTGTGCAACAGCGCAGCCCACAGCGCCCAGGGGCGCGCGCCGGTCAGCGATGTCTTCACCGCCCTCTCGCTGGTAGGCTTGGCACGGGTACGGGAAGCAGCCATCACCCTCCAGCTGGCCAACTTCATGCGGGACATGGCACCCGTAGCGGCGCAGGAATCCTCCTGGTCGCACAGCCTGTCCAGCGCAGTCTGTGGCGTGGAGTTAGCCCACCACAGCCGGACCGAGGTGAGCGTGGATGCCTCCCTGATCGCCTGCCTGATGCACGACGTGGGACAGCTCTGGCTGCTGCGCTTCGAACCCGAGGAATTGAAAATCTGCCTTGATGCCGCCGCACAGCGAAGCATGGAAATTGATGTGATCGAACGCGAACACTTCGGCGTGGACCACGGCACCATCGGCAGTTGGCTGGCACAGGCCTGGGGCCTGTCCTCCAGTATCTGCAAGGCTATCCAGCACCACCACACGCCTCGTCTGGGCTTGCCTGAACCGCTGGTGGCTATCGTGCATGTGAGCGAGGTGCTGAGCCACGCGCTGAATCTCTCGCACGCACGCAGCAGCCAGGTGCGCTGGATCTCAGAAGAATGCTGTGCCCTGCTGGGCCTGGAGTGGGGCGATGAGGCGCAAAACCTGTTTGGCCGCATCGAAGCCCGCAGCCGCCATGCCTTTGCCCCCTTTGGCACCGACGGCTGAGGTGCGCGCAAGCCTGCCTTGTTGTTAGCTTACAACCGACAGGTCTCAAGAAGCAAAGATATTAGGGTTAACCCTTGTAAAAATACAAGGGTTAACCCTATACTGCACTGCAACACGATCACTTTATCAGGAGGATCCCATGTCCAGTTCAGTCATCAACCTCAATACCCTTCCCGCCAGCCAGGGCAGCAGCATAGGCGCCGCCTTGGGCGAAGTTGCCGTGGCCTTCAAGCACCTGGCTTCCGCCTTGCTGCAAAAGGTATTGGCCCCCGTTTCCGTAGAGGCCCAGCAACTGACCGCCTTTGAAGAAGCCGAGCAACTGCGCACCTTCGCTGCCGACGTACAAGCGCAAGACCCCGATTTCGCGCAAGACCTTTTTGCCGCCGCCGACCGCCACGAAATCGCAGCCGCCGCTGTAGGCCGCTAAATGGTTTGCGGGCTGCGCAGAGCGCCCCGCCGCCCAGGCTCTCAGCGTTTCATGCGCCACTGCTTGACCAGGGCGTAGATAGCCGGAATCACGGCCAGCGTCAGCACGGTGGAGGACACCATGCCGCCGACCATGGGCGCGGCAATCCGGCTCATCACTTCCGAGCCGGTGCCTGTCCCCCACAGGATGGGTAACAGCCCGGCCATGATGGCCACCACGGTCATCATCTTGGGGCGCACCCGCTCGACAGCGCCTTCCATGACAGCGGCATAGAGTTCCTGCATACCGGCCTCCCTGCCTTCTGCGACACATTGTTTTTGTGCCGCCTCCCAGGCGTGGTCCAGGTAAATCAGCATCACCACACCGGTCTCTGCCGCCACCCCGGCCAGGGCGATAAAGCCCACCGCCACGGCCACCGACAGGTTGTAGCCCAGCAGCCACATCAGCCAGACGCCGCCCACCAGCGCAAAGGGTACGGACAACATGACGATCAGTGTCTCGGTCAGGCGCCGGAAGTTCAGGTACAGCAGCAAAAAGATGATCAGCAGGGTGACCGGCACCACCACCTTCATCTTCTCGATGGCGCGCTCCATGGACTCGAACTGCCCGCTCCAAGTGGCGTAGTAACTGCTGGGGAACTTCACCTGGGCGTTGACGGCCGCACGTGCCTCCTTCACGAAGCTGCCGATATCGCGGTCGCGGATGTCCACATAGATGTAGGTGGAGAGCAGCGCGTTTTCCGTACGGATGCTGGGTGCTCCCTTGGCAATTTCCACCTTGGCCACCTGGCCCAGCGGGACCATGGCGCCGCCCATGGTGGGCACCAGGATTTCGCTGGCAATCTGCTGCGGGTTGCCACGCAATTCACGTGGGTAGCGCACCGTCACGCCAAACCGCTCGCGCCCTTCCACCGTGGTGGTGACCATCTCGCCACCCAGCGCGGTACCAATCACGTCCTGCAAATCGCCCACGGCCAGGCCGTAGCGGGCCAGTGCCTGCCTGTCCGGTTCGATGTTGATGTAAAAGCCGCCGGTGATGCGCTCGGCAAAGGCCGAACTCGTTCCCGGCACGGTCTTCACCACCGCCTCGATTTCCTTGGCCAGGCGCTCCATCTCGTTCAGGTCCTTGCCGAACACCTTGATGCCGATCGGCGTGCGGATGCCGGTGGACAGCATGTCGATGCGCGCCTTGATCGGCATGGTCCAGGCGTTCGATACGCCGGGGAATTGCAGCGCCTTGTCGAGTTCGGCAATCAGCTTGTCGGTGGTCAGTCCCGGGCGCCATGCAGACTCCGGTTTCAGGTTGATCACCGTCTCGAACATCTCGGTCGGGGCCGGGTCGGTGGCCGTGTTGGCCCGGCCCGCCTTGCCGTAGACCGACTCCACTTCCGGGAAGCTCTTGATGATCTTGTTCTGCGTCTGCAGCAACTCCGCCGCCTTGGTGATGGACATGGCCGGCAGCGAGGACGGCATGTAGAGCAGCGTGCCCTCATTGAGCGTGGGCATGAACTCCGAGCCGAGTTGCGAGGCCGGGTAGAAGGACACGCCCAGGGTGAGCAGCGCCAGCCCAATGGTCACCTTCTTCCAGCGCATCACCCAGGCGATGATGGGGCGGTAAACCCAGATCAGAAAACGGTTCACCGGGTTCTTGGCCTCGGGCATGACCGGGCCGCGGATAAACAGCATCATCAGCACCGGCACCAGCGTCACCGACAAGAGCGCGGCACCGGCCATGGAGAAGGTCTTGGTATAGGCTAGGGGCGAGAACAGCCGCCCCTCCTGCGACTCCAGCGTGAACACCGGCAAAAAGGACACGGTGATGATCAGCAGCGAGAAAAACAGGGCAGGTCCGACCTCTTTGCAGGCGGCAATCATGGCTTCAGAACGTGACTCGCCGGGCTTCAATCGCTCGATATGCTTGTGCGCGTTTTCAATCATCACAATCGCCGCGTCCACCATGGCGCCTATGGCAATCGCAATGCCGCCCAGGCTCATCAGGTTGGAGTTCATGCCCAGGAGGCGCATGGCGATAAAGGCAATCAGCACGCCCACCGGCAGCATCAGGATGGCCACCAGGGCCGAACGCACATGCAGCAGGAAGATGACGCAGACGGCAGCCACGATCAGGCTTTCCTCGAACAGCGTGTGCTTCAAGGTTTCAATCGCGCGGTGAATCAGGTCCGAGCGGTCATAGACCGGGATGATGCTGACCCCCTCGGGCAGGCCGGCCGAGACCTCGGTGATCTTGTCCTTGATGTTGGAAATCACCTCCAGCGCATTCTGGCCGTAGCGGGCCATGGCAATGCCGGATACCACCTCGCCCTCGCCATTGAGTTCGGTGATGCCGCGCCGCTCATCCGGCACCATCTCCACGCGGGCGATATCACGCACCAGCACGGGCGTGCCCTTCTCGCTTTTGAGCACCAGGTTCTCAATGTCGGAGGCGCCGCGCAGATAGCCTTTGCCCCGCACCATGTACTCGGTTTCGGCCATCTCGATGGCGCGGCCACCCACGTCGCGGTTGCTGTCGCGGATGGTTTGGGACACCTTGTTCAAGGGGATGCCATAGGCGCGCAGTTTGATCGGGTCGACTGTCACCTGGTAGGTCTGCACAAAGCCGCCGATGGACGCCACCTCGGCCACGCCATGGGCCTTGGCCAGTTGGTAGCGCAGGTACCAGTCCTGGATCGTGCGCAGCTCGGCGAGGGTCTTGTTCTTGGCGACCAGCGCGTACTGGTAGACCCAGCCTACGCCCGTGGCATCCGGCCCGAGGGCCGGTGTCACACCCTTGGGCATGCGGCCTGCCGCGAAGTTCAGGTACTCCAGCACGCGCGAGCGGGCCCAGTAGATATCGGTGCCGTCCTCAAAGATCACGTACACGAACGACGCGCCAAAAAACGAGAAGCCGCGCACCACCTTGGACTTCGGGACGGAGAGCATGGCCGTGGTCAGCGGATAGGTCACCTGGTCTTCCACCACCTGCGGTGCCTGGCCGGGGAACTCGGTGTAGACGATGACCTGCACGTCCGACAGGTCGGGCAGCGCATCCAGCGGCGTCTTCACCACCGCGTAAATGCCGCCCAGCGTGAGGGACAGCGTGGCCAGCAGGACCAGCACACGGTTGCGCGCCGACCAGTCAATGATTTTGGAGAGCATGGCGTACCCCGGCTATTGCTTGTGGGCCGCGTGCGGATCGGGTGCCGACCCGCCAGCCGGTGCGGTGGGCGTGATCCTGGTGATCACCCACTCGCCCTTGGCCCGCTCGACAAACTCAAAAGCCACCGGCGCACCGGGCTTCAGGTCTTTGAGCAGCGCGCTATTGGCCAGTGCAAATTCCATGGTCATGGCCTTCCATTTCAGGCTGGCCACCGCGCCGTGGCTGATGGTGACGGACGGGGCCTTGGCATCCACCTCCACCACCTTGCCCTGGGCCTGGTGACCGGAACCTGCCGTCGGCGCTGGCACTGGCGCAGCAGCCATTGCCGCGCCCCCTGCCGCATTGCTTGCGCTGCCGCCAAAGCCCGCAATGGCCGCCTTCAAATTGCTCTCCGCATCAATCAGGAAATTGGCCGAGGTCACCACCGGCTCTCCTTCGCGCAGGCCCGACAACACCTCCAGATAGTTCTCGCTGCGCGCACCGATCTTCACTTCGCGCGGCTCAAAACGGCCTTCGTTGGCATCGCCCAGCTGCACCAGCGCCAGCTGGCGCGCGCCGCTGTCGATCACGGCCGATACCGGCACGGTCAGCACCTTGGTCTTGGCACCCACGGCCAGCTCCAGCTGGGCAAACATGCCGGGCTTGAGCAGGCCCCCGGGGTTGGCCAGTTCCAGGCGCACCGGCACGGTCCGCGTCTCGGCGTTGAGCGTCGGGTAGATCGTGGTCAGGGCCGCCGTGAAGGTTTTGTCCGGGTAGGCATTGATCTTCACCGTGGCACGTGCACCGACTCTGACGGCGGCAATGTCCTGCTCGGCCACATCGGCCATCACCCACACCGAGGACAAATCCGTGACCTGGTAGAGCGCATCCCCCGGCATGAAGCGCATGCCCTGCACCGCCTTCTTTTCCGTCACGATGCCTGACACCGGCGAGCGCAAGGTCAGCGTGCGTTGGCTGCTGCCCGAGGCGGCCAGCTCTTTCACCTGTGCCTCGCTCACGTCCCAGTTGCGCAGGCGCACCAGGCTGGCGTCGGCCAGTTGCTGCATGCTCTTTTGCGCCTCGGGGCCGGCCTGGCTCATGGCCTGCACGCCTTGCATGGCAATGGCATATTCGCGCTGCGCGGCCACCAGTTCCGGGCTGTAAGCCTCAAACAATACCTGCCCCTTGGCAACCGCCTGGCCGGTGGCATTGACCAGCAGTTTTTCCACATAGCCCTCGAACTTGGGCGCGATAGTGGCGCTGCGCCGCTCGTCAGGCTCGATACGGCCGGAGGCACGCACGGTTTTGTCCAGCACGCGCAGCGTAGCGGCCTCGGTGCGCACGCCCAGTTTTTGCACCTTGTCGGCGCTGATCCTGAGCTGGTTGCTTGAGGCCGGCGTGTCTTCCTCCTCGCCCTCGTAGACGGCGATGTAGTCCATGCCCATGGGGTCTTTTTTGGGCGTGGGCGAGGTGTCAGCCAGGCCCATGGGGTTGCGGTAAAAGCGCAGCTTGCGCTCCTTGGGCACAGGGGGTGCGGCTTCCATGCTGCGGGCAACGGGTGCAGCAGCGGCCGCATGGCGTGCGCCCCACCAGTTGCCGGCAAAGCCTGCAGCTCCGGCGACGATCACAAGGCCGATGGCGACGGACAGGTTCTTGCTCATAAGTCTTCTCCTAGCAGGCGCTCGATTTGCGCCAAACGGGCCTGGCCTTCGGCCTGGGCTTTGATACGGGACAGCTTGGCCTGGCGGATCTGGCGCTGCGCGTCCAGCACCGTGGCAAAGTCCACCTTGCCGGCCTCATAGCCGGCCAGGGCCGACTGCAGGCTCAGTTCGGCCTGCGGCAGCAGGCTGTGGGAAACCAGGGCCTCGGTTTCCTGCGCGCTCTCCAGCGCATCCAGGTTTTCAGACAGGTCGGCCTGCAACTGGTTGGCGGCTGCATCACGGCGGGCCTGCGCGGCATCGCGCATGGCCAGGGCCTCGCGCTCTTGCGCGCGGCGCGTGCCCTGTTGCAGCGGAATATTCATCTCCAGCATCAGGTCCCAGGCTTTGACATCGTTCTGGAACTGGGTGGGCGCAATGCCCAGGGTCAGCGTCGGGTAACGGCCCTTGAAGACCAACTCCTGGCCCTTGTCCGCCGCTTTCAATTTCGCCTCCTCGGCCGCCAGTTGCGGGTTGTGTGCGCGTGCGCGCTGCTCCAGCACGGCAAAGTCCAGCGTGCCGGCAGCGGGCAGTGCCCGCAGGTTCAGCGGCTCCGCCAGTTCGGCATGGATGGGCCGGGCCAGCAGCGCGTTCATGCGGGCGCGGCTGTGGTGCACTTCGGTTTGCATGGCAATCAGTTCGCCGCGCATGGCGGTCTGCTCGGCCTGCGCCCGGATCACGTCCTGCTGTGGCGCCAGGCCACCGGCATAGCGCGCACGGGCGATCTGCTCCAGGCCCTGCATCAGGCCCAGCACTTCCTGGTTGAGCCGCAGGTTGCGCTGCAGAAAATACAGCTGCGCAAAGCCCAGCTTGATGCGCGAAGCCACATCCGCCCAGACCCCTTGCACCTGCGTTTGGGCGCCCAGGGCCGCCGCCTCGGCCTGCTCGCGCTTCAGCGTACGGGTGCCAAACCAGGGCAGCTCCTGGGTCACGGTGTAGCGGGTGCTGCCCACATCGCCGGGCCACAGCGCGGGGCTTTGCGCGCCCATTTTGGTGACGTCCTGCAACTCCAGCTTGAGCCGCGGGTCCGGCAAGGCATCGGCCTGTTCTATGCGCTGCTGCGCGGCCAGCGCCTCATGGCGCATGCCGGCCACTTCCGGGTTGTGGGCCCGGGCAACAGCCAGCAGCGACTCCACATCGGCACCGGGAATCGCAGCGCCAGGCACAGCCTGTGCCAAGGCTGCAACGCCACCCAGGGCCAGCAGCAGTGCAAGCAGGCCTTTCATTTGGCATGCTCCAATTGCTCGACCAGCATCTCGTCGCCCTGCATGCGCACGGTAAAGCGCACCGCGTCACCGGGCTTGAAGCCCTTGAGGACTGCAGCGCCCTTGACCTTGTAGGGCATGGTCATGGCGTCCATATCCAGGCTCTTGATGGCCTCGTGTTTGAGGGTGACCTGGGCCTTTTCGGCATTCAGTTTGGTGATTTCTCCGCGCACCCACTCGGGTGCGGCCCATACGGTTGTGGCGCACAGCAGCGCCAAAGACACGATCCAGCGTTTCATAGAAATCTCCAGAAAGAACAAGACAGGGCGAGCCCATGCGGCTCAAGCCAAGCATCCGCAACAGGCGGACGCAGCTAGGGTGTCGGTGTCAGGAAATGGGAGGTTTGACGTCGCGCGCCGGGTCGGCGCTGACAAAGTGGCGGTTGCGCGTCACAGGCACGGCCTCGGGGTTGGCGGCTACCGCCACCACCAGGTCGGCCGCCAGCGCCACCAGAGGCATGCACAACTGGCAGGACTCGCAACCCTTGTGGTCGGAGTGATGCGCCGGCTCTGATGCCTGGTGTGCGGATGCCATTTCCATGTGCAAGGCGCACTCTTCCGACATCCCGGCGTCCACGCTTAGCGACAGCGCCACGGGCGCTGCGTCCATGGCAAACACCATGCGCTCCGCCGTCCACCCGCGCAGGGGCAGCAAGGCAATCAGAAAGAGGATGAAGAAGCGGGCCACGTCTGCATGATAGCGCCTGGCGTTTGCCGTGCATTTGACATTGAACAAAGCGGCCCCATGGGAAATGGCTAGCCTCGCGGCTTCACCAAAGAAACCTTTATGGACGCAGACATCATCATCGTAGGCGCGGGCCCGGCCGGGCTGTGCCTGGCGCAACGCTTGAGCGGGCGATCGCTCAAAATCATCGTGCTGGAGCAGCAGACCCGGGACCAACTCGAGGCGCCACCATTCGACGGGCGCGAAATTGCGCTGACCCAGCATTCCGCCAAGCTGATGCAGGACATGGGACTGTGGGACCTGGTACCCGGCGCCGACATCGCGCCGCTGGTGGATGCCAAGGTGATGGACGGGCCGTCGAGCTTTTCCATGCTGATCGGCCATGGGTTGGGCGGGCGCAGTGAACTGGGCTGGCTCATGTCCAACCACCTGATTCGCCAGGCGGCCTGGACGGGTGTGCAACAGGCCATCGCCACCCACGCCGACATCACGCTCATGACCGGGGAAAAGGTGAGCGCGGTGCAGTCCGATGCCACCCAAGGCAGCGTCACTCTGGCATCGGGCAGGACCTTGCGCGCCAAACTGCTGGTGGCCGCCGACAGCCGTTTTTCCAGCACGCGGCGCATGATGGGCATTGCCGCCCACATGCACGACTTCGGCAAAAACATGCTGGTCTGCGCCATGACCTTCGAGAAGCCACACCACTTTGCCGCCTGGGAATGGTTCGGCTACGGCCAGACCCTGGCGCTCTTGCCCATGAACCCGCATCCGGTCACCGGGGCGCACCGGGCCTCGGCCGTCATCACGCTGCCCAGCCGCGAGATCGAGGCGCTGATGCAGATGGAGCCGGCGGATTTCAACGCGGCGGTCACCCGGCGCTTTGCCAACCGCCTGGGCGCCATGCAGCTGGTCAGCACGCGCCACAACTACCCGCTGGTGGCGGTTTTCCCGCAGCGTCTGGTGGCAAAGCGTTTTGCCACCGTGGGCGATGCGGCCGTGGGCATGCACCCGGTCACGGCGCACGGCTTCAACTTCGCCCTGCTGAGTGTGGAGGCGCTTACGCAGGAGATTGCCGCGGCCCTGCATACCCAAGCCGACATTGGCAGCACCAGCCTGCTACAGCGTTACGAGGTGCGTCAAAAGCGCGCCACCTTGCCGCTGTTCTGGATGACGCGCCTGATTGTCGAGATCTATACGCGTGACACGGCACCGGCCAAGCTCGTGCGCAAGGTGCTGCTGCGCTTGAGCGACCAGCTGATTCCGTTCAAGCGCTCGATTGCGCGTTCGCTGTCAGGCAGCTGAGCGCCGCCCCTCCGCGCATCAGAGCCTGGCGGCCTCTTTCAGCGCCTGCCGATAGGCCTCGGTGGCGCCGGCGGCATCTTGGCGCTGCTCGGCCATTTCGGCCAGCGCGCGCCAGGCATCGCGCTTGAGTGCCGAATCCTGCAACAGCACCAGCGATTGCTTCAGCAATTGCTGTGCCTTGCCCCACAAGCGCAGGCGCATGCACACCATGCCGGCCAGATACTGCAGGGCGGCGTCACGCGGGTTGGCCATCTGCGCCGCCTCGATGCGTGCCAGCCACTGGGCATCCGGCACTTGTCCACCGGCACCGAAAGCGGCCTCCAAAATACGCACCAGCCTGACCTTTTGCACCGGGTTCAGGGCGTCGGCCCGTTCCAGCAAGAGCGTCCAGACCGGCAGCAGCCAGCGTTGTGCCAGCGCGGCATCGCCGCCCTGGTCCAGCAGGCTTTGCGCAGCCTGCATGGCCACATCCGGTATCTCGCGCTCTGCGTTATCCAGACTGTCCCAGGTACGCTGCAATTGCACCGGATCATGGGATTGATCGACCAGTTCAATCGCCAAACCGCGGGCAATGCTCTGGCCCGCCATGTCCGAAAACGCCCGGTGTTTGGTCAACAAGCGCGCCATTTCCAGCGCCTGCAGCAACTGCCCTGCCATGCGTGCCGCCTTGAAGCGCAGGCGCAGCGCAATGGTGCGGCGCGAAGCGCCCTGCGGCATCAAATCCAACAGTTCCATGGACTTGGCGGCGTCGTGATCGTTCAAGGCCCAACGCGCGGCACGCATGTGCACACCGTCGCGCATTTCCTGTGCGTCACGCGCGGAGGCATGTTCCAGGGCATCCAGAAAGTGTTTTTCCCGCAGGACACGGTCCTGCAGGGCATGGGCGCTTTCGGCCGCCAGCAAATGCGACAGGGTGCGCAAACGCGCCGCATACACCAGTTGCTCGCCGCTGTGGGCCACTGACTCTTCCAGCGACACCACCAGTTCGGCCGCCTTGCGGGCCCGGATAAAGCGCCCGCCCATCAAGTGGGAAATGGAATCCAGCAAGGCGGACTGGATGGCGCGCTCCCTTTGCTGCAAGCGCCAGCGCTTGGCCTGCTGCGGGATACCAAAAAACGCAGCCAATGTTCGCAAGGCCAGGTGCAGGCTGACAAAAATCAGGGTGAGCACCAGCAGGAACAGGTTCAGTGAAATGTCGACCCGGTGCGGTGGCCAGAACAGGGTCACGGTGCCGGGGTCGTTGCCCGCGAACAGGGCGGTTGCGACAGCAATCGCAAACAGGCCCATCAACCAAAGTGTGGCCCGCATGCTATCGCCCCGCCGCCGCAGTGGACAGGGCGGCCAGGGTCTCGTCGATGCGCGGGATTTCCAGTGAATGCATCTGGCCCTGCACTTGCTGCAGCAAGGCTTGGGCGGTCAGCGTCTTGCGGGAACCGGCATCAAAGTAATGGCCCATGGCCAGGGCCGCCGTTCCCAGGTCGGCACGGGCCGAATCGATCTGGCGCGACAACAGCCCCAAGCGCGCATTCAACAGGCGCAGTTTGAGGTTTTCGCGCAGAAAGAAAGACTGCTCCGGCGTCAGCAGGGCCGCGTCGGGGTCTTCAATATGGCTGACGCGCACCAGGCTGCGCAATTCGTCCTGCACCAGCAAACCCACACGCGTCCACCAGGACAGCATGCTCTCGTCCGTCTTGCGCTTGCTGCTCTCGGCATTTTTGCTGCCCGGGGCCACGCCCACGGCGGTTGCGGCCCCACTGGGCACGGCATTGGCAATCGGCAATTCGTCGGCCAGGGTCACCAGTTCATCCAGCTTGACCAGCAACGAGGGCGTATCGGCCAGGGCGGTGGCCTTGATGCGGGCCACATCGCGGGCCATGGCGCGCTGCAATGGGGTCAGGCGCGGTTGTGCGGCGCGGGCCACGCGCACATCAGCGCTTTTCAGGGCCGCCAGCAGGGGCTCCACGCTGCCCGTGAGTTGCGCCTGCTGCTGCGCCAGGCGCAGGGCCGAATCGATGTCCACCACCAAGTTTTCATCGCGCGAGCGCGACAGGCTTTGCATCAGCTCTTCGAGCTGGCTGCGCTGCAAGGACACTTCGGCCAATTTGGCATCGGTCACAGCCAGCTTGGCTGCGGTTTCCAGGGTCAAATCCTGCGCCTGCTTGGCCAGAGAGCGTGCTTCACCGGCCTGCGAACCCGCATCCGCACTCTGGCGCGCGAGTTGCTGCTGGATGTTGTTCAACTTCTGCCAGACCAGCGTGCTGCCGGCAGCACCGGCCAGCGCCAACACCGCCACGGCCAGCAACCAGCGCTGCGGCGCATAGCGCTCGCCGGGCTGAACCGATGGCTGCGGCGCGGCGAGGTCGGGGCCTGGTGCCGGCGCGTCGGTGGGATGGGGGTTCGGCTGTTCTGTGCTCATGCCAGTGATTCTATAGACGCCACCAGATCGGCCATGGCCGGGCGTGACTCGCACACCACCGCAAAGCCGGCCTCACGCGCGGCGCTGGCGATGCGCGGGTGCGTGGCCACAGCCCGCGCCTGACTCCACGATTGGCCGGCCGCCGCGCTGCCCAGATTGGTAACCGCTTCGGAACTGCTGAACAACCAGACCGAACCGTCGACCGCGGCCACTTGTACCAGCGCCAGGGCATTGGCACTCAGCAGCGGAGCGCGGCGCTCATACGCCACCAGCAATTCCACCGCGGCGCCCTGCCCCGCGAGGCGGGCGGCAAACCAGTCGCGCCCGACACCCGTGGCAGTTGTGGACTCATCCGCGCTCTGCGCGCCGGTATTGCCACGCACGATCAGCACCCGCGAGCCGCTGTGCACGCGGGCTTGCACCACGGCCCACAGGGCTTCGGAGTCAAACTGGGCGGCCAGCGCATCCGGCGCGTCGATTTGGCCGCGCGCCACCCCTGCGGCCAGCAAGGCATTCACGCTGCCGGGGCCGGTGACAAAAAATCGTGCTGAAAAATCGCTGACGTGCAGATCCTGCGGTTGCAGGGCAAAAAACTGCTGCACGGCGTTGGCGCTGACAAACATCAGCGCGTCGAAGCTGGCAAGACGCTGCCACGCGGCAATCACGGCAGCGGGCTGCGGCGGGCCGGCAATTTCAATCAACGGCAACGACACAGCGTTCAGACCCGCTGCACGCAAGCCATTCACCCATGTGCCGGCCTGTGGCGCGGGACGGGTGACGATGACGCGCATCAGGACTTGGCTTGCGCCGCCTGTACCGCCACCTGCAATTGGCGCGCCACGCTCTCACCCAGACGCAGGGCTGCGGCGGTGTCGGTGACGGTGGCCTGGTCGTTGGCCAGGGCCATGGACTGCACGCCTTCCGGGTCGCCCCAGGCGGCGCGCATGCGCAACACGTCGCCATCGAAGGTGGCATGGGCTGCCAGCGGCATGGAGCAGCTGCCGCCCATGACGCGGCTGACCGCGCGCTCGGCGCTCACCACCAGCCAGGTGGGGGTGTGCATCAGGTGCGACAGGGCCTGGACCACATCGTCGCGCCCGCTGCGCACCTCGATGCCCAGCGCGCCTTGCCCGGCGGCGGGCAGCATCTCGGTAGTCTCAAACACGGTGCGGATGCGCTCGCCCAGACCCAGGCGCTTGAGGCCGGCCGCAGCCAGCACGATGCCGTCGTACAGGCCCTCGTCGAGCTTGCGCAAACGCGTGTCGAGGTTGCCGCGCAAGGGCTCGATCTTCAGGTCCGGGCGCAGCGCGCGCAGCAGAGCCATGCGGCGCAGGCTGGAGGTGCCCACCGTGGCGCCCTGGGGCAGATCCTGCAGCGTGGCGTATCGGGGCGAGACCCAGGCATCGCGCGGATCTTCGCGTTCCATGACGCAGGCCAGCTCAAAGCCGGGCGGCAACTCCATCGGCACGTCCTTGAGCGAGTGCACGGCCAGATCGGCCTTGCCGTCTTCCA
>CANFIH010000031.1 GCA_947446855.1 Burkholderiales bacterium
ATTCCCAAGCACTAGGAACTACCCATCAAGCCAGCTCAATGCGACGAACCATGATCAGGGGACCATGAGATCAAAAACCGGATACCGTTATCAAGAAAAGGGCTTGACAAATAAGTCCTCATAGAAGCCTGTCGTTCCGTGGCAACCTCTCGCTCGCGCGCTTCTACTTTCTCCTTCGCCTGACGCTCCGAATACGATAGCGCTGGGGTTCTTGGCTCGTCTTGCTTGGCTTTCGACACATCAGATTCATTTCCAATACGATCGCCGTCTTCAGGTACATCATCTACATCGCTAGCAAGATCTTCTTTAAGATGATCGGTGCTTGCCTTATCTGCCATTGCATACGATTGTTTAACAAAAGTCAGCATGGTGTGAGTGTTTGGAAGATACAGCTCCAAGTGACACACCTCCTTTAGCGAAGGGTTATAGAAGTAAATCCTGCACTCTGCGAAAGTACTATCAGTTTGATTTTTACTAAACATATAGAGCTCACTACCTGACAAAGGAGCCTGGACTCAGCCCTGCTCCGTATTACTGGGAGGGCTGCTGCATCATGAACATCAGGAATGCAGCCGGGCCCCTACGATGACGTGGTTGGTCACCATACATATATATATGTATTCAATGGAAGAAAACATGCATGAAGATTACTTTAAAAAATGAGCATGTGCAAGTGCAATTCGATATATTTTTAATAGTGAATAAACGCTGCGTTTATTATCTTCTCGGTTCTTGAGCGTCGCGTCGCAAACCTGACCAGAGAAGTCCAATTCCAGCCAACCTATGTCCGATTCACGCGAACAATTTTGTCCATTGAGATATTTCGAACTAAAACACTGCAGAGACGCAGATGAACGTCTTGCTCAGCTAGTACATTGCCCCTCTTGCAAAAAGTTTACCTGGGTAAACTTTTTGCCCGCCACTTACGGTTTGGTCGATTTGTTCACCTGGGTGAACTACTTGCTCTTACCGCGTAAGCATCAACCGAAATCCATTGCGCATTTTGAAACCTGCACCATTAGGAGCACAAGAGTACCCATATTTTCTAAGCAAATTAATTTTTTAAGATGGTATTTGCGTTACATACTATTGATTTCAGAAATAAAAGTTTCCAAAATACCTATTTCAAAAAATCCATAGCGATATCATAAATTTCAGAAATATTTTTGGCGTGTGTAACTGTATATTTACTAAAATCACTTGAAAAGTGTTGTCCATATTTAATCCACTTTTTCCCAATGTGGATATGCCGAGTTGGCATATTAGAAAAATTTGCTCGATGTCAACTCGCTGTTGGCGATGACTATTGGCAGCAACCGCAATATCAAAGGAAACTGCGTGACCACGTCGGACGCCAGGTTCTTAATCCTTCAAAACCCAACTTATCATCCATTCAACTTCAAGCTTGCCGCGATCCCAAAGGTATGCCCACACACACGCTTCTTGGAAATTGAATGCGTTTCGGGTCAATCTGAACTAGTCGGCCACCGAATTTATTAGTAATGATTTGACTGAAGTTTTTGATGGATGGGATGGCCGTACGGGCATCAAGTTCCACAAATATCTTCCGCCGGTGGACTCCAAAAAGACTCTAGCTTTTCATCTTCAGACTGCCTTTGAAGGTAGGTTCGCACGGTTGACCAATTCCGGTCACCAAACATTAAAATATTCGGTCTGCCTATTGATCCACAACTTGAACACCTTCAGATTTTATTCAGCATCTTGCTGTTCTCTTCGTCCATTGACGGCATGAAGCCATCGACACGACAGATTGCTTTATGGCTGATATTTTCTCCGAATTGACCCAATTCAAACACATAGGCGCGGTAGTTATACAAGAGTATCAATAGGCGTCTTCTTTGAAGCAAAACAAGGTCGTCGATCAGTCCCGTTCTGCTCGCTTTAGCAAAGTGCCCATCTCAAAGTCGCCATATTTTCCTGGATGTGACATAAAGGGGTATAGAACTTATACAATGCCAACCGAAATATCCGATATTTGCCGTTCGAGGTTTATACGACGCCCAACCTTGTGAAACATCGGAATTGGGTTGGCACGCCGCTGCGGCCGGGCATCCTACAAACCTAAACGGAACCGGTCGACTCACGTTTCTGGGTATATCCGATTGTCCAATGAAATGGAAAACCAATTTACTTCATTTTGAGGACATCAAAAAGAATAAAATGGATAAAAATGAAGGTATGGTACGCAGGGCGAAAGACTTCAGCAACCCGTTTAATATTGCAGGGGGATGTATGAGAATCAATAAATATGTCACTATCATCTCAGTCGCCTTATGCTTGAGCTATCCATTCACAGCACTGGCGTATGGTCATCAAGGCCATGAAACAGTTGGATTGATTGCGGCGTCCCTAATAAAAGGAACCAACGCAGAAAAGCAGGTGAAAAGACTGCTCCAAAAGGACGAAACTTTGGCGACTGCTTCTGAGTGGGCAGATTGTGCAAAGGGCTTCACATATTGCCACGCCGATCCGACTGAGGAGATGAAGGATTTTGTCCAGCGCAATCCCAATCATCATGCCTATCACTACACGGACATCCCGTTCCAGTTACGTGCCTACAAGAAGGGTGAAATTGGCACCACACCAGATGATGTTGTCAACATTATGGAAGACGCAATTCGGGTTCTGAAAAACCAGCCGCAACAAAACCCGGCACACAATCTTAAAAAGCGCGAGGCCCTTTTTGTCTTGGTACACATGACCGGGGACATACACCAGCCAATGCATGTCGGTGCCGCCTATATCTCCGAAGATGATGAGTTCATCGTTCCTAGGAATGAGGAAGAAGCCAAGTCCACCTTCACCCAGGGCGGCAATCTGCTCTGTGACCGCTCCAAAGGCGTTCACAGCTACTGGGATACAGATTTGGTCTTAAGGGCGATGAGAGCATCGAAGGTGAAGAACTCTGTAGAACTGGCTCAAGTACTCCTGACCAAGGCCAAAAAGATAAAGGTCGATCCCGGTGTTGCTACTAACTGGCCAATGCGCTGGGCGACGGAATCGCTTCAGTTGTCTGAACTAGAGCTTGCTCCCATCACGGTCATACAGAAACGAAAGGCAGGCCCTGGCAGATCGCCCTGTGAGGCCAGTGACCCAAACTCAAGCAACTATGTATGGGACGTACGCTTGCCTGACGAATATGGCCCGGAAGGCGCTACTACGGTTACTGAGCAGCTATCCAAGGCGGGCGCCAGACTTGCCTGGCTATTGCGTGCGATTTGGCCTTGAGCCTGAAATATCTTCGGCTTGATTTGATTTCCGAACGCCGTCATGAGGGTCAATAGGCATCGACGCAATAGCATCACTCTTTGAAAAGTTCAGCCACCTCAACATTTAGCACTGAAGCCAAGTCCGACACCACGGTAATAGTCGGATTCGCGCTGCCATTTTCAATACGCGAGAGATAGGTTCGAAAGATGTTGCATTTTTCTGCCAGCGCTTGCTGGGTAAGGCTGGATTCGCTTCTAAGTCTCTTGACTTGTAGGCCAACAACGCCCTTTATGTCGGCCTTTACTTGAGAGTTCTTTAGTGTGTTTCCCATAATTTTCCCGCTTGAGTGTTCGTATGAAATTATGCACACTTGCGAATAAGTGTTCAATACCTTGTTCCTCAGAACCCAGCAACTGGTTGGGTTTACACCACATCACCTGCCGGAATTGACGAGTAAATCTGTCACTGGCCAGATTTGGCTGTCTGCGTTTCAGACCTTCAGTTCTCAAGCCCGTGGCCCTTGTAGAGCGGAGCCGGTTCATGCGGTAAGTATCCCCACCCCGCTGCAATAGAAGGCACGGATGATGAAATCTGACGCTATTGTGGGACAAAGCTGAGTTTGACAATGAGGCTTGGAAACCAGCTTGGGGGACAGTCTTTCGGTAAAAAACCAACCGTTGACCGTAGAAGCCCCCGATCTGCTTCTGCTTTGCACAGGGAAGGCCATTGGGTCGGCAACGTTTGTGTCGTTGATTTGATGCCGGATAGGCGTTCCAAAAGCACGCATTGCCGCGAAAGTTGGACAGGCAGCCAGGAATTGACACCGGTGATTTCTCTGTATCGATAGTGTTTTGATCGGCGATGCCAGCGCGCTGACCCAGACTTGCCAGCCAAATGACCTTCGGGAGATACCCCAAAAGGCCAGGCCAATCCAAATTGTTGACGGCAAAGACACTGCTGAACCGCAACTGCCGCCAGAATGCTCTGGTTGAGCCCATCGGCCCATTCGGCATAGCCCAACGGCTCGGGTGAGAGCCATCGGCTGCCAACCGATTTGAAGCGGCTACTAATGGCTCACATCGATTGATCCTCGCTACTGTTTACGCATCGCAAACATAGGTATCAGCGGCCTTTGGTACACGCTAGTTTGAGTTGGGCCGAGTCTCCTCCAGAAGTGAGGCCAGCCCAGTGAATTTATTCACCCACGATATCCAATCATCCTGGCCGGCAAGAACAAAATTGTCTTGACCAACGCCAGTACCGCGCCAATGGTGATATCGATCAACTTCAGTTGTATCGAGACTAGCCAGACGATAGGCCACAGGATCAACGTCAGCAAGGCAAGCGGCCAGCACAAAACCATCAGGATGCACCAAGCGATCAAATTAAGCATTGCTGCCAGCACCCTATGACCGGTGGGCCACAACCGTGACCAAGTCCAGCGTCACCACAGTTGGAGCTTGATTGGCGCTTTCCAGGATTTCCTCGGCAGCGGAATTGAACATCAGCAGTACAGCACCGTTTACGGCAACGGCCAAGGTCACTGCCATCAGAAGTCCGGCAAAACGGGTTGAACGACTAGTGTTCATTTAAATTCTCCAAATTGAGGCCACTGCGGCCCGGTGAAGAGAATTTACGGGCGCTGACTTTTGAACGCACGGGGAATGCGACAGACTGCGCTTTGGTGCGACAGACTGGGCCATTTTTGCGATGGAGCGGCTTGCTGTCCGACTGAAGTCTAGGCGGTTGATGCACCAGAGGCGTGCCTGCACAGCAGCGCGGACGACCATTTTTCAAATGGGATAGGCTTGGTCTATCCGACTTTCAGGCAATCAGTATTTGCAATCAACTCAGCAGCCTGCTTAAAGTGATTTTTGAAAGTTGGCATTGGTATCACGTTGGAAATCACCCAAACGGGGGATAGCTAAAGATACTTTGCATTGGTAGACTTTTGACATATGTTATTTTCATATCGTCACCCCGATCTGGTCGCCAAGGAAGCTGCACGCTCCAAACTTTCCGCACAAGAGGCTGCGGCACTTGTGGAACGGCGCAGCATTGTGCGGGATATCCCTACCCCAGCAGCGGAAGAACAAAGTGATGATGACGCATAGGCGCTATGGGATAGCGTCACCGGTGGTGGTGAACTCACTTCTGAATAGTTGCAGGTCAAATTTATGTCTAACTGGGAACGCAGAAACGCAGACACTTTGGCCAATGCGATAGCAAAACACATAAAGAGCCACCCAGATATGGTGGAGGACAATGCGCTGTTGTCAATTATTCAAGAGGCCGTTGACAATGCGGCCAACACTGTTGCGACTTCTGCGGGTGAACTTAATAGGTGCCGCGCCGTTGTCTGCGCAATTTGTCGCGGCTCAAACCTCTATGAATGCGATGTGCAAGAGGGTTGGTCTTCAAACTGCGCATTTATTTTCGACAACACCACCGAATTTGCTGGACTATAAAGCGGCGAAGGGCTGGCAATTCTCAAGTCTGCCGTGGAAGAGGCGAAGCGCCGCAGAGCAATGCGAAATTCGCAAGATGACAACTCTGTCCCAAGGTCACGTGATTGGGGAATTCATTACCTTACATCGCAATTGATTTAGTTCAGCTCCAAAATTACCGGGCGAGTCTACACCCTAGCTATAACCTTGCGCCCTTGCGTTCGTCCGCGGACGGGTCAGGAATACTGAAAACCTTTAACTCAAAAGGAAAAAGGGAGCTGACTCCCTTACCGCGACATTACCGTGATGCATTCAAACGCTTGGCCAGCGTAAAGCTCGGCGTGAAGTAGATCGCGCTGGGTATAACGGCACCCCATGAAAAGGGGATGGAAAATGTTTGACAGATCAAACCTCGGATGCGATATTTGTCGCTCCGTCCGCATGAGGAGACTGTGAATGTTCAAGAACATTGTGTTGCCAGGCCTGCTAACAGTGCTTATGGCGATGAGTCTGAATTCAGAGCTTGCGCAAGCCGATACCGGAGCTACCTCAACCGGCGTGGCAACTACGAGCGCCAGTTTCAGCACATCCGTAACTGGCAACGACCAAGGCTTTCCATATAGTAAAACCGGAATAGGCTGCGCTGCTGGCGCCGTTTTGGGTTCAGTGGTGCCCGTGGTCGGCAATATTGTGGGCTGCGTGTTAGGTGGCTTGTTTGGCTGGTTGCGTTGACAGAGTGATTGCATGAACATCAGTCCAAGGTTTGCCGAATTCGGCATGACAGGTGCTTTTTTTCTGATTAGCCAGTTGGGAGTGATTGTTTTTTTATCGTCACATGGTGAATTCACAATTCTCAGTCAACACTGGGCCACAGTGATAGACACATTTCATAGCAACCTGCCTGAGGCATTGCGAAAATCATCCGATTCTTTGGTCACGGTGATCGGCGTTATCTGCATTTTCATCACAGGCTTAATTCTGGATTTGATCGGTTCTTATTTTGCGTTTCTGGAAATCATCATTTTCAGTCGACATATTCAACGCAACCAAGTTTGGCTTAATGTCCTGACATATCAGGTTCCGGGAAATGTCCTGAACGATTACCGTGAATATCGCGACCGTTTTGGCAGCGGATTTATCGTGTCTTTGCCCAGGCTCTGGGATCGTGTTTGTCTGAGTCGGGAGTACCGCAATCTACAGGCGTTCTTGTTCTCATACGTCCAAGTGTTCTCGTCGGTGTCGTCAGTGCTTGATGACAATATGCACCTGTGGCGGACTTCGCGCGCGATTTCGACCACGATGCTGATCCTGGCGGCCGAGGTGATCTGGGTCGACGCCTTAAACGATCGCTTTCAGTTTCTGTACTTTCTCCTGATTTTCGGCGTGTCAGCACTCATTACCCTTCGATCCTACAGTCGCTTGTGTTTCACGCTGTTTTCCCTGGCCAGCGTGACGCAGGAAAAGCAGTCGAAAAAATAGCGATCCATTTGACGTCCGCAGCAGAAGGATCAACTGACAGAAACAACTCTAGACGATCAACTAAAGCAAGTGCAGATCGTCAAGACTACTGCCGAGGCCAGGAAGCTACAGTTAGAGGTCGACTCAATTAGGAGTCAAGCCTGGAGCAGTTTCTGGTCTGAGGCAGTGAAAGTACTTGGTGGTGTCGTTCTAGGCGTTGGAGAGGTGGTCGTCGCATACACGCAGTGCGAAGTCAGCTAGCTGAAGGCCAAGATTTCCAAAGATGATCTATTGCGCGCCCAAAGTGCCAAGTCCGATGCCGCGAAGGCTCTGACTGCTGCAGAGGCGGTGGTGAAGAATCATTAGGCCGCTGAAGCCGCCGTTGCCGAATTGAAGACTACGCTTACGTAGATCACGAATGCACTGAAGGCTGCAATGCTAACAGTGGTTAAGGCCGCTTGACTCGCATAAATCCAGTTCAGTGGCGACATGAATCGAGAACTCATCAACTTCCTTCGCCCACCACTATCCTCGAAGGCATTCAACGCACCCAGTGCGGAACGAGTCGCGGGCGAGTGGAACTGAATCGACTTAACGTTTGCGGTGGATGTCGCCGGTAGCTGCGATTGAAATTGGTCAAGGTTAAACTGAGTAACGATGAAAAAAGCGCTCACATCTGACATTACCAGCCTGAATGGCAAGCTGCCTTTAATCGTGGGTAGCCGCTCATATAAGCCGAGGGTGCGTGAACCGGGCGAGGCACTTCCCAGGGACATCGACAAGATGAATAGTGTTTACAAGCCGCCCGTGTGGGCTACGCGCACAGGCCGATGATGATCTTGTCTTGAAACAAATTTGCCAAGAAGTGATATGGATCCAGCAAATAATTTGAGCGCCATTGGCCTAGAGCTTCCGAGCATGGCCTATATCGTCGGCGCTCTGATCTTTGGCATATTCGGCTGGGCCGCGTTCCGCCGTGGCCGAAAGACGCAAGATCAGTCCATGACCTGGGGTGGCGTGGCATTAATGGTCTACCCGTACGCGGTATCGCAAACATGGCTGTTGTGGGCTATTGGCGTCGGGTTAACCGGTTGGCTGTTCTCGCGTTGGAGATAGGTCGTCGACCTATGTCTAAGCCTGTTGCTTTAGAAGCAGTTGTCGGTGAGCGGCAGCATCAGCTTTGTCACGATGGATGAGATAAAGACCGTGTTAAAAAATGACACCGTAGCGGCCCGGGGAAATCAGCTGGACTTGTAATGCAATTTCGTCGTCCAATGGATCGTCAATGCCCAACAATTTCTTGATTGATTGCACACTGTTATCACTTGACTGTGATTTGGACAATTCCATTCCTTCACATCGCACGCTTGGTGCCTAACCTATAACCCAAGCTACCGCGTCTTCATAGGTCTCGTACACCCTAGTTGAGTGAAGGGTTTGACCATCAATCACGCTTTTTTCGATGGCGTCTTTAACATTCGCATCATCGGTTACAAAGGCGTATTTGATGCGTGGGTTGGAGTAGTAGCCTCCAAGGCGCAGAGCGCGCACTTCAATTCGCTCAGAATCACTAAGATCCACAGGTCGAGTGTTTAAGTACATGGAAATGACATATTTCAACGCAGTGAAATTTGCGTTGCCCGTGACCTCGCGCTCAGACTGGATTACATCATCAAAAGTTACTGTGCCAGTGAAGTACTTCACAGCACCATCACGCCGCCATTGAATCGAAAAGGCCACAGCTTTACCCTAAATTGCAATTGTTTTAGTTCAGCCCAAAAAGCGAACCCAGCACTGAGCTGGGTCTAAACCACATCGCTGTGGCCGCGTAAGGGAAGAAACGCGGGGGCGAGTAACTGCCCAATCCGTATGATGATCGCAGAAGATTAACGCTAGATTAACGTGATGTCCTTAAAACTATTGACTGCTCCGCAACTTGCTGATCCTGTAGCCGCTTGCAGTGCGCATCAGCAGCGTCTTCGTTGGGGTGGACTCCATCCCCCATTTGAAGGATTTTTGTAACCGGCTCTTGTAACGGAAGTAGTTGATTTACCAAAGAAAAAAGCCGCTAGGTGTGTGTTCCTAGCGGCCTTGATCAGGGGGTATGGGCTGGGGTCTATTGAAAGATGCCTTGAAACCCGCATGGATATTTGGTTTAACTATCACTAGTCTCTTCTTGTTCCCCGATTTGTTCCCCGGTTTGCTTGTTGATACCCCCGAAAAGTCTCACTTTTGGATAGCGAACATTTAGCTAACTTCACGACAGATTTATGTGGATTCCATCGTTCATCCTCATCGACTCAAGCACACATGGGCTGACGAGTATTCGATCTACAACCTCTTCAGTTCCGCACCCTTGCCACCATCATCACAAGTCAGGACGAACCGGCCACGAATGCCTGCCGTCGTCACAAACGGCGTCAGAAGCGCCGCAGGGAACTGAACTGTCTTCCCGTCAGCGCAGGTTGCAATGACCTTGTTGATGCTGCCCCGGTAGTAATGGAGGTACTCCTGTGCGGAGATGGCGAGGCCGAATTCAAAGCGGATCATCTTGTTGATGCTAAGTAAAGTCCAGATCAATGTCCTGCGGCTCAGCACCCAACGCCCCGTCAATGCCCCGTAGCGCTTCAAGTGATCCCAAGGGTATGCCCACATCCACGCTGCTCGGAACCTGAAACTCTCGCGGGTTGATCCGTACCAGTCGGCCACCGAATTCATAGATGATGCGCTGGCTGAAGTTCCTTACGGAAGGGATGGCCGTACCGGCCCCCAGTTCCACGACAACAACGCGCTGGTGGTCACCAATGGCCGCAAGCCATTCATCTTCGCGCTGGCTTTGTAGGGCGGTTCGCCTGGGTGACCAGCCCCAATCACCAAACATCAAGACATTGGGTCTGGCCAGACCGCCGCATCTTGGACACCTTGGCGGCTCATTCAGCAGCAGGCAGTTCTCTTCGTCCACTTCGGGCATGAACTCGTCGGCGCTCCAGATGTCAGTCGTGCATTCGTCCATGCACTGAAGATGGTGAATGGATCCGTGGCATTCGTGGATCTGTTCAGGATTGAACCCAGCATTCTGGAACTGGCCGTCAACGTTGCTGGTGAACACCCACGAACCTTTCTGGGAGTCGGCCCACTTCTTGAGGATCCCGAACCCGACGTGAGGCAGCGTCTTGCGGTACAGGTCAAGGCGATGCCCATAGAAGCCCCAGGCCAGTTCTGGTTGCAAGCTGAAGGCCCGAGGGTTGGCAATGTCAGTGAAGTTGATCTGAGCCTTGGCCAGAGCCGGATAGGCATTCCAGAAGCCTGTATTGCCACGGAAGTCTGGCAGGCCGGAATCGACACCTATGCCAGCACCGGCGGCGACCACCAGTGCATCAGCATTGGCGATAAGTTCGGCGGCTCGCCTAAAGTGCGGCATTCAACAACCTGCTCAAATGTGGCAGCGACCCAGTTGGGCGACAAATGGCCGTGGCAATCAAGCGAAGTACCGCTTCTCAAAGTACTCTAGGTATCCAATGTGAGAAGCGTCGGACTTTTTGCGAATAGCCGCTACCAAGGTCTGGTAGGTCAGTACATGAAAGTTGATTCCGTCCGACTGAGCCACGGCAGCGAATTCCATCGCTTCTTCCATGTGGCTAACTCCTTCAGCGCCTGGATCGTAGCAAAGATATATCAACTGCCATGGGGTCTTGTGCGCTCCTTGATTTAGTGAATTGCTCAATCCCAAAATGTGCTTCAGAAGCTGCTCAGGATGCAGGCTGTGGAATATCCTGCGGCCAGATTGAATGTCTTCAGCCAAACGCTGGCAGGCCGAATATCCATACGCACTCCAGCGACCCTTCCCATCTTCAAAGTACTTCTCCTTGAATCCTGAGGCATGTTTTCCAAACGGCTCCAAGAATTTGGATTCGATTGCAACAATGGACTGGTCTGACAATGTCAACACAACGTCTAGGTTCGGAGCGTTCCCGGGCAACCCTGTTTTGAACTTCTTCTCAAAGTTCAAGAGCTGAACTGCGCTTGAAAGTCCCATCGCAGATGCCAAAGCTGACTTGTCTCTTTCGCGCCAGAACTCAAAAGCATTCACAGCTAGGGCCGAGGATGAATGGAGTGCCTGGATCTTTCCTCTTTTTCCATCCGTCCCCAATTCACCGCCATCAGCGCCGTCGAACTCTGCGAGTGATGCATTGGAAAGCGGAACGAAAAGGTTCTGGCTACGCTTTCTGGTGTAACCCGATTCGTCTATTGCTATGCCGCGCTCACTCGCCCAGCCTAGCTGATTGTCTTTGATCCTTTTGACCATCGATGGTATGACTACTTACTCTGAAATTTTGGCGGCATTGACGATTCCCGTTTTTGTCCTATTCTCACGATCAAGTCTACCGGGTAGAGCACATCAAGCGCCCTTTGATCCAAAGAAGTAGTCAAACATGACATTTGTCAGTCTTTGGTGACGAAGGATAAGTCTCACCCAAATGGGGGATATGAAAAATCCTGATTGTGTGAATAAATGTCGTGATTCAATTGTGAGAAATCCGCCATGCACCCTCAGGGAACTCCGGTCATAAAAACTTCTTTAGCATATTTGTCCATAGCGGCTGCATTTGTGCTGTCTGCTTGTGGAGGTGGCGGCGGTGGGGGGGGCGCGAGCATATCGGCAAATCCAGTTGTCGTCAGTGGCGTCGCAAGCAAGGGATTGCTCAAACGGGCTGATGTGTGCGCCTTTGCCGTCACAAGTGGTGTGCAAGGCACTCAGTTGGGCAAGTGTTCAACTACTGACGATTCCGGAAACTTCACTGTTGACCTGGGTGGTTACACAGGTACTGCGATGCTTCAGGCATCTGGAGGAACGTACATTGACGAGGCCAGCGGCAACGTTGTCAATTTGTCAGCTCCACTTAGAACTGCACTTGTAAATGTAACGGCCAGCTCCAGTGCTGCCATTACCGGGCTAACAGAAGTGGCCTTTCAAGTTGCAGCCGGAACTGCTGGGGGACTAAGTGCGGCCAACATCCAGGCCGCGACGATCAAAGTCCAAAACAATTTTGGGGTTTCGGACATTGTTGGCACCATGCCGGTTAACGCGCTAACAGTACCGCCAAATGCTACGACTGCACAAAAAACTTACTCTCTAGCTTTGGCTAGCGTTTCGCAGTACCTCGCTGCGCGCCCGAATGGCTCAACTTTGGCAACTGCTTTGCAGGAATTGAAGACTTGCCTTGCTGATCCAACAAATGGATGTGCCTTGGGGGGCAGTACTGTTGGGGCAATTTTGTCGGCAGGGACGCAAAGTTTTGTTGCTCAGCACAGCGAATTCTCTTCTCTAAGCAGTCCAGTTGCGAGCTTTGGTTCTGTAACAGTCTCGCCCGGCATCAAGAGTGTTGCAGTGCGGGTCTTTGCAGCGGCGCCAAACAATAGCTGCCCCAACGGTGGTATCACTGTTGTCTCTGGTATCGATTCCAATGGCAACGGAGTACTCGACACAGCCGAAGGCACGAATACGCAGATCGTATGTAATGGAACGAATGGAACAAACGGCACCATTGGATCCAATGGGGCCAATGGGCTAACAGCCTTAGTGGCTGTCGCAGCCGAACCAGCAGGGGGAATTTGCGCCGCTGGGGGCAGCAAGGTTGTAGCTGGTCTAGACACAAATACGAACAACCTATTAGATGGTTCGGAAATATCCTCGACCAGCTACATTTGCAGCGCAATGAATGGAACCAACGGCACCAACGGCACCAATGGTGTAAATGGTCTAAATACGCTCGTTCAAATTGTTTCTGAGGCAGCCGGCGCAAATTGCACTAATGGCGGTAAGAATTTGAAATCCGGCTTGGATACCAATTCAAACGGCATCCTTGAAAGCAGTGAAGTCACTAGCAGTGCGTTTATTTGTAATGGCACATCTGGCGTAAGCAATGTAGCCGTCGCTAGCGGTCATGTCTCTGATGGCTACGTCTTGGGTTCCAGGGTGACACTGGACATCAATGATGACCGCATTTGCGATGCAGCGGAACCAAACACAACAACAGACGGGAATGGCGGCTTCTACTTTGATCCAAATCTGGGTCAGCACATGCTCTGTGCAAGTGGTGGTGTTGACGTAGCCTTGCTGAGGCCTTTTGTGGGGCAATTGACCGCCCCTGCCGGGTCTACACAGATTACCCCGCTTACAACCCTCGTAATGACGAAAGTAAACAGTGGTATGCCACAGCCGGTATTTGGTACCGCGTCACCAGCACTTGCAGCAACTGTCACGTCCAGCAGTGGTGCGATTGCAAATGCACTTGGGTTGTCGGGTATTGACCTGTTGACGGCTGATCCCATCGCTGCTGCAAGTGCAAGTCCAAAATTGATTCAAACCACAGTGGCCGTTGAAACATTGCTGGAGCAGACTGCAGCGAGCGTTGCAGTAGCGGGTGGTACAACTGGGTTCAGCACTGGCCTGTATGGAAATACGGTTAGCGCATTGACTGCTGTGCTGTCGTCATCTTCTTCACCTGTACTTGATCTGACCAGTGCTACGACGGTGGATTCATTGGTTGACTCAACAGTTACCAATGTGGTGTCGCGGTCAAATAGCGCCCTTCAGCCTGCGAATGTCTCGGCCTTGGCCGCGCATCTCATTAGTAATATGACCCGCGCAGTAGGTACCATTCCTGCTGCCCAATACGCCGCCACAGGTGGCGCTGTGGATGTTGCGGTAACCATCAAGCAGTTCTCTGATTCCTTGTTGAACATCGTGGAAGCCAATCGGTTTAGCTTGCTCAAGCCCACCAGCATATTTGGATGCGGATCCTGTTTGACCGTCACGCAACTTCAGCAACTCTCCTCTGCTGCAACCAACTTGGCTTCTAGTGCTGTTCCAAATGCAAACTCGTTGTACCTTGACCTGTCCACCATTACGGTTAATGGTGCGATCATGCAAACGCCTACGGCCAATTCAGCACTCAATACCGTGAATGTGGTCGGCAATCTCTCGACAGTGACGATTCAGACTAGTGGCACACCGGCAACGGCTACGGCATCAGCAGGTATAACGATTACGAGTGGTAGAGGTGGTGGTCAGTGGCAAATGGTTATCGACACAGTCAATGTCAGTACAGTCAACGGTAAACCTTTCTTGAGTGTGCCTTCGACGGCCAAGTTGTACGCTTACCTGAATCTCGGTGGCGTCACTACGGCAACGTTCAGCAACGTGGGAAGCCTGCTTTCAACCGATGCTAATGGTTTGGTGTCCATTGATATGGCTGGATTGTTAGGATTAAAGATTGGCAACTTGCCGACGGACTTCAAGCCAAATAGCAACTACAAAGTCAGTGTTGGCATAACCGGCATCCCCGTGGCTATTAAAAACGCTGTCGGAACGGCATTGGCGGTTGTAGAGGACACTAGCTATACGGCATACGGCACCCACCTGTCGCTAGGCGCTGACTTCCTGGTGAGTTCCACTGCTCAGGCTTCAGGGACTCCTTCGACCCCGGTGATAAATACTTTGAATCTCAACTTGTCATCGTTGGCAGTCAATGACATCACTGTAAGTACATTGCCCTATGCCTACTATGGCAACGTGACCCTTGCTGGCCCCATGTCGAAAGTTGCGTTGCAGGTCACCGGCACTCCTGTAACTGCAACCGGATCAGCAGGTATCAGCGTGTCTTCCGACACAGGCTGGAATCTGCAAATGGTGATTGACAAGGTTAGTGCCAGCACAGTCAATGGGACGCCTGTTTTGAACGTGCCTCCGACTGCAAAGCTCTTCGCATACTATGGTCGCAATTCACAACAACTTAGGGCGACCTTTAGCAACGTGAGTGCATTACTTGCAACGGATGCAAACGGAGTGGTCAGTCTGGACATAACAGCGCTGCTGGCATTAGTGAAGACGATGGATCCCACACCATTAACAAGTCCGATAACCACGGGCATGATGAACTTCGCATTTGGCTTCAGTGGCATTCCAGTATCGGTGCAAGCGGCAGGCGGAGGAACATCTCCCAGTGGCATCTACATTGGGGCCACAACCTATGGGGCATTCATTGGTGACGGAGCATATTTCAGCGTAAAAATTCAATAGTAATTTCATCGAAAGTGTTCGATTAAAGGGGGGAGCAAATGCATTGCTTCCCCCTTTATTCATGCGTCACCTAGACCGACCTAGTCAGCGCGTGGCAACCCCAAGAAACTGTTGGAGAGTCCTTTTCATGCGTGATGCGAAAAATCACAGTTGGCTGTGGCAAGTAGTCATGGCACTTTGCCCCGTGTCAACCACAGCAGCACCACTGGATGCCCTGCTTAACGCTGACGAATTTTTTTCCGCTGGTGAAGTGCGTTTGGAAGCCAGCAAGGATGCAGTTAATGACAAGCTCGACATTTTGAAAATCAGATCATCTGACCCAATATACGGCGGAACCAATGTGGGTGATTACAGTGGTAGTCACATCAAAATTGCATACGCAGTGACTGACCGCCTGTTGGCTGAGGGCAGTGTATGGCAGAGAAGCATTACCTACCGTTCCGACGAAGCATCATTGAACAGTTGGCAACTGGCAGGCCAATATCGATTCTTCGGTGAGGTGAACAGTCCAATTCAAATTGCAGTTCGATTCAGCTCCTGGGGCGATCAAACGAATAGCATGACCAAGTCCTCTCCAACCGATGTGGGTGGACGGCAGGTTACGAATGTCACTATCCAGTCTTTAAGTGACACTCAAAATCAGCTTGACTTGATCGGCACTTGGCACCTTTCCAGTCAAACATCAATTTCATCTTTTATTGGCACGGGAAGTAGCCAAGTTTCAACTGGAGACATGACCGCCAATTACACCTCGGGCAATGGATGCAACTACCTGTTGTCGTTCACGAAATCCGGAACATCAGGTGACCGCACAGGCACTTGTGCAAGCTCAGGCCCAATATTGGATACCTTTAGTAGCCCACAAAATGTACTCCCTGACTTTAGCTATGGCGCTGACTATGTCCAATTTGGTGGAATGCTGCATTGGCGCAACGACAACTGGTCACTGAAAGGTGGCTATCAATTTCAGAAGATCAAACGCAGCCATGTAGACGAACTGATTGTCGCTAGTGGCGGCACAGCCTACGACATCAATCACATTTTTGTTGGTGAGTTGATGCGAAGGCTAGGCCAAAATTCCGCAGTGGTGGTGCGTGGGCAGTTGATGAGCAATCAATTCGTCGGTGAAGTGCCATTTGTGTATAACCAAATTACGGCAAACAAATTCAACAAGCAATATGGCTTTTTGTCCTTTGGATTGGTCTTTGGATTCTGACAATTTTGCCAAATTTTCTGCACCACTGTGCCGGAAGTCCCAATATGACTCCGGTGCTGAGTCGCTTTGCAAACCAGATACACCGATCTGCTTTCCTTCAAGTCATTCAATGGTTTTATTCGTGTCTGGCACTCTTGTCATAGGACGTGACCCTCCCGCCAAGCTAACACCCACCAGCCCAGTCCAACGACAAGAGCGATGCTCAAGATCTCATGCGCGCCGTCAATGTAAAACGGGTTGCTTGAGTACCACAGGCCAAATGGCAGGACGTCAGAATGGACGAACATATCCAGCAGTATGTGACTGATAGCGCCAAGCATGCCACCAAGCCACCAACGCGCTGACTTGAAGCCTAGAAGGCCCACGACAGGCCAAGAGCAACGGCCCCCTGCAAGGGTGTGTTCCGGCCCTGAGTGAAGACTTCCTTCAAGCGGTGGCCCACCCAGATCCGCAATCATTTGTACTTGAAGTCGCAGCACCACTGGAATGTCAATCAGGACGACGTTAGCCAGCACGAATGCCCAAGCGCAGGGCTTGATCTTCGTGACTCTATTGATGACCGGAAGCAGGCCAAAGTGAAGTGGTGTGATTGGCATTTAGTGCGCAAATTGAATGTGGCTGTATGGCTTCTTCTCATCCACTATTTGCCAAGCACCTTGTTTCGGCGCTTGCGTTACCTATGCTGACTTGAACATCGTTGGGTTTGCAACGAATATGGATTCTGAGAACGTCGGCTAAAGAATGAAACTAGTGAAGCAGGCTAATTAGAACTCGCCTTAAATCAATGCATGAACCTGACGATTAGTCCTTACTCTTCTGTCACGAATATCGCTTTCCCAGACAATTGTTTGCCAGTGCGATTACTTGTTCCAACTGTTCCAATCAATGGCGCCCCAGAGCCTATGCGGGGCACCACTACCGCCCCAAGCGTGCCGATTTGCGTATCTCCCAAACTGTCTAAGAGGATGCCGTTGGCGCCCACCTTTGCAGCCTCCACCTTGGCATTCACCACTGCCTTGTCTACTAAAGCTTGTTTGCTCATGAAGTCATGGGCCGCGTCCGCTGAGATGATCGCGATTTCCACGTATTTCTTGGGTGGAGTTGAATAGAGTTTGACTTGTTCTGGTGAGATGGCTGGGCGCTTTGTTCCAATGATTACTGCCGTTTCGTTTGTTACGGCGCAGCCTCCTAAGGAAAAAAGCAGGCTTACTGTCAGTAGGGAAAGGAGAAGTGTCTTTATCATGATATCCACTAGAGTTGTCGTAAAAATTGGTCGACTGCGAATTGGGCGAGTATTCAATGGGCACGCATCAGTGGACTTAGCTTATCGTAGTTTTCAACATCTTTGGCACTATTGCCTCGGAGAATCGAAGACGAAAAGTTCCCCCCTACTTAGGGGCTCGCATATTTCTACATCGAATCCAATAGGCTCCTTATCTGACGGTTGAGCGCAACAAGTCTGGATCGCCGGGAGCGTGCCTCATTGGTGAACAAACCTCGGGTAGCAGGTCTTCCGGTGCTTTTGCCCCCATGCATCCGGCAGCGGCCATTGGGCATCTGGAAATTCTGACAAGGTTGACCTGTTGTACGGCAATGCGCACCACAGAACGTTTGCATGGGGTTTCTCATGTTTTTCCTCCAGCTCCTCCCGGTTGAACCTGCCCGATTACGGCTTGCCCCCCCTGAGTCACGTTCACGTGCTGGATCGTGATCTTCTGCTCGCCGGTTCCACGAAGGCGCTTAGCGACCAGCAGACCCTTCTGGTACGTCTCCATGGCGCGGAGGGACAGGTTCATCGTGCGCACCGAATGAACTGGATCCTGCTCCAGTGCGGCCCTTGAGGCGTTCTGCATGGCCGCGTTGTGCAGGACAGCCATCTGATGCGCCAGCATCTTCTCAAGGCTGTTGCTGGCGCCCATGGTGTCGGCGCTATCGAGCGCCATGGCGGCAACGTCGGTTCCCATGCGAGTGACTAGATCCAGCCTGTGGGCAGAAGCGTCCAGTGCTGCGACATTGGGCGCGGCCAGAGTGTTCACAAGCTCAGGAAGATGCTGTGGGCATACCTCGCCCCCGGCCAGCAGGGCAACACCGGTCTGAGGCTGGAATGCCTCGGCAGCGAGGATTTCCGCAGACACGATGTCGTACTCCTGCTCGTCAGTCGGATCGCCACCGACAGCAATCGTGCGCGCCTTGTCAGCCTTTCCGCGAAGAGAACGCTGCTTGGTCTTCACCGCGCGGGTTGTACCGTCTTTTCCAAGTCGGGCCTTTTCTGCACAAATGTCACAGACGTAGCCGGTTTCGCAGGCGATGACAGGCAGGTGGTACTGACCACAAAGTGAGCAGGATGGGGGAGTGTGGCTGTGGATGTGTTTCATATCATTTCTCCATGCTCATGTTCGTAGGTCAGTCGTACGGGAACATCAATCACGTCTGCATCGGCAACATGACTTTGGCCTTCACGGACTTTTGCGCAAACCTTAGCTAGATCGCGCATTGCTGCCCGTTCACGCTTTCTGGCAACCGTCAGTTGGAGCGAAGCGTCACTCTCGGCGCGACGGAGCCAGCTAGTGTGTTGGTAGGTAGGCGAATGCACATCGAACTGGCTGGCACCGAAGATCCTCAAGTGCTTTTCAAAAAGTCTCTTCTTATTGCCAATCTCTTTGCGGTCTTCAAAGGCTGTGCTCCAGCGAAGCGCAGCGGTCAGGATTTCACGATCATTCATTTCGTACCTTTCAGATGGTTGAGTTCGCGGAGGTCAAGAGCCAAAAAGGAAACGCCCCCTGATTCATGGATGCGCTCAGTCGATACCGACTGTTCTGACTTCAATTTGCCTTTCAGACCAGTCTGTTCAGATTCAACTGATTGCTTGAGTTGCAGAATCGTTGGCATTGGAGACTCGCTGTGGATATGGAGAGTTTTCATATCACGCCTTCCACATGAAGTGATACCGACTTGCAGTGCGTCCGACACCCCTTGATACCAACTCAAGAACACTGTCATCGACCAGGGAACTAAGAATCTTCGCGGCATCTGTAAAGTGAATTCCAAGCTGATCGGCGGCTATGCGCGCTGACAGAAAGAAGGGTTCGCTCCCATGGTGGTGTTGCAATGCCATGCACAAGCGAACAAGTCGCTGCCCATTCGGCCCATATCCCAGGCGAGAAATGCCTGCTGGAATTGGGGCGTCGTGATCCACACCACTCAGGATGTTCTGAAAGACTTGGCCAGATGGGTGCTTAACTTTCTTCCACGCAGTGCGGAAGTCGTTCCAAGTTATCGCGAAGTCTTTCGTTCCAATGATGGGGCTTGCTATTCGGTGCCACTCACGAACAACTTCACGCTGTTGTTCTTGGTTCATTTCCGGATGCACCCCCCGCATTTGTCTGGCCAGTTCAAAAAGACAGCGATTACGCTGGCCGACTTCCTTCGGGATCGTGTGTGATGGGATACCTACAGAGGAGGACAGAGGAAGTACGGAAGAGTACAGAGGATTGCTTAAGTCATCTTCTGTCCTCCTCTGTAGGTCGGGGCCACCAATTTCATTTGCGACTTTCGCGAAACCAGTCAAATCCACCAAACTGCCGTCAAGGATGGGATGACCAGTAACGGTCAAGAAACGCCCATTTGCGTATAGCTCCACGTTGAGGTCATCCATTTTTCTTTTGATGCCTTTCATTTGACGCATGGGATGGCATCGCCCAAAGCCCCGCAATCCTTGACCGCTTGGACTGCGCTCCACATAGGCGCACCCGATGCGCTCCATAAGATCAAGAGCAGCAGGTGCAGGCTCGCCGTTATGAACACAGTGATCCAAGTCGACTCCCACCAATCCGTCTCCCGCCAAGACAATACCTACCCCCGTGTATCCACCTTCTTCAAACGCTGTCTGTGTTTGCTGGAACTGTGACCATGAGGACGGATCAGTCACGCTGGCTTTGCTGTTGACAGCTGTTGCACAGTACGGAACTTTCGCGTCCTTCCACAGTACCCACCTTGGAATGTCACGCAAGGCGCACGGTATAGATGGGAAGTTGGGCTGCAAATATATCGTAGCCGTCATGGTTGTCCCCCAATTGCATCCATGACCACCTGTCGGTGGGCTTCAATATTTGCAGCATCCTGAGCTTCCAGATCGATCTGGGCGTTGTATTCCTTTCTGTCAATTACGGACTCAATCGCACCACGTAAGGCTGACTGAAGCAGTCTTACTGGTGCCGCATCCAATTCAACGACCTTGGAACCGAATCTGCGAATGAACTTCTCATAGTTTGGGCTTGAGACTTTTGCGTCCATATCGCTGTGAAGGTCATTTTCAATAATGTCGTGATATGTGAGAGCAACTTTGATCGCGTGAATGTCTTGTACGCCAAAGTCGTCGCGCAAGGATCGTGCAAAGGATGCTGCGATTTCTTCTCCATCCGGATCAAAGTCCGTCAACATGAGCAGTATCAAACGCTGTTTGCCTGATTTGATATAGCGCTGATATAGGTCATATCTCGGTGCCAACGAAGAAAATCCACGGCCCGTGGTTATGGGGATGCAGTATTCACTGGCCACGCTTTCGATCACCGTTCTTAAGGCGTTCTTTTCCAGCATTATTTCGATGTGGTGTGGTTGGCCCTGCATTAGGTTGCGCGAGTAGCCGATAAGGAAATTTCCCGTTTCTTGTGCTACAAATTGCTCAAACGTTGAGAACCCTCCTCCGAGTTGAATCGGTCGGGTAGAGTCCTCTATCGCGGTCATTGGAACGTCGCCAGTCAATCTGGCTCGCAACAGCAGATTGGTCAGCGCTTTATAAGAACCCTTGTCGTTTGCATAACGCGCACCGAGCTTCTTGTCATGCTTGAGTGGAGGATCGTTCAGAAGCAGGTAATGCACACGCCTGTCAGTGAGTGGCCAGTACTCTTTGTTTTCACCAATGACTCGCATCACCGCCTTCAAGAATTGAATGGTTGTGATCCGAGCGCGACGCTTCGCGGATCCCATCAATACGTTGGATTCTGGGGCGTCAATAAGTGACATTGAAGCGCGTCTGCGTTTCCGAAGCTCTACATGGGATGCCGCTGGATCAATATCCAAAAGCTTTTCCCTCACGCGCTCGCCTGGGGACTTCTCCCTCTGTTGGTTATGCAAGCGCAATAGTTCAAGGCGCTGGCTTGGCTCAAGGTCGTAGAAGCTCACGTCTGTAACGCGAACTGGGACAGTCTGAAGGCCAATGTATTTGGCGGCTGCAAGGCGTCGGTGGCCGCTAAGAAGAACGAAATCTTTGGAAATTGTCAGTGGTTCCTGAATTCCGTTTTCTTGAATGGAATATGCCAACGCATGGTCATCGATGTTGGCAATACCAAACTTGTCATACAAGAGGTCGTTTTCTTGGGCTACCGTGATCTGCTCAACGAAAAAATGGTTCTTGTCCCATTTATTTGGTTTGATGGATCTACTCATCGCAAACCGCCGATCCGCACCAGAACCACGCCTCCAGCCAGTTCCAGATTCATGTGCAATGTCTTGGTGGTCATAGTGTCAACTCCTATGCCATAGCCAGTGCGATGCGCATGTTGCGCTTTGCCGCTTGCTTTTTCAACTTTGCACTTCGATCAAACCAGTCGGTTTTGAATGGCTCATCTGTACCTGCCATTCGTGCCGCGTGTAACTTGATCACCAACGCTCTGATCTGGTCTTCTGAATCGCCACGGATACGGGCCGAGTTGATTGCTGCGACCTCATGGTCAGGCCACCCTACCGCACGTTGTCCAATAGGGACTGGTACAGTGAATAAGCCTTCGTGAATTGCGTTGTATACGCTTGCATGGCTGGCGTGGCCGGTCTCAGCTTTGACCGATTGCATTCGCAAAATTGACACTATTAAAACCCCTTGTCGCCGTCTGGCGCTTATTGCCGCGATATGCAGCAAGTGGGGTGAAGATAGTTATTGACGGCTTTTAATTCAGCGCCACATTGGGAGATTCATCGCGTCGTGTTTCCTATAGCGTTGCGACAAATCAGTGATTCGTCACAAAATTAGGGATGCCACTTTTCGCCAGGGAATATTTGAGATAAATAACGTTTAACTGTTCCTGCGTCGAGATTGACTATTTTGGCTATTTCATAGGCTGCATCTCCCTTGGATAGATGCATGAAAGCAACTGCCGATTTCGCGACCCTTGACTTTGATACCAAGCCAATCTTTCTTCTTCCTGCGATTGCTCTGCCCACGCTTCGTTCTCGAATTTGATTGGTCATAGATGCTGCGCCAAACTCCATAGCAGCGAAACGCGCACGATTTACGATGCCTTGATCCACCGAGGACATCTGCAGTCTTTCAAACAATTCTCTGATTGCTAACCCTGCTGCGATGTACTCATCCCCGGCGTCTTTAACTTTTTGCTGTGGACTCCTAGCCGGTTTCTTAGATCTAATTGTCATTTCGACCTCAAGCTGTTTTAAATGGAACTACAACCGCACCCAGCGCGAGCTTGTCCAAGTAGTCGGCCCATTGCTGGATCATTTCAAACCGCTGGGCAATGTACTTGGTGCGGTTGTAACTGGTGCCGTTTGCATCCCTGACCGCATGGGCTAGGTTCGCTTCGATCACGTTGTAATCAATGTTGAGTTCATCCACTAGCATCGTGCGTGCGCTTGCACGAAACCCGTGCCAAGACTGCTCTTTGCCAAAACCAAGCGAATAAAGCGCACTCCGCACCGAGTTGTCAGACAGCGGCCTGTCGTGGCTGCGTTCACCGGGGAACACATAGCGCCCATGCCCGGTTAGCGGGTGAATTCCACGCAACAATGCCACCGCCTGTGTTGGCAATGGCACCGTATGAGCTTCACCCTGCTCTTTCCCATGAACGGTGCGTTTCATTTTCATACTGGGGATAGTCCACAGCGCGGCGTCCATGTCAACCTCAGCCCACTCCATCATGCGCAGATTGCCCGGCCTTTGGTACAACAACGGGGTTAGCTGTAAGGCTGTGCGCACAATCGGCCCACCCTTATAGCCCTTTATTGCGCGCATAAGGCCACCCATACGAACTGGGTCTAGGATTGCTGCAAAGTTCTTGCCCCGGTATGGAGTCAGTCGAGCTTTCAGTCCTTCGGTGATATTGCGTTGCTGGGCTTCCGCAGTGGGTAACCAGTAGTCCCAAACCTGCCGCGCCAACATCAGCGCCCGGTCTGCCGTTTCTAGAGCGCCGCGTTCCTCGACTTTTTGCAGCGCCGCCAACAGCTCCATTGCGTGAATCTGCGCAATGGGTCGCTCACCTATCCATGGGAATAGATCACGCTCAAATTGCCGAAGCATCCTTTTTGCATGTTCTTCACTCCATTGGGGTACTTGCTTGCCATACCACTCAAGTGCGATTACTTTGAATGTATCTCCCCCGGTTCGGATTGCCTTTAGCCGCTCAATCTTACGTGCCTGCACCGGATTTTGGCCTACGGACTTTTGCAGCTTGGCAGCGTCACGGGCTTTTCTAGCGGCTGTCAGGGCAACTGTTGGGTAACTTCCCAAAGCCATTCGGCCTTCTTTGCCATCGGCATAGGTTTTCCAAAACCATCGCTTAGAACCAGCAGGACTTACTTCCAAGTACAGCCCATTCGCATCAGTCAATCGAAATCGCTTCTTATCAGCGGGGCAGATGGCATTTCGGCATTGAGCGTCTGTAAGCACTGGGGTTCTCCAATGAAACCGGGGAACAAGTGCTTAATCAAACCATTTCCCCCGATTTGTTCCCCTGTATGTTCCCCGGTTTTGGTATGTCTGTCAATGTACTCCTATGTATGATCTTGCAACACAACTCATTGATTCGCCAATGAAAAAGGCCGCTAAGCGGTTAAACCTAGCGGCCTTTATTGGTGGTACTGGTGGAGCTGGCGGGATTTGAACCCGCGTCCGCAAACCTTCTTCGAACAGTTCTACATGTGTAGCCGTCTGATTTGAGTCTCGCCTCTTGGATCGCGCAGTGGCACGCTATACAAGACGCCAGTAACCTATTTTCTCGACCTGCCCTAAGTCACCCAGGGCGGGTCCAGCCGAATGAAATTACCCCACAGCCTGGATGGCCTGACCTTGCGATCTGACCACCCTTGCCCAGCCTATCGGCTTGCTGTTGTGAGGCTCACGTGCAATTAAGCAGCGAGTGCGAAACGTTCGTCGTTTGCAGTTAGTTTGTTTGAATCTGTTTTACGAGCGCACTCAGCTCGACATGCCCTGCTGCGCGTCCGAATCCACGTCGAAACCAGTGCAGCCCCTCAAGTCCTATTTTAGGCCTTGTTAAGCAATTTCAATAGTTCTAGCGGAGATTTAATCCGTGCCTGTGCGCCCCACGTTGTCGTATCGGCCTTCTCGCCAAGGTAGCCATAATCAGCCGCCACGGTGGCCATGCCTGCAGCAAGCCCCGCCTGGATATCGCGCTCATCGTCGCCCACGTAAATGCAACGGGTAGGCGCCAACCCCAATCGGTGCGCTGCTTCCAGCAATGGCGCGGGATGCGGTTTGGCATGTGGTGTCGTATCGCCGCTAATCACCGTACCTGCCGTTGCGAACAAAGACATTGCACGCGTCAATGGGTCGGTAAAACGGGCCGACTTGTTAGTCACCACGCCCCATTGCAACCCGGCTTCAACCAACTGCCGAATCATGCTTTCAACGCCCTCAAAAACATACGTGCGCTGCGTCATGCAATTCTCATAATTGCAAAAGAACTCTTCCCGCATGGTTTCAAATTGGGAATCCTGCGGTGTCAATCCGAAAGCCACGGCCAACATCCCGCGCGCGCCAGAACCGGCCAGTGGTCGGTACATATCAGGTGCCAATGAAGACATACCGCGACTGACACGCATTTGATCGGCCGCCGCTCCCAAATCGGGCGCACTGTCAATTAGGGTCCCGTCCAGATCAAACAGCACCGCATCGATGTTTTCGAAAAAGACCATTTTCAGGCTGCAGGTCTTTGGGTCGCGAACAGGTAATTCACGCTGGCATCGCTATTCAGCCAGTAGCGCTTGGTCAAAGGGTTGTAGGACATACCCTTGGTCTGTTTCAAATCGAGGCCAGCATCGCGGCAATAGCTGCCAAGCTCGCTGGGTTTGATCATCTTGGCGTATTCGTGGGTACCGCGCGGCAGCATATTGAGGACGTACTCAGCACCCACGATCGCCAGCAAAAACGACTTCGCATTGCGGTTCAGAGTCGAGAAAAAGACCCATCCACCCGGTTTAACCAGGGTTGAACACGCACGCACAATCGATGCCGGATCCGGCACGTGTTCCAACATTTCCATGCAGGTCACCAGGTCAAACTGACCGGGCGCCTCCGCCGCCAATGCTTCGGCGCTTATTTCGCGATACGCCACGTTGGCAGTTTGAGCCTCCATAGCATGTAACTGGGCCACCTTCAAAGCCTTAGTTGACAAGTCAATTCCCAAGGCAGTCGCACCCTTTCGTGCCAGTGAGTCCGTCAAAATCCCACCACCACATCCTATATCCAGGGTGCGTAGACCCTGTACCGGACAAATCCCATTTATCCATTCAAGGCGCAACGGATTGATCTGGTGCAGAGGCCTGAATTCGCTCTCGGTATCCCACCAGCGATGAGCCAGATCGGAAAACTTGGCAAGTTCGGCTGCGTCAGCATTAACGTGTGTATTCATATTCAGATTATCCACAGGCAACAAAAAGCCCGCCGAAGCGGGCCCTTTGACTAGCCGGATTTCGCCGATTTAGTTGGAACGCGTACCAACCACTTCGATTTCCACGCGACGGTTCTTGGCGCGACCTTCAGAAGTTTTGTTGTCAGCAACGGGTTGCTTTTCGCCCTTGCCTTCGGTGTAAACGCGGTTCTTTTCGATGCCCTTGGACACCAGGTAAGACTTGACGGCTTCAGAACGTGCAACCGACAACTTCTGGTTGTAAGCATCATTACCGACGGAGTCAGTGTGACCCACAGCGATGATCACTTCAAGGCTAATGCCCTTGACCTTGCCAACCAGATCGTCCAACTTGGCTTTGCCTTCGGGCTTCAAAACAGCCTTGTCAAAGTCAAAGAATGCATCAGCTGCATAGGTAACTTTGGTTGCTGCAGGTGCAGCAGCAACTACTGGGGCAGGCGCCGGTGCTGGTGCAGGAGCTGCAACAGGTGCGGGCGCCGGAGCTGCGGCTGGAGCCGGAGCGGCGACAGGAGCCGCAGGAGCGGGAGCAGGTGCCACCGGTTTAATAGCGCCATCACAGCCAGCAGCAGCTGTAGCAGGAGTCCAGCTAGCATCACGCCAGCAATCGCCCGAAGCGCTCTTCCAAACATCACCAGCGGCACTCCTCCAGTTGTGAATTTCCTGAGCGCCAGCAACAGTAGCGAGTGCTGCGGTAGCGATAACGATTGCTACTTTATTAATTAATTTCATGACTTTCCTTTTATGCGGAGCAAACTGCAGCGGCGCTGCGGAGATATTTTCAACGTCCGGCGACGACTTGCACCGTGTAGGACGTTGGGCAACATTGTGCCACATCCATAACGTTTTCTAGAGCTACTCTCTGACCAAAGCCCTGCAATTAGTTGCATCGAGCATAGTTTGACTGTTGCTTCAATGCTACAAGCGGTGCCCCGTACAATGTAAGGTTGTCCCAGTCAGAGCCACCTCCAATGACCCAGTTCGCAAAAGAAACCCTGCCAATTAGCCTCGAAGAGGAAATGCGGCGAAGTTACCTTGATTACGCTATGAGCGTAATCGTAGGGCGCGCATTGCCAGACGCACGGGATGGACTGAAACCGGTACATCGGCGTGTCCTGTTTGCCATGCACGAACTCAATAATGACTGGAACCGGGCATACAAAAAGTCCGCACGTATCGTCGGTGATGTGATTGGTAAATACCACCCGCACGGCGACCAGTCCGTTTACGACACCATAGTTCGAATGGCGCAGGACTTTTCCATGCGACATATGCTGGTG
>CANFIH010000032.1 GCA_947446855.1 Burkholderiales bacterium
AGCTCGCGGAAAATGCGGTCCACCGGGGTGGCGGCGCGGCCATCGAGCAGGCGCGAGCCGCTGCGCTCGGGCGCGGGGTGCTGGGCGATCAGGGCCTCTGGTAAGTGAAAATCAAAGTCACTGAGAGTGAAGCTGCGGGCGGTGGAGGTCAGGGGCGTGGGGGCGATGTGGGGCATGTGTGCTTGAGGGTCGAACAAACCCGTACCAAGGAGTAAAGACAGGGCAGAATTGTCCCATGCCCGAGTCCACGCTTTCCATCACCCTGATTGAGCCGCCCAAGGTGGTGGCCAAGCCTGTACCCGCGCCGCCCAAGAACGCCATGCAGAAGCTGATGGAAAAGCTCGGCCTCAAGCGCGACATCGATCTGGCCCTGCATCTGCCGCTGCGCTACGAGGACGAAACCCGCATCTCCATGCTGCGCGACGTACGCGAGGGCGACCAGATCCAGATCGAGGGTGAGGTGGTGGACTGCGAGGTGGCGTACAAACCGCGCAAGCAGTTGCTGGTCAAAATCGACGATGGCTCCGACGTCTGCACCCTGCGCTTCTTCAACTTCTACCCGAACCAGCAAAAGGCGCTGGGCGTGGGCAACCGTATCCGCGCCCGCGGCGAGGTGCGCGGCGGCTTTCTGGGCTGGACCATGCTGCACCCGCATTGCAAGCCGGCCGGCGGCGATCTGCCCACGGCGCTCACGCCCATCTACCCGACGGTGGCCGGTATGCCGCAGGCCTATTTGCGCAAGGCCGTGCTGGGCGGGTTGTCGCGCGCCGAGTTGTCCGACACCTTTCCCCCGGGTGACCTGAGCCAGTTCAACCCGCACGCACTGTGGACGCTGCGCCAAGCGCTGCAGTTTTTGCACCACCCCACGCCCGATGTGTCGCTGGACACCCTGCAGGACCACAGCCACCCGGCCTGGCAGCGCCTGAAGGCGGAAGAGTTGCTGGCGCAGCAGCTGTCGCAACTGCAGTCGCGTCGCGCCCGCGCCGAACTGCGCGCGCCGCCGCTGCAAGGCAAGGTGGGCGACACCTTGCACGCGCGCCTGCTGGCTGCGTTACCGTTTGAATTGACAAAAGCCCAGCAGCGCGTCAGCTTCGAAATCGCCAAGGACATGGCGCGCCACGTGCCCATGCACCGCCTGCTGCAGGGGGATGTGGGCGCCGGCAAGACCGTGGTCGCCGCCCTGGCCGCCACCATCTGCATGGACGCCGGTTGGCAGTGCGCGCTGATGGCGCCCACCGAAATCCTGGCCGAGCAGCATTTCCGCAAACTGGTGAGCTGGCTGGAGCCGCTGGGCATCACCACCGCCTGGCTGATCGGCAGCCAAAAGGCCAAGGCGCGGCGCGAGGCCCTGGCGATGATCGAAAGCGGCGAGGCCAAGCTGGTGGTGGGCACGCACGCCGTGATTCAGGACAAGGTGCGCTTCCAGAACCTGGCGCTGGCCATCATCGACGAGCAGCACCGCTTTGGCGTGGCGCAGCGCCTGGCCCTGCGCAGCAAGGCGAGCGTAGGCACGGACGCTGCCGCCAAGCCGCATGCAGATCACGCGGCCCATCCGGCCGCGGCACAAGCGCACACCAGCGCCGCCTCAGCGGACAAGGCGCATCCCTTCGAGCCGCATCTCTTGATGATGACAGCCACACCGATTCCGCGCACCCTGGCCATGAGCTATTACGCGGATCTGGACGTCTCCACCCTGGACGAATTGCCGCCCGGGCGCACGCCCATCATCACCAAGGTGATCCATGAACACCGGCGTGGCGAGGTGATAGAGCGCATACGCGCCCAGATCGCCGACGGCCGCCAGGTGTACTGGGTCTGTCCGCTGATCGAGGAAAGCGAGGCGCTGGACCTGAGCAATGCCACCGAGACCCATGCCGAACTCAGTGCCGCCCTGCAAGGCCCTGCAACCCCAGCCGCGCCAGTCCCCATCGCGGCCACGGCGGGCGCTGACGCCCCCGCACCGGTCACTGGTGCAGAGCCCGCCAGAATTCAGGTCGGCCTGCTGCACTCGCGCATGCCGGCCGACGAGAAAAAGGCCGTGATGGCCGACTTTGTGGTCGGCAAGATTGCGGTGCTGGTCAGCACCACGGTGATCGAGGTGGGTGTCGATGTGCCCAATGCCTCGCTGATGGTGGTGGAGCATGCCGAACGCTTTGGCCTGTCGCAGTTGCACCAGTTGCGCGGACGCGTCGGGCGCGGTGCTGCGGCTTCGGCCTGCGTGCTGCTGTATTCCACCGGCGACGCACCACGCCTGGGCGAGACCGCGCGCGAGCGTCTGCGCGCCATGGCCGAGACCAACGACGGCTTCGAGATTGCCCGGCGCGATCTGGAAATCCGCGGCCCGGGCGAGTTTTTGGGCGCACGCCAGAGCGGCGACGCCATGCTGCGTTTTGCCGACCTGGCCACCGACGGCGCCCTGCTGGAGTGGGCGCGCGCCGAAGCCCCGATGATGCTGGACCGCCACCCCCATTTGGCCGAAAAACACGTGCAACGCTGGCTGGGCACCAAGGCGGAATTCCTGAAAGCATGAGCATGGAAACGCCGGTTCGCCGCTCTCCCGCCGCGGCAAAGGCCGATGGAGGGGTGGCCAACTCCCGTTTTCCGGCCGATCTTTCTCCACACCGCTGACACGGTCCCATCCCCATGTTGCTTCGTCTGAAAGCGCGCTGGTCGGCCTTGGCCGGCAACACGCGCGGTGTTCTGCTGGTGGTTCTGGCCATGGCCTGCTGGGCGGTGCTGGACGCCTGCAACAAGCAGCTCATGCGTCAGGGCATTGCACCGCGCGAGGTGCTGTTTCTGCAGGCCAGTGTGGTGCTGGCCATGCTGCTGCCGCTGATCGCCTTCACGCGCGGGCGCATCGTCGCCACACGCCAGCCCGCCTTCCATCTGGTGCGCGGTGCCATCATCGTCACCTCGGCTTTTTGCGCCGCCTGGGCGGTGGCGCATTTGCCGCTGGCCGAGGCCAGCGCCTACCTGATGACCGGCTCGCTCTTTATGCTGCCACTGGGCGTGTGGCTGCTGGACGAACGGGCGCATTGGTTGCGCTGGGTCGGTATGTTGGTCGGTTTTGCCGGGGTGTTGGTGATCCTGCAACCCGGCGCCGACGCCTTTCAGCCCGCCGCGCTGGTGGCCCTGCTGGGCGCCCTGATGGAGGCCCTGTTGGGCGTGGTGCTGAAAAAGTATTCCCAGGGCGAACACCCGATCGCCGTGCTGACCTGGAGCCAAGTGGCTTGTTGGTTCAGCTTTGGCGTGATGTCCGGTTTTGTGCTGCCGCCGGTGGCGCAAAGTTTCTGGCTCTTGCTGCCTTTGATCGGCCTGTCGGCCTCCGGCATTTACCTGGCTTACTTTTTTGCCTACCGCGCCGGGGACGCCTCGGCCGTGGAGGCCGGCGGCTTTGCCCTGCTGCTGTTCAGCCCGATGCTGGGCCGCATCTTTTTTGCCGAGACGCCGGTTCTGGCTTTCTGGCTGGGCGCCGGCCTGCTGGTCTGCGGCATCGCCCTGGTGATTCTGGAGCCCGTTGGCCGGAATGACGCGCCGCACGCGCCATGACCTGCCCCGGACTCGGTAGACAATAGCGCCATGACACTGACCGAACTCAAATACATCGTCGCCGTGGCGCGGGAACGCCACTTCGGCAAGGCGGCCGAAGCCTGCTTTGTGTCGCAGCCCACGCTGTCGGTGGCGGTCAAAAAGCTGGAAGAGGAACTGGACGTCAAGCTGTTCGAGCGCAGCGCCAACGAGGTCACGGTCACGCCCCTGGGCGAAGAAATCGTGCGCCAGGCGCAAAGCGTGCTGGAACAGGCCGCCAATATCAAGGACATCGCCAAGCGCGGCAAAGACCCCTTGGCTGGTCCGCTGGCGCTGGGTGTGATCTACACCATCGCGCCCTATCTGCTGCCCGATCTGGTGCGCCAAGTCATCAGCCGCACCCCCCAGATGCCGCTGATGCTGCAGGAGAACTTCACCGTCAAGCTGCTGGAGATGCTGCGCACCGGCGAGATCGACTGCGCCATCCTGGCCGAGCCCTTTCCCGATACCGGCCTGGCCACCGCGCCGCTGTATGACGAGCCGTTTTACGCGGCGCTGCCGGTGAACCACCCGCTGGCGGGGCTGGAGAGCATTTCCGCCGAGGAACTGAAAAACGAAACCATGCTGCTGCTGGGCAACGGCCACTGCTTTCGCGACCATGTGCTGGAAGTGTGCCCGGAGTTTGCCCGTTTCTCCAGCAATGCCGAGGGCATACGCAAGAGTTTTGAAGGCTCCAGTCTGGAGACCATCAAGCATATGGTGGCCGCTGGCATGGGTGTCACCCTGGTGCCGCGCCTGAGTGTGCCGCGCGAGGCGCTGGAAGCCAAAAAGCGCCGCGTTGAGGACGCCTACGTCAAGTACCTGCCGGTCACCGACGAGAAGGGTGCCGCCCCACCGACGCGCCGCATCGTGCTGGCCTGGCGCCGTAGCTTCACCCGCTACGAGGCGATTGCCGCCCTGCGCAACGCCATTTATGCCTGCGAACTGCCTGGAGTGACCCGTTTATCGTGAGTGCGCGTTTTCATCTGTATCTGGACCTGATCCGCTGGAACCGGCCTGCCGGCTGGCTGTTGTTGCTGTGGCCTTCGTTGGCTGCGCTGTGGATTGCCTCGGGTGGCTTTCCCGGCTGGCATTTGATCGTCGTGTTCACTCTGGGCACCATCCTCATGCGCAGTGCCGGTTGCTGCATCAACGATGTGGCTGACCGCGACTTTGACCGCCATGTCAAACGCACGGCGCAGCGGCCGGTGACCAGCGGCAAGGTGTCGGTGCGCGAAGCCTTGTGGGTGGGGGCAGGGCTGGCGCTGGCGGCGTTTGTATTGGTGCTGACCACCAATGAAACCACGGTGCTGTGGTCGTTTGCGGCGCTGGCGGTGACGCTGATTTATCCCTATGCCAAACGCTATGTGTCCATGCCGCAGGCGGTGCTCGGTGTGGCCTTCAGCTTCGGCATCCCCATGGCCTTTTCCGCGGTGCAGGGGCAGGTGCCCTTGCTGGCCTGGGTGTTGTTGGTGGGCAATCTGTTCTGGGTGCTGGCCTACGACACCGAATACGCGATGGTGGACCGCGACGATGATTTGCGCATCGGTATGAAAACATCGGCCATCACGCTGGGGCGTTGGGATGTGGTGGCGGTGCTGTCCTTCTATCTGGTGCAACTCGCCATCTGGTCCTGGGCGATTGTTCCGCAACCGAACGCCTGGGCCTGGTGGGTGGGTGTGGCGGTGGTGCTGGCGCAGGTGCTGTGGCACGCCACGCTGATCAAGGACCGCACGCGGGAGGGCTGCTTCAAGGCGTTTCGGGCCAACCATTGGGTCGGGTTCGCGCTGTTTGCGGCCATTGTGTTGGGTCTGGCCTGACGGGGTTTTTCCGTTGCATTGCGCGCCAACCCGTGGGCACGCAAACGGAATCAAATCAACAGCCCCGAAAAACAAAAAGCCCGAGATCTTCACAGACCCGGGCTTTCGCGGAAAGAGAGAGAGAGGAGCTTACTTGGCGCTCAGGCATTCCTTCATGAATGCCTTGCGCTCGTCGCCCTTGAGTGCCTTGGTCTTGGCATCGGCGTTACAGGTCTTCATCTTGTTTTGCTGGGCAGTGCCAGTGGCGGCCGGGGCTGCGGGTTTGGCGCTCAGGCACTCTTTCATGAACATCTTGCGCTCATCGCCTAACTTGCCCTGGGCTTCCATATTGCAGGTCTTCATCTTGCTTTGCTGGGTGGAGGGTGCTGCAGCTGCATCAGCGGCATGGGCCACACCGACGGTCAAAGACATGCCCAAAGCCAGGAGAGTCAGAAGTTTTTTCATTGGTTTTCCTCAAAAAGGTTTTGGCAGAAGGCCTGCCGGTGCGGTGAATTCCCGACGGGATTCCAGCACATAACGTCTATTTTGGCAAACCCGTTGACCCGGCATCCAGCGCTGCAAGTGCGCCCGCTTAAAATCAGCCCCCTATGCTGTCTGTAAAAAACGAACTTCTGCTGGCGCTTGCCGCTGCCCTAGAAAACATCTCTGCTGGCTCCGGTGCCAAGGCAGCTTTTGAATCCCCCAAGGTGGCCGCCCATGGCGACCTGGCCACCACGGCCGCCATGCAATTGGCCAAGCCGCTCAAGCGCAACCCGCGCCAGCTGGCCGAAGAACTCTGCGCCGCCCTGCTGGCCGACCCGGCCTATGTGCGCTGGGTCGATGCGGTGGAAATCGCCGGCCCCGGCTTTATCAACATCCGCCTCAAGCCTGCCGCAAAACAGGAAATCGTGCGCGAAGTGCTGGGCCAGGGCCCGCAGTTCGGCGAACAGCCCTCCAACGGCCAGCGCCTGCTGGTGGAATTTGTCTCGGCCAACCCGACCGGCCCGCTGCACGTGGGCCACGGACGCCAAGCCGCGCTGGGGGATGCCATCTGCAACCTGTTCCAGACCCAGGGCTGGGACGTGTACCGCGAGTTTTATTACAACGACGCCGGTGTCCAGATCGGCACACTGGCCTCCAGCACGCACCTGCGCGCCCAGGGCTTCAAGCCGGGCGATGCGCAGTGGCCGAGTGGTGAGAATGCCGCCGCCTACAACGGCGACTACATTGCCGACATTGCCGCCGACTTTCTGGCCGGCAAGACGGTGGAGTCCGATGACCGGTCCTTTACCGCCAGCGGCGATATCAACGACCTGGACGGCATGCGCCAGTTCGCCGTGGCCTATCTGCGCCACGAGCAGGACCTGGACCTGAAGGCCTTTGCCGTCCAATTCGACAACTACTATCTGGAAAGCAGCCTGTACACCAGCGGCCGGGTGGACGCCACCGTCAAGCGTCTGCAGGAAGCCGGCAAGACGTATGAGAAAGATGGCGCGCTGTGGCTGCAGTCCACTGACTACGGTGACGACAAGGACCGCGTCATGCGCAAGCAAGACGGCACCTTCACCTACTTTGTGCCGGACGTGGCCTACCACATCGCCAAGTGGGAGCGCGGCTTCACCAAGGTCGTCAACATCCAGGGCACCGACCACCACGGCACCATCGCCCGCGTGCGCGCCGGCCTGCAGGCGGCCAACGTGGGCATTCCCCAGGGCTACCCGGATTACGTGCTGCACACCATGGTGCGCGTGGTCAAGGGCGGCGAGGAGGTCAAGATCTCCAAGCGCGCCGGCAGCTATGTGACGCTGCGCGACCTGATCGAGTGGACATCCAAGGACGCGGTGCGCTTCTTCCTGCTCAGCCGCAAGCCCGACACCGAGTACACCTTTGACGTCGACCTGGCCGTGGCCAAGAACAACGACAACCCGGTGTATTACGTGCAATATGCCCACGCCCGCATTTGCTCGGTGCTGACGGCCTGGGGCGGCGACCGCGCCACACTGGCAGGCGTGGATTTGTCGGCCCTGACCAGCCCGCAGGCCCAGGCCCTGATGCTGCTGCTGGCCAAGTACCCGGAGATGCTTACCGCCGCGGCCACTGGCTTTGCGCCGCACGATGTCACCTTCTATCTGCGCGAACTGGCCGCCTGCTACCACAGCTATTACGATGCCGAGCGCATCCTGGTGGATGACGAGGCGGTCAAGCTGGCAAGGCTGGCGTTGGTGGCCGCCACGGCGCAGGTGTTGCACAATGGTCTGGCAGTGCTGGGTGTGAGTGCCCCGCAGAAGATGTAATCCCCATTAAAAGAACGAGAACCAAGGCATGAAGCAACAGCGTGGCGGGACCCTTCTGGGGTTCATTATTGGAGTGGTGTTTGGACTGGCAGTCGCCTTGGCGGTGGCCGTGTACGTCACCAAGGTGCCTGTACCCTTTGTGAACAAGGGCCAGACCCGCAGCGCCGACCAGGACGCGGAAGAGGCCAAGAAGAACAAGGACTGGGACCCGAACGCCCCCCTGTATGGCAAAAATCCTGCCAAACCGACGCAGCCTGCGGCGCCGGTCTCGGCCCCGGTGGCTTCACCCGTAAGCCCTCCTGCTCCCGTACCCGTGGCGCCGGTTGCACCCGCAGTGGCCAATCCGGAGACCAAGGTACCTGAAGCCAAGGTGCCTGAAGCCAAGAAAACCGAAGCCAAGGCGGCCGCGTCTGCCGATCCGATTGGCGAGTTGGCCAAGGCGAAGGCCAAGGCCGCCGCGACCGAAGGCGAGCCTTTTGTGTATTGGGTGCAGGTGGGTGCTTATCGCACCGCAGAAGATGCTGAAAGCCAGCGTGCCAAACTGTCGCTCAGCGGGATTGAGACCAAGATTTCGGAACGTGAGCAGTCCGGCCGCACGGTGTATCGTGTGCGCGTCGGCCCGTTTGATAAAAAGGATGAGGGCGAGAAGGCCAAGGAAAAGCTGGACAAGTCCGGGCTGGAAACCGCCCTGGTGCGGGTGCAGCGCTAGGCTGGTGCAGGCTGACCTCTTTCGCGTGTGTGAGCGCATTACTGAACTGGATTGGAGTGTTATGAAACGTCGTGATTTTTCTCTCTTGGCCACGGCGGGTGCTGCTGGTGCCCTGTGGTCAACATCCGCACTGGCCGATGCGGCCAAACCCGAGGCCGGCACCGATTACGTGGTGCTGGACCCGCATGCGCCGGTAGAGGCGCCGGCCGGCAAGATCGAGGTGGTGGAGTTCTTCTGGTACAACTGCCCGCACTGCAACGCCTTTGAACCCCAACTGGCCGCCTGGATCAAGACCCTGCCCAAGGACATCGCGTTTCGCCGGGTGCCGATCGCCTTTCGCGAAGACTTTATGCCCCAGCAGCGTCTGTACTTCTCACTGGAGGCCATGGGCCTGGTGGAAAAACTGCATGCCAAGGTGTTTGCCGCGATCCACGTGGAAAAGCTGGACCTGTCCAAGGTGGTTGCCATCACCGATTGGGTAGTCAAGCAGGGCGTGGACAAGGCCAAATTCAACGAGCAATACAACTCCTTCTCGGTGGCCACCAAGGCCACCAAGGCCACGCAGTTGCAAAACGCCTACAAGGTGGAAGGTGTTCCGGCGTTGGGCGTTGCCGGACGCTTTTACACCGACGGTTCTCTGGCCAAGGGCATGGACAAGGCGCTCAAGGTGGTGGAGTCCCTGGCCGCCGCAATCCGCAGCGGCAAATAGCCCCCAACTGCTGGCTCCCTCGCTGCCGTTGGGGGCGGCATGGGAGCTGTGCCTGGTGATGGATTTCCCGCCGTGCGGGGAATCAATTTTTCTCAGGGCATAAAACATGCCATGTGCTGGCTACAATGGGCCTGGTGCTCTCTGAGCAAGTTTCGTGCCCTTATGAATTACAAATCCCTTATCTCGTTGGTGCTTGCAGCTTGGCTATGCCTGGCAGGCATGGCGCACGCGGAAAAGGCAGACCGCAACAAGCCCATGAATATTGAGGCCGACTCGTTGCGCTATGACGACCTCAAGCAGATCAGCATCTTCACTGGCCGGGTGGTCTTGACCAAGGGCACGATTGTGATCCGGGGCGACCGGCTGGAAGTGCGCCAGGACCCCGACGGCTTCCAGTTTGGCGTTGCAACCGGCGCGCCTGACAAGCCGGCCTTTTATCGCCAGAAGCGCGAAGCCCTGGATGAGTTCATTGAAGGCGAAGGCGAAACCATCACTTACGACGGCAAGGCCGACACCGTGACCTTCACCCGCCGGGCCCAGTTGCGTCGCCTGCGCGGCAGCACATTGGCCGACGAAATCACCGGTGGCACCATCGTGTACGAAAACCTGACCGATCTGTTTACCGTGGACGGGGCCACCAACAAGGGACCAACGGGTGCCTTGGGCAGCGCAGGCCGGGTGCGCGTGATGCTGACACCCAAGGCCGAACCCACAGTCGGTGCGCCAGCCGCTGCCGACGCGGCCCGTTTGAAGCCCTCGCCTGCCCTGGGAGGCGTGCCCCAGTGAACGCATTTCCGGCAGGGAGTCTGACCGCGCAGCACCTGAAAAAGTCCTACGGCAAGCGCGAGGTGGTCAAGGACGTGTCACTCACCGTGCGCACCGGTGAGGTCGTCGGTCTGCTGGGCCCTAACGGGGCCGGCAAGACCACCTCGTTTTACATCATCGTCGGGCTGCTGCGGGCCAGCGGGGGTGACATCGCCATTGACGGTGAGTCCATAGAGCACATGCCCATCCACCGCCGGGCGCGCTTGGGGCTGGGCTATTTGCCGCAGGAAGCGTCGATCTTTCGCAAACTCAACGTCGAAGACAACGTGCGCGCCGTGCTGGAGCTGCAGCGCGACGAGCAGGGCCATCCGCTGAAGTCCGCCGAGATCGAAACGCGCCTGACCAATCTGCTGCAGGAACTGCGTGTCGAACATTTGCGCGAGTCGCCTGCGCTGGCGCTGTCCGGCGGTGAGCGGCGCCGGGTCGAGATTGCCCGCGCCTTGGCGACCCGGCCGCGCTTCATCCTGTTGGACGAACCCTTTGCCGGCATTGACCCGATTGCCGTGATCGAGATCCAGCGCATCATCAACTTTCTCAAGGCGCGCGGTATTGGCGTGCTGATCACCGACCATAACGTGCGCGAAACCCTGGGTATTTGCGACCACGCCTACATCATCAGCGATGGGCGCGTGCTGGCCGAGGGCACGCCCTCCGATATCGTCAACAACGCCGAGGTGCGCCGCGTGTACCTGGGCGAGCACTTTAAGATGTGATGAAACAAGGCCTTTCATTACGCGTTTCGCAGCATCTTGCGCTCACCCCCCAACTGCAGCAATCGATCCGCCTGCTGCAACTCTCCACGCTGGAACTGAGCCAGGAAGTGGACCAGATGCTGGATGAAAATCCGTTCCTGGAGCTCACTGAAGACCAGGCTGAGCGCGAAGAATTCGGTTTGCCGCAGATCGACACCCCGGTGAGTGAGGGCGACCGCGACAGTGAGTTTGCCTCTGCGCCCCTGGCGGATATGGGCAGTGCCACGGTGACCAGCACCAGCAACGACGAAGACAACGCGCCCCTGAGCGGCGACGAGGGCATTGATTGGGACGGCGACGGCAGCACCGAGATGGCGCCGGATGACGGTGAGTGGGGTGTGGACGCCAAGGCGCGCAGCAACAACCTCAATGGCGATGAAGACAAGGACGCCACCGAACTGGCCCGCACACAGGAAAGTCTGCAAGCCTTTTTGCACCGCCAGGCCTTGGGCCTGCGCCTTTCTGCCGAAGACAGCGCGGCCCTGCGCTTTCTGATCGAGTCGCTCAACGACGACGGCTACCTGGAAGAGCCGCTGGAAGAGTTGGCCGCCACACTGAATCCGCCCGACGAGGAGCAGTTGCAGGAGCTGGTGCACCACTTCACCGTGGCCTTGGGCCTGTTGCACAGCCTGGAGCCGGTGGGCGTGGGTGCACGTGGCCTGGCTGAGTGTCTGCGTCTGCAAATCGCTGCGTTGTTGCAGGACCAGGAGCTCGATTGGGATGACCGTGAGGTACTGGATGTGGCCTTGGCGGTTTGCCAGCAGCCCATGGAGTTGCTGGCACGGCGCGACATCAAGCGCCTGGTGCAACTCGGTGTGGGCAGTGACGCGCTGGTGCGCGAAGCCATTGCCGCAATAGCGCGCCTGGAGCCCAAGCCGGGCCGGCGCTTTGTGGATGTGGAGCGCAACATCGTGGTGCCCGATGTGCTCGTGATCCCTGTGGCCAACACCAACAAGGCGGCAAGCCCCAAGTTCCGCGTCATGCTCAACCCGGAAGTGATGCCGCGCCTCAAGGTGCATGATATTTACGCCAACGTGCTGCGCAACCACCGCGGCGGCAAGGACAGCGCCAGCCACGCCGCCTTGCAACAACGGCTGCAGGAGGCGCGCTGGTTCATCAAGAACATCCAGCAGCGCTTTGACACCATTCTGCGCGTCAGCACCGCCATCGTGGAGCGGCAAAAAAGCTTTTTCACCCATGGCGAACTGGCCATGCGCCCGCTGGTGCTGCGCGAGATTGCCGACGAACTGGGCCTGCACGAGTCCACCATCAGCCGCGTCACCACTGCCAAGTACATGGCCACGCCCTTTGGTACGTTTGAGTTGAAGTACTTCTTCGGCTCCGGCCTGGGCACGGAGTCCGGCGGCAATGCGTCCAGCACGGCGGTGCGCGCGCTGATCAAACAATTTATTGCCTCCGAGAGCAGCAAGAAGCCGCTGTCGGACAACCAGCTTTCCGAAATGCTCAAGGAGCAGGGCATTGAATGTGCGCGCCGGACTGTCGCCAAATACCGCGAGGGTCTGAAAATCGCCCCCGCATCCTTACGCAAGGCGCTATGAACCAACTCCAACTCTTCCTCCCCTGCGCCGCCGGCGTGGAGGACTACCTGGCCCCCGAAGCCCTGCGCATCACCGGCCTGCCGCCGGGCTGCGTGACCAAGCAGCGCGGGGGCGTGGCGGTTCGCACCTCGCTCAATGACGCCATGCGCCTGAACCTGTATTGCCGCCTGGCGCAGCGCGTGCTGGTGCTGGTGTCGTTCACGGAATACCGCAATGAGAACGATATCTACCGCGCTGCCATGGCGGTGCAGTGGGAGCGTTGGTTCACACCCAAGGAAAGCATCAAGATCGAAGTGACGGCGCAGCACAGCCCGCTCACCTCGCTCAACTTCGCCGCGCTCAAGGTGAAGGACGCGGTGTGCGACCGCTTCCGTGAAGTAGCCAACGGCGTGCGGCCGAACGTGGACACCCAGTGGCCCGATGTGCGCATCTACGCCCACCTGACCACCGACAGCTGCTCGCTCTACATCGACACCTCGGGCGAGCCACTGTTCAAGCGCGGCTGGCGCGAGGACAAGGGTGATGCCCCGCTGAAAGAAACCCTGGCCGCCGCCATGATTGCCGCCAGCGGCTGGGCCGATGGCGACGCCGATCTGATGCCGCTGTACGACCCCTGCTGCGGCAGCGGCACGATTGCCATCGAGGCGGCACAAATCGCCTGCAATATTGCCGCCGGCTCCCTGCGCCGCTTTGCCTTTGAAAAATTCGTGCCTTTCCGCCACCAGGTCTGGGCCGACATGAAGAAGGAAGCGGCCGAGGCCGTGGTCAAGCCCGAGCCGGGTCAGCAGGCGCTGATCTACGGCAGCGATGTGTCGCACCGCATGGTCGACTTCGCCCAGCGCAACGCCCAGCGCGCCGGTGTGGCCGATGTCATCGAGTTCCGTGGTGGCGACGCCCTGCAGCGCATGCCCCCGATTGAAGGCGGCGGCGTCATGGTGCTGAACCCGCCCTATGGCGAGCGTATCGGCATTGGCGGTGTAGCTGGTGAGGGCGCACAGGCCCGCTTTGGCGCCCGCGAATTGGCCGAGACGGAAGACGGCGGCGAATTCTTCAGCCAGCTGGCCAGCCACTGGAAGAAAAACTTCTCCGGCTGGCAGGCCTGGGTGCTCACGCCCGACCTCAAGCTGCCCGGCAAGATGCGCCTCAAGGAATCGCGCCGCGTGCCGATGTGGAACGGCCCGCTGGAATGCCGGTTGTTCAAGTTCGACATGGTGGCCGGGCGCATGGTCAAGGACAAAGCAGCGGGCACCTCCTGATGGGCCACGGGGACGTGCCAACCATCGTGTTGGACACCAATATCGTGCTGGACCTGTTCATCTTCGCTGATCCCGCCACGCCCGCCTTGCGTGCGGCGCTGGAGGCGCGGTCACTGCGCTGGATTGCCACGCAGGTGATGCGCGATGAACTGGAGCGGGTGCTGGCCTACACCCATATCGTGCCCCGCATGGCGTATTACCAGGTGACAGCGCAGGATGTGCTGGCGCGCTTTGATGCGCTGGCACAAATCCTGGACGTGGCACCCAAGGTCAGCCCGACCTGCAAGGACCCGGATGACCAGAAGTTCATGGACCTTGCGGCCGCGCACCAGGCCTTGCTGCTGAGCAAGGACAAGGCAGTGCTCAGCATGGCCAAGCGGCTGCGGCCCTTTGGTGTGCAGACTGCCAAAACGTTTGCGGCGCTCAGCCTGCCAGCACCTGCCGCACTTTTTCCTACACCCTGAAACGCCCACCGCCACACGGCGACAATAGCCACCACTATCTGCTTTCCCCAGTTCATGACCTCCAACACCTTGCCCCCCTCGTCCGACGTACTTGCCACGGCCCCCGTGGCCTCCTTGACTCCGCAGGAGTTTGACGAAATCGATGAGATCCTGGATGACCTGCGCCAGCGCTTTGACGAGACCCCGCAATGGGAATTTTGCGAAGGCTTCATGGCCGCACTCATCGTTTGCCGCCGTGCCATCCCGCAAGAGGAATATCTGCCGGTGCTGCTGGATACGGGCGAGGCCGAAGGGGATGCCGCAGCCCAGGGTGCTTTTGCGGACGCTGCGCAGGCAGCCCGTTTTCTGGAACTCTGGCAACGCCGCTGGACGGATATTGAGCAGGGTCTGGCCGCCGAAGTCGAAAGCCTGGATGACGAACGGGCTTTCCATCCCGAGGTGATGGACGTGCGCGGTGCGGTAGCCGCCTTGCCCGAAGCCGAGCGCGCCGAGATGGCCGGCGAAGTACTGCCCTCTTTTGCCCAAGTCTGGGCCGTAGGGTTTATGTACGCGGTGGAAAACTGGCCGGACGAGTGGCAGCCACCGCGCGACAAGGAAGGCCGCAAGTGGCTGGACACCGCCTTGCAGCGCATGGTGGCCCTGACCGAAGACGATGAGGACGAGCCAACCCTGTCCGTGTTTGATGACGAGGGCGTGCCCACCGTCAGCGTCAACCGTTTCAATGCCTTCGCCGATGCGGTTTGGGCGGTGTACGACTTGCGTGAACTCTGGCGCAACATCGGTCCGCGCGTGGAGACGCTGCACAAGCCGGCGTTGCCCGGACGGAATGAGGCCTGCTTTTGCGGTAGCGGCAAGAAATACAAGAAGTGCCACGGCGCCTGAAGCACTTGCGTCGTACCCATAAAAAAACCCACCGCGAGGTGGGTTTTTTTATGGCCGGTCGCTTGCGGCTTAGAACCTGTAGCCGGCGGTGAGCGAATACACACCGCTCTTGAGTTTGTCGGTCTCGTTCAACGACGACTTGTCGTTGTATTGGTTGACCATGTACTCAACCTGACCAAACCAATTTTTAGTAAACATGGCTTGCAGGCCAATGCCATAGCCGTAGCCATTGTCAAATTTCGTACTGCCGCCGTTGTCCGAAGTCCCATTTGCATTTAGATAGGCGAGCTTTCCGTAGCCCAGCCAGGTGCTGTTGAAGGCATAACCTGGTGCAAGATACAGGGAATACGCGTCCTTCACCTTGATCTGGCCCACCAATCCGAGCTTTCCGGCCTTCAGATCGCCAAAATTGGCAGAGGCACCAAGGCCCAGCAAAAACACCTCGTTCACTGCCATGTTGTATTGCAGTTGCAGGGCGAAATTGTTGTCTGTGTCGGTGCCCTTGTAAGAGATGGAGGGGAGTTGCGCCTCCGAAGTGGTGTCCGCTACGTTCACGCCGACGCCAGCACTCAGGCCTTGAAAATTGCTGGATTGCGCAAATGCAAGTGGTGCCACTGCTGCAAGGGCAACAGCGGAGGTGATTATTAGTTTTTTCATGCGAATGCTCCGTTGAAACAAGTTGTTGGGGACCATGGCCCCGGATGGGTTCACCGCAGAGAGGCTGTTAGCTCTCACGCGATGCCCTCATCCTCCTTGGAACAGCGGGAAAAATCTTGATCAGAATCTGATCAAGATTGTGCGCATTCACTCAGATCGCACAGTTCGCTCAATAGGGACACTTACTTTGCAGTGACGAAGCTCGCAGCCTTGTAGGCGGCGTCTATGGTGGCCTTGCCCACGCGTGATTCCATTTCCTTGTGCACTGGTGCCAAGGCCTTTTTCCATTCTGCGGTTTCGGCCGGGGTCAGGGTGTAGACGGTGGTCTTGCCGCTGGCCTTTATCTTTTCCAAGGCCTGAATGTTTTCGGTGGAGGCAATGGCGTTGGCATAGGTGGTGGAGTCCTTGATCGCACTTTCCAGCGCGGCGCGGATGTCGGCAGGCAGACCGTCCCAGAACTTCTTGTTGACGATCACCGCATAGGCCAGGTGGCCGTGGTTGGAGATTGTCATGTACTTCTGCACCTCGTACACCTTCTGGGTGTAGAAGTTGGAGGCCACGCCCTCGGTGCCGTCCACCACGCCGCTTTGCAGTGCCTGGTACAGCTCGCTGAATGCCATCACCTGGGGAATGGCGCCCAGGGCGCGCATTTCGGCGTCCAGCACCTTGGAGCTCTGGATGCGCATTTTCAGGCCGCGGAAGTCATCCACCTTGTGCAGCGGCTTGTTGGCACTCATCTGGTGGAAGCCGTTGTCCCAGTAGGCCAGGCCCTTGATGCCCTTGGGCTCGAGCTTCTTGAACAGCTCGGCTCCCAGCGGACCTTCGGTGATGCTGCGGAAGGCGGCGTCATCCTTGAACAAAAAGGGCAGGTCGAACACCTCAAAGTCCTTCACGCCCAGCGGGCCGAACTTGGCCAGGGAGGGCGCCAGCATCTGCACCGAGCCCAGCTGCAGGGCCTCCATCTCTTCCTTGTCCTTGTAGAGCTGGCTGTTGGGGTAGACCTCGACCTTCACGCGGCCTCCGGTGCGCTGTTCGGCCAGCTCTTTGAAGCGCAGCGCGCCCTTACCCTTGGGCGTGTCGGGCGCCACCACGTGGCTGAACTTGATGGAGATGGGGGCCTGCGCCAGGCTGACCGTGGTGGCGCATGCGGCGGCTGCCAGCAGGGCGGTGCCAACGAAACTGCGACGGGAAAAACTTGTCATGGAAAACGCTCCTCAAGGTGGGGGGTAGGCCGAGTGTGCGTCAGCAGACTGGTGGCGGGCATTGTGGTTTTCCACATATGCGTCGGTTTTGCCGGGCTTTTGCGGGTAAATCCCGATGCCTGTGTGGTTGCCGCGCTTGGGCTCGCAGCCGTACGCGTCTCATAGCTTACGGCAGCAGCGGAATACGCACCTCGGTCTGGCCCTCATTGCCCTGTGCAGGGTCGGCCAGATGCAGGTACTGCTCAAACGGCGGCAGGCGTTGATCGGCCTTGCGCTGCTCGCTGGTCAGGCATTGCATGGCTTGGTACCAGGCCAGCTCTAGCGCCCCGGTGTCGCCTTGCAGGCGCACGCCGTAGGCGCTGTGGGCGGGCATATCGCGCACCGGCAGGGAGCCCACCTCGGCATCGCCCACCGGCAGGCCGATCAGGCACACGGTGGTGCGCAGCTTGATGTTGGTTTTCAAATAAAAGGCCAGGGGCGCACCGGTGGGCGCGACGCCCAGCGCCTGCAACTGGGCGCGCAGGTTGGCAAGGGTCTGTCGCAGGGCCAAGGGCAGGCCCTGGATAGCCCCTTCGTAGCTCTGGAACACATAGCGGCAGGCGGGAATGTCGTGCGCGCCCAGCAGCGTGAGTTGGTAGCGCGGGGCGCTGATGGGCTCCAGCAGGCTGGCCAGCCGGTCCAGTCCGTATCGGCAGTCCAGGTCCAGCGCACCCTGGACCGTGGGTGAAAACGCGCGCATGAAGAAGGCCACGCGGGCCTTGAGTTGCCAGCGGACCTCGGTTTTTCCGTCACGTTCTGCAAAGGTCCAGTTGCTGCGCCCGTTCACCAGAAAGGGCTGCTGCAGGCGCAGCCTGTGCTGTATGCCTGTGGGTGCTCTGCTGCTCACCAGCTCGAACAGGCCGATACCGGCGCGCGGGTTGTTCCAGGCGCATTGGCTGCCCGGGCGGGTGCCGGGGCCGCTCACGGTCAGGTGGGCATCGGGGCTGTGGGCCAGCCAGGGGTTCCAGGCTTGCCAGTGCGCAAAGTCCTGCACCTGGGCAAACACCACGTCGATTGGCGCGTCTATCAGGCGGCTGCGTGTGACGCGCACGCGGCCGCTGTAGCGGGCCATGTAGACCAGCACGGCGACCACGCAAAAGGCGGCCACAAAAACAAGGGTTGTCATCATCGGTCAGCATCCTGGGCAGAGAAAAAAGCCCGGCGGGTGCCGGGCTTCGCGGAGTGCAGAGGTTACAGAAAACCTAGAGCATGCCCATCATGCGCGGCACCACCAGGGTCAGCCAGGGCCAGTAGGTCACGATCACCAGGAATACCAGCATGGTCCCCAGCCACGGCATCACCGCCTTGGTCAGCTCGGTAATGCCCAGCTTGGAAATGCCCGAGGCCACATACAGGTTCAACCCCACCGGCGGGTGGCACAGGCCGACCTCCATGTTCACGTCAATCAGGATGCCGAAGTGCACCGGGTTGATACCCAGCTGCATGGCCGCCGGGAAGAAGATGGGCGCCATGATCAGGATGATGGAAGACGGCTCCATGAAGTTGCCGGCCATCAGCAAGATTACGTTGACCACCGCCAAAAAGCCTTCCTGCCCCAGGTGCATGCTCAGTATCCAGTCGGCCAGCCGGTGTGGCAGGTTTTCGTTGGCCAGCACAAAGGAGAACAGCACCGCGTTGGTGATGATGTAGAGCAGCATGGCCGACATATTGGCCGAGTCGCGCAACACCTTGGGCACGTCCTTCATGCCCATGTCCTTGTAGACAAAGATCGAGACAAAGAACGAGTACACCGCAGCCATCGCCGCCGCTTCGGTGGCGGTAAAGATGCCGGAGTAAATGCCGCCGACGATGATCACCACCAGCATCAGGCCCCAGACGCTGTCGCGGAAGAACTTGAAGCGCTGCCTCCAGGTAGCCTTGGCCATGCGCGGGTAGCCGTTCTTCTTGGCCAGGTACCAGGTCACGCCGGCCAGCATCAGGGCCAGCATGATGCCAGGCAGCAGGCCAGCCACAAACAGCGCACCAATGGAGGTATTGGTGGAGATGGCATAGATCACCTTCGGAATACTGGGCAGCATCAGAATACCCAGCGAGCCCGCCGTGATCATCACGCCGGCACCAAAGGCCATGGGGTAGCCATGCGCCACCATGGCCGGCAGCACGATGGAGCCAATCGCCACCACCGTGGCCACGCTGGAGCCGCACACCAGGGCAAACATGGCGCAGGCCAGAATCGAGGCCAGTGCCAGGCCGCCGTGGAAGTGGCCGACGATCGAGGTGGCAAAGTTGATCATGCGCCGGGCCACACCACCGTGGGTCAGAAAGTTGCCCGCCAGAATGAAGAAGGGAATCGCCATGATTTCCCACTTCTCGATGCCGGTAAACAGCTTGAGTGCCACCGCTTCCAGCGGCACCTGCGTCATGGTCAGGATAAAGGTCAGAACGGTCAGGCCCAGCGAGATCGAAATAGGCATGCCGGTCAGCATCAGGGCAATCAGCAGCCCGAACAGGATGGCGGCGTTCATGGCACGGGCCTGCGGTGGGTGCTGGTGTCTTCTTCCACGCCTGCCACATGGGCGTGGTCGTGCAGCGGCAATGCGCCGGTCTTGGCAAAGGTGCGCGCCACTTGCAGAAAGCGAAACGACATCAGCGAGGAGCCAAAGGGAATGGCGCAGTACACCATCCAGGTCGGCCACTCCAGGTCGGGTGTGGTCGGGCCCTGGGGTATATCGCCCACGTCCATGCCAAAGAAACTGAGCACCGCATGGTGGGCGCCGTTTTCCCAGACGAAATGCGCGCCCAGGTAGCCGATGATGCCGGTAAACAGTGCACCCGCCAGCAGGGCAAACAGCACAAACTTGGCGCGCAGCTTGTCACTCATGCGGTTGACCACCACATCGACGCCGACGTGGATGCCGGTGCGCACGCCATAGGCGGCGCCGAACTTGGCCATCCAGACGAACATGATGATGCAGAGTTCCTGGGCCCAACTGAAGTTGAGCGTCAGCATCCAGTCCTGCACATAGGGAATAGGCGCGCTGGCCAGGTAGCGATGCAACACGGCAAAGAAGATGATCAGTGTTGCCCCGCCCATGAGGAAGGTGATGATCCATTCCTCCAGGTGGTCTAGGTATTTCATGCGCTTACTCCGGGCTTAGAGCTTGGTCGGGTCGAAATCGGTGGCCTTGTAGATGGAATCCAGCAAGTCCTTGCCGACCCGGTCGGCCATTTTTGCGTGGGTGGGTACCAGTACCTTCTTCAAGGCCAGGCGTTCGTCCTTGGTCGGGGTGTAGACGGTGGTCTTGCCGGTCTTCTTCACACCTTCGAGTGCCAGGTCGTTGTCCTTTTGCGCCACGTTATTGGCCAGGTCGGTGGCCTCCTTCATGGCCTGCTCCAGTTGGCCGCGGATGTCAGCGGGCAATCCTTCCCAGAACTTTTTGTTGACGATCACCGCATAGCCCAGGTAGCCGTGGTTGGTCAGGCTCAGGTGCTTTTGCACCTCGTTCATCTTCTGGCTGTAGAAGTTGGAAATCGGGTTTTCGGTTCCATCCACCACGCCGGTTTGCAGGGCCTGATACACCTCGGAGAAGGCCATCACCTGGGGAATGCCACCGAGTGTGCGGATCTCTTCTTCCAGCACCTTGGAAGACTGGATGCGGAACTTCTTGCCCTTGAAGTCGGCCGCAGTTTTCAGCGGCACATTGGCAGAAAACGACTTGAAGCCGTTGTCCCAGAAGGCCAGGCCCTTGACGCCCTTGGGCTCCAGCTTGGCCAGCAAAGACGCGCCGATCGGGCCTTGCGTCACGCGGTGCAAATCGGCCACATCATCAAAGATGAAGGGGAAGTCAAACACCTCGAATTCCTTCACGCCCAGCGGGCCGAACTTGGCCAGCGAGGGGGCCAGCATCTGCACCGCACCCATTTGCAGTGCTTCCATTTCTTCCTTGTCCTTGTAGAGCTGGCTGTTGGGGTAGACATCGACCTTGACTTTGCCCTTGGTCAGCTCGGTGACCCGTTTGGCGAAAAAGTCGGAGGCCTGGCCCTTGGGTGTGTCGGTGGCCACCACGTGGCTGAATTTGATGACGATGGGTGCTTGCCCAAAAGCTGCAATGCCGGTGAGGGCCGTGGCGGCCAGAACGCAGGCCTGGGTCAGTGTGCGGCGGGTAAATGACTTCATTTTGTGGTCTCCTAAATGGGGGTTATGGCTTGAGTGTGCGACAGCACTTCGAAGGTCCGCAATGTGGTTTTCCACAATATCGCGCTTTGAATGCTGTGCTTGCGGGTAAACCCTGAGGTTTGTAGGTCCGCCAGTGCGTGCGGTGGAGTTCACAAAGCTAGACTGCCGGCATGCATGCCATTCAAAACCCTGCATCCGAGGCCACGCTGCATGTGCGCTGGGAGCGTCTGCGCCACATGCTGTGGCTGCTGCCGTTGCTGGCCTCGTTGCTGTTTGTGGCCGGGGTGCTGACTTGGGCTTATCGCTCCGAGGGGGCCGAACGCGACGACCGGCGCGCCACGATGATTGCCGACGCCCTGAGCAGTGAGGCCCAGCTGCAGGGCCAGTTGCAAGCCGAACAGGCCCACTTGCTCGAACTGGCACAGCAACTGCCGGGCCTGGCGCATACACCCGCGGCGCTGACGCGTAACCCCGAAGTGGTCGACGGTCTGCGCCGTCTGTGGCTGGGGGTGACCTGGCTGGACGCCAATAACCGCATCATTGCCCATGCGCCGGAGCAGACCACTTTGGCCGGTTTGCGTCCCGGCGATAGCGATTTGCCGGGGCAGTCGGCCCACCTGACACAAACCGTTGGCCGGGATAAGCTGGTGGTTCGCTACTCCCCCGCGTTGCTGCTGCGCCGGGGCATACCCTGGTGGCTGAGTCTCAAATACGATGTGCAACTGATCGACGCCAATGAAGAGGTCATTGCCTCGCTGGACCAGCGAGCGCTGCGCTCTGAAGCCCGCAGCCGCGAAAGCTATATGGTTTCCGTTGGCAGCAATATGCCGGGTGCCTTCCTGGAATTGAGCCTGCGCGAAGTTCCGCCTCCGTTCTGGCTTACCTTGCCCCTGGTCTTGATGGCCGGCTTTCTGGGCCTGATGCTGGTGGCCACGCTGCTGTTGCGCCGCCAGGTGGTGCGCATTTCCCGCGCCGAAAACGCCTGGCGCAACGAGGCGGCCTGGCGCCAGGCCATGGAAGATTCTGCTCTGGTGGGCTTGCGCGCGCGCGATGCCGAGGGGCGCATCCTGTATGTGAACCGCACCTTTTGTGACATGGTGGGCCTGGGTGCAGAACAGTTGGTGGGTCTGTTGCCGCCCATGCCCTATTGGCCGCCGGACGCCTTGGATGAGGTCATGCTGCGCAGCCAGCGCAATCTGGAAGGCCGGGCGCCGCGCGATGGGTATGAGGCGCTCTGGTGCCACCAGGACGGACGGCGTCTGAACGTGATGGTGTTCGAGTCGCCGCTGATTGACGCGCAGGGCCGGCAGACCGGCTGGATGGGCTCCATCATCGATATCACCGCGCGCAAGCAGCTGGAGGAGCGGGAGCGCCACCAGGCCGAGGCCATGGCGCACCAGGCGCGCCTGACCACCTTGGGTGAGGTGGCTTCTTCCCTGGCGCACCAGCTGAACCAGCCGCTGACCGTGATCATGGGTTACAACGCCGGTCTACAGCGCATGCTCAGTGACGCGGGTTATGACAACCAGGCCGTGCTGCACGCACTGTCCCAGCAGGGCGAACAGGCGGCGGAGGCCGGGCGCATTGTGCGCCGCATCCGCGAGTTTTTGACGCGCCGCGCACCCCAACGCGAGGCCTGCGACCTGAGCGCCGTGGCGCGTCGTGCCGCTGATTTGCTGCAGCGCGATTTGCGTGTCGCTCAGGTGCAGATTGAATGGGTGCAGGCGCCGGCCTTGCCGCTGGTGTTTGCCGATCCCATCCTGATGGAGCAGGTGCTGATCAACCTGATTCGCAATGCGGTGGATGCCATGTCCGACTGCGCCCACGCCGCCCCGGGTGGCCGCATGCGTATTGCAGCGCAGCCTGAGGGCGAACGCTTTGTGCGCATGGATGTGGAGGACAGTGGACCGGGCCTGAGCGGCCGCACGGTAGAAGCCTTGAGCACACCGTTCTATTCCACCAAGTCCGACGGCATGGGCATGGGGCTGGCCATTTGCCGCTCGGTCATCGAAGTGCACCACGGCGGCATGGAGGCCGGCAGCTGCAGCCTGGGCGGGGCACGCTTTTCCTTTACCTTGCCCGTGTTTGATGCAACGCTGCATGATGCGCCAGAGGCCAGGTTGGCCGATGAGGACGCCCGCGCCAGTCTGGAGAGTGAGCTATGAATACACCGTCAGATCAACCTGCCGTGCACCTGGTGGATGACGAAGCGCCGGTGCGCGCCGCACTGGAGTTTTTATTGGCCTCGCACGGACTGGCGGTGTGCAGCTATGACGGCGGTGTGCCGTTGCTGCAGCGCCTGGAGGCCGGGCCAGCGGTGCGCGGCTGCATCCTGCTGGATGTGCGCATGGAGCCCCTGTCCGGCCTGCAGGTGTATGACGAACTGGTAGCGCGCGGGGTCCACACGCCAGTGATTTTTCTGACCGGCCATGGCGATATCCGTATGGCGGTGGCCGCATTGAAGAAGGGTGCTTTCGACTTTGTCGAAAAACCGTTTGGCGATGCGGCGCTGGTGGCGCGGGTGCGCGATGCGCTCACCTCCGATGCCGAGCAACAGCAAAAACGTTCCGAAGGCGATTCCCGTGGCGCCTTGCTGGCCGGACTCACCCCGCGCGAGCAGGAGGTGATGCACCGCGTGGCTGCGGGCAAGCTCAACAAGGTGATTGCCGACGAACTGAATGTCTCCATGCGCACCGTGGAGGTGTACCGCGCCCGGGTCTATGCCAAGCTGGGCGTGCGCTCTTCGGCTGAACTGGCAACCTTGTTGGCTTTGCGCAGCTAGCTGCCGTCGTTTCCCGGGGCCTGAACCGCTTTGTTCGGGCAGTTTTGCCGGTTGCAGGTGGCGTACAGGCTGAGCGCGTGGTCGGAGATGGTGAAGCCCTTGGCCTTGGCGACCGCGTGCTGGCGCTTTTCGATCTCGGCGTCATAAAACTCTTCCACCTTGCCGCAGTCCAGGCAGACCAGGTGGTCGTGGTGCTGGCCCTCGTCGAGTTCGTAGACCGCTTTGCCACTTTCAAAGTGGCTGCGGATCAGAATGCCGGCCTGTTCAAACTGGGTGAGTACCCGGTACACCGTGGCCAGGCCGACGTCAGAGCGCTCCTCCAGCAGGATGCGATACACATCTTCCGCCGTCATGTGGCGGTTCTGTCCGCGCTGAAATACTTCCAGGATCTTCAGACGCGGCAGGGTCGCCTTGAGTCCGGTGTTTTTAAGTTCGTCGATGTTGGTCATGGTGTCTGCTAAGGCCGGGAGGGCAGAGGTGTCCGGCCAGGGCCCAACCGCTACAATGGTCTGATCATATCGCCCATGTCCCTACCCATGCTTGACTCATTTCGCTTGCGCCTGACCTTGCTGCCACTGGCTTTGCTGTTTGGCAGTTTGACGGCGTGCTCCAGCGCACCGTCATCCAAAAGCTGGCTGGACGTCGTCTCCCCCTATCGCTTTGATCGCGTGCAAGGCAATGTGATTACGCGCGAGCAGGTAGTCGCCTTGAAGGCCGGCATGCCGCGCAACATGGTCAAGGACATTCTGGGTACACCTTTGCTGGCCAGCGTATTCCATGCGGACCGCTGGGACTATGTGTTTGCCTTCAAGCGCCAGGGCGCGGAGCCTCAGTCACGCCATGTCACGGTGTTTTTCAAGGGCGACATTCTGGATCGCTACGAGTCCGATGACCTGCCCACTGAGGCCGAATTTGTCGCCACCCTCAAATCCATGCCGACGATTGAGAAGTTGCCCGCCATGTCCGCGTCGGAGGAAAGCCTGCAAAAGTTCCCCCCCGCGGTCAAACCAACGCCGGTGGCGCCCGCCGCAATCAAGGCGCCCTCCGACTACCCACCGCTTGAGCCTGTAGCCAAATAAGCGCTCGCGGTCTTTCGCTTTTTGACAGGAACGGGACTATGACCCACAAAATCGCAGTGGCCGGCGCGTCCGGTCGCATGGGACAGATGCTGATAGACGCTATCCGCGCGGCAGATGATTGCAGCCTGAGCGGTGCACTCGACATCGCATCCAGCCCCGCCATCGGCCAGGATGCCGGCGCCTCGTCGGGCCAGCCTACCGGCGTGCGGATCACCGCAGACCTGCGCGCTGGCCTGGCCCACAGCCAGGTGCTGATCGACTTCACGCGGCCCGAAGGCACCCTGGAGCACCTCAAGGTCTGCCGTGAACTCGGCGTGGCCCTGGTGATTGGCACCACCGGCTTTAGCGAGGCGCAAAAGGCTGTGATCGCCGAGGCCTCCAAGGACATCGCCATCATGATGGCACCCAATATGAGCGTGGGCGTGAACGTGACGCTCAAGCTGCTGGAGATGGCGGCCAAAGCCCTGTCCACCGGCTACGACATCGAAATCATCGAAGCGCACCACCGGCACAAGGTGGACGCACCGTCCGGCACGGCGCTCAAAATGGGCGAGGTGATTGCCGACGCCCTGGGGCGCGACCTGAAAGACTGCGCCGTCTACGCCCGCGAAGGCGTGACCGGCGAGCGCGATCCATCCAGCATCGGCTTTGCCACCATCCGCGGCGGCGACATTGTGGGCGACCATACCGTGCTGTTTGCCGGCACCGGCGAACGCATCGAGATCAGCCACAAGTCCTCCAGCCGCGCCACCTATGCCCAGGGCAGCCTGCGCGCGGTGCGTTTTCTGGCCGGCCAGAAATCCGGTCTGTTCGACATGTTTGATGTGCTGGGGCTGAAGTGAGCGCCCTGGACCTGCTGACGCACCGCGACACCGTCAGTACGGTGGTGGCGGTGCTGCTGCTGGTCATGTCGGTTGGCAGCTGGGTGGTGCTGCTGTGGAAGGCTTGGCTGCTGCAGCGCGCCATGCGGGATGTCGGCCGCAGTACCCTGGCTTTCTGGCAGGCCGCGTCCTTTGACGACGGCCTGACCGTGGTGCGCGCCATGGACCGTGAACAACTGCTGCTGCCTCTGGTCGAGGCGGCCTTGCTCAAGCCTGCGGGCAATCTGGCCGCTGCGGGCGACCGCTCCCAGCAACTGACCCGTGTGCTGCGCGATGCCCTGCACGCGGTCCTGCACAAGCTGCAGGCCGGCCAGGTGCTGCTGGCGACGGTCGGCTCCACGGCCCCCTTCGTCGGCCTGCTGGGCACGGTTTGGGGCATTTACCACGCGCTGCTGGGGATTGCCGGTGCTGGTCAGGTCAGCATCGAAAAAATCTCCGGTCCGGTGGGCGAGTCCCTCATCATGACCGCCGCCGGACTGGCCGTGGCCATCCCCGCCGTGCTGGGCTACAACATCCTGGGCCGCTTCATCGGCCGCATCGAAGCCGACCTCGAAGGCTTTGCCCGCGATCTACGCGAACTGCTGCTGACGCACAAGCCATGAGCACCGCCGGGCCAATGGAATGGACGCCCCTTCCAATAGCGGCATCTAAGTGCCAAAGTGGGGGGTGTTACTTAACCACCCGAAGCGAAAGGAGCGTCCACCATGGAGATTACGACAATTGGCATTG
>CANFIH010000033.1 GCA_947446855.1 Burkholderiales bacterium
CGCGAATTTCCAGCAGCTTGTCGACCTGCTCCTGGTCTTCGGCAAAGGCGAAGGTGACCTCGGCGTTGTTGATGGGGAACACGCACTCGGCGGCGGCGGCGTCCTGGTACAGAGGGATCGGCACAGCACCCAGGGACTGCACGGCCAGCATGGTGGCGTACAGGCGCGGGCGATTGGCGCCGATCACGATCATGTGGACATCACGGCGCAAACCGGCCTGGTGCAGGCCGGCGGCCAGTTCGGCCACCATGGTTGCCAGACCGGCCCAACTCAAGGTTTGCCAGATGCCGTATTCCTTCTCGCGCATAGCAGGCGCGTCCGGGCGCTGTGCGGCATGTTGAAGAAGCAACTGCGGAAAAGTCGTTCGCATTCCAGATCCTCTTGTCTGCCCGCAAAAAAAGGGTTGCGGGCTGTTCATGTAGGTGGGATTATTGGCCTGTCATTGACGCTTGGTTGTCATTTGGACGACAATTGAGCCACTACTTGGTAGGTGTTTTCCCTTCACTTATCGCCGTCTTACAGATTCGACTGCACGCACAGGCTCATTGCATGACCCAAGACAATTCTCTGCACCAGCGCCGACGCCCGCTGACCGAGCCCGAATTGCACGTCATACCCTGGCTGCGCCTGCTACAGCCCGACGAACGCCAACGCGCGGTGGACGATTTGCGCATCAGCGAAGCCCTGCCCGGCGAATTTGTCTGCCGCATGGGCCGGCCCGCAACCTACTGGTTTGGCGTGGTGGATGGCCTGCTCAAGATGAGTACCGACAACGCCGAGGGCCAGACCATGACTTTCACCGGCGTGCCCCCGGGCGGCTGGTTTGGCGAAGGCACAGCCCTCAAGCGCGAGGTCTACCGCTACAACATCCAGCCCCTGCGCACCAGCCTGGTCGCCGGCCTGCACGTGGACACCTTTCACTGGTTGCTGGACCACTCGATTGGCTTTAACCGCTTTGTCATGAACCAGCTTAACGAGCGCCTGGGCCAGTTCATTGCGGCACGCGAGATCGACCGCCTCACCAACCCCGATATCCGTGTGGCCCGCAGCCTGGCAGCCCTGTTCAACCCCGCGCTGTATCCCGGCGTCGGCGAGGTGCTGCGCATCACCCAGCAAGAGCTGGCCTATCTGGTGGGCCTGTCGCGCCAGCGCGTGAATGAGGCCCTGACGGCACTGGCAGAGCAAGGCTCCATCCAGGTGGAATACGGTGGCCTGCGCATTCTGGACTTGCCGGCACTGCGTTCCCAGGTGTTCAAGCGCTGAGGCAGGGCTACACTGCAGCGATGCACACCGACCCCCTCACGCTCTACCCGGCACTGGCGCATGTGCTGCCCAGTCTGCATTCGCTCGGCAGCGGGGCCGAACCGATCCACGTGGCGGCTGACACCATTTTGTTTGACGCAAATGCGGTCTGCCAGGGCTTCCCCATGGTGCTGGAGGGCGAGGTCAAAGTGTCGCGCCACTCCGGCGATGGTCGTTCGCTGGAGTTGTACCGGGTGGTGCCGGGCGAGTTGTGCCTGGTCTCCAGCGCCAGCCTGTTTCGCAGTGCCCCGGTGTCAGCCCAGGGCATCACCACCCGGCCGACCCGCCTTTTGATGATTACCCCGTCGGTCTTTGTCCAGTGGCTGGAAGCCCCAGTGTTCCGTAACGATGTGCTGGGGCTGTTTGCCGAGCGCATGGCCGATCTGACCGGCCTGATTGACGCAGTAGCTTTTCAGCGGCTGGACCAGCGGCTGGCCGCTACCCTGCGGGGCCGCGGCCAGAACCTGGCATTGACACACCAGCAGCTGGCCAACGAGCTGGGCACGGTGCGTGAAATGGTCTCGCGCCTACTGCGCCGCTTTGAGCGCGAGGGCTGGGTCGAGCTGGCACGCGAAAATATTTTCATCCGCGACAGCAAAGCGTTGCGTGCCGTTGCCGAGTTCCAATCAAACTAAAACCAGAGCACCGGTCAGGTTCAAGGTGCGTGTGACCGAAGTCACAGACAGTTGGAGTCAGAACCTGTGTAATCCACCCATCTTCCACTCTGTATGAAAAGGATCTCGTATGAAACCCAATGAAGGCACGATCGACCGCGCATTGCGCGTTGCCGTTGGCATCCTGCTGCTGGCTCTCACATTCACCCACACCATCGGTATGTGGGGCTGGATCGGCGTGGTTCCCCTGCTGACGGGTGCCATCGGCTGGTGCCCGCTGTACACCGTGTTCGGCATCAACACCTGCTCCATGAAAAAACCCCAGTAAGGCAGACGGGCGTGCGTGCAATGCGCGCGCTCTAAAATGGGTCGGATCTGCTATTCACACCGAGCCCATGACCGACCCTAAAGCCCCCCCTGTTTTCCGCCGCGCCGCGCCCCCCCCGGGGCGCGCGCCTATTCCGGCGGGGCAAACCAATACCGCAGCCATAGGCCCCAACGGCACCATGCGCCTGAACAAGCGTATGGCAGAGTTGGGCCTGGCCTCGCGCCGCGAGGCCGATGACTGGATCGCCAAGGGCTGGGTCAAGGTCGATGGCCGGATTGCGGAAATGGGCATGCAGGTGGCACCCGGCGTGCGCATCGAGATTGACAAAGAGGCCAAGGGCCACCAAGCCACGCAGGTCACCATCCTGATCAACAAGCCCATTGGACTGGTCAGTGGCCAGGCCGAAGACGGCCATGAGCCGGCCATCACCCTGGTGCAACCGCAAAACCGCTGGAAAGATGACAACGCCCGCTTCTTTTTTCACGGCAGCCAGCTCAAGAGCCTGGTGCCGGCCGGACGGCTGGACATCGACTCCACCGGCCTGCTGGTGCTGACGCAGGACGGCCGCGTGGCGCGCCAACTGATTGGCGAAAACTCGGTGATGGAAAAGGAATACCTGGTGCGTGTGGTCTACACCGGCAAGCCCAACGCGGCAGCCGGCATGTCCGCCGCCGCCACTTACCCCGCCGTGCCGACCCAGCTCAGCCGCATCGACGACGACGACCCCGTGAGTTCCGATGTCCAGTCCGTGTTCCCACAAAGCCAGTTGGCGCTTCTGCGCCACGGCCTGAGCCTGGACGGACAGGCCCTCAAACATGCCAAGGTGGAATGGCAAAACCCCGAGCAGCTGCGCTTTGTGCTGACCGAAGGCAAAAAACGCCAGATCCGCCGCATGTGCGAACTGGTCGGCCTGAAGGTGGTGGGCCTCAAGCGCGTGCGCATTGGCCGCGTCATGCTGGGCAATCTGCCCGTGGGGCAATGGCGCTATCTGTCACCGGCCGAAAAATTCTGAACCCGCGGGGTGGTCCGCGGGAACAGCAGGCCCAAAGCTGCGGCACCGCCAACCACTCCCTTGAAAAGCGCGCGGGTGGCCGCAACTACGCTGGGCTCGGGCCACCAGGCCCTGTAAGCCCACCCCAACCCCCTCATTTTTGAACCTGATAGAACCCATGAGCAAGCAAACCCTTTCCTTCCAGGCCGAAGTCGCACAACTGCTGCACCTGGTCACCCACTCGCTGTATTCCAACAAAGAGATTTTTCTGCGCGAGTTGATCTCCAACGCCTCCGACGCTTGCGACAAGCTGCGCTTTGAAGCCATCAACAACAGCGGCCTGTACGAGAGTGACTCCGAGCTCAAGGTGCGCCTGGTGCTGGACAAGGATGCCAAGACCCTGACCATCTCCGACAACGGCATTGGCCTGTCGCAGCAGGAAGCCATCGACAACCTGGGCACCATCGCCAAGAGCGGCACCAAGGATTTCGTCAGCAAACTCAGCGGCGACCAGAAAGCCGACTCCCAGCTCATCGGCCAGTTTGGCGTGGGCTTTTACTCCGGCTTTATCGTGGCCGACAAGATCACCGTGGAATCGCGCCGTGCCGGCTTGAGCGCTTCTGAGGGCGTGCGCTGGGTCAGCGACGGCGGTGCCAGCGGTGGCGGCGCTTTTGAGGTGGAAACGATCGAGCGTGCAGCCCGTGGCACCAGCGTCATCCTGCACCTGCGCGAAGATGCCATGGACTACACCCAGAGCTGGAAGGTCAAGGGCATTGTCAACAAGTATTCCGACCACATCAGCCTGCCCATCCAGATGGAAAAGGAAGAGTGGAAAGACGGCGAACTGATCACCCCCGGCGACGAGAACGGCGGCCGCCAGCCTGGCGCCATGGTCAAGACCGGCGAGTGGGAAACCGTCAACAAGGCCAACGCCATCTGGAGCCGCCCCAAAAAAGACGTCAGCCAGGAGCAGTACGACGACTTCTACAAGCAAATCAGCCACGACTTCGAGGCACCGCTGGCGCACACGCACAACCGCGTGGAAGGCAGCACCGAATACACCCAGTTGCTCTACATCCCCGGCAAGGCGCCCATGGACCTGTGGAACCGCGACAAAAAGGGCGGCTTGAAGCTGTATGTGAAGCGCGTCTTCATCATGGACGACGCCGAGGCCCTGCTGCCGACCTACCTGCGCTTCGTCAAGGGCGTGGTGGACTCGGCCGACCTGCCGCTCAACGTCAGCCGCGAGCTGCTGCAGGAAAGCCGTGACGTCAAGGCCATCCGTGAAGGCTGCACCAAGCGCGTGCTGTCCATGCTGGAAGACCTGGCCAAGAACGACAAGCTGCCAACCGCCGGTGCGGATGGCGTCACCGACGTCCTCTCCGCCGAAGACAAGGCAGAAGCCGAGAAAGCCGCCGGCAAGTACACCAAGTTCTACGCCGAGTTCGGCGCCGTACTCAAGGAAGGCCTGGGCGAAGACTTCGGCAACAAAGAGCGCCTGGCCAAGCTGCTGCGTTTTGCATCGACCCAAAGTGACACGCCGGCCGTGTCCCTGGCCGATTACAAGGCACGCATGAAGGAAGGCCAGGAGGCGATTTACTACATCACCGCCGATACCCTGGCCGCCGCCAAGAACAGCCCGCACCTGGAAGTGTTCAAGAAAAAGGGCATCGAAGTCCTGCTGATGACCGACCGTGTGGACGAATGGGCGCTGAACTACCTGCAGGACTTTGACGGCACGCCGCTGCAAAGCGTGGCCAAGGGCGCGGTCGACCTGGGCACGCTGCAGGACGAGACCGAGAAAAAGGCTGCAGAGGAAGCCGCCGAGGCCTTCAAGCCCCTGCTGGCCAAGCTCAAGGAAGCGCTCAAAGACAAGGCCGAAGACGTGCGCGTCACCACCCGCCTGGTGGACAGCCCGGCCTGTCTGGTGGTGCAGGACCACGGCATGAGCACGCAACTCGCACGCATGCTCAAACAGGCCGGCCAAACCGCGCCGGAAATGAAGCCCGTGCTGGAGGTGAACGCCGAACATGCCCTGGTGAAAAAACTGGACGGCTCGGTGCATTTCCATGACCTGGCCCACATCCTGTTTGACCAGGCCCTGCTGGCCGAAGGCGGCCTGCCGGAAGACCCGGCCGCCTACGTCAAGCGCGTGAACGCACTGCTGGTGTAAACCACAAGCACAGCAGCGCACAGGGGCCCACGGGCCCCCTCGTAGAAAAGGCTCCCGCGGGAGCCTTTTCTTTTTGCCCGCCGGGCTCAGGCCTTCACAGTGTCGCCAGCAAGGGCTGCAGCACGCTGGCGCCCAATTTGCGCGAGCGCTCACCATTCCAGCCCACGGCCGGATCGGGCAAGTTGGCGTTGTCCTTGAAGGGCATTTCGATGGTGAAGGCCAGGCAGCCGAATTGCTGGGCAATCCAGTTGGTGGCCAGCGTGGGGTTGGCCGCACCGGGGGCGCAGACACCGTAGTTCACCTCATCCTGAAAGTCCGGACAGCTGGCCAGCCAGGCGGCCTTGAACACGCTTTCCAACTCAGCGGTACGTGGTGAATAGCCGGCCGTCCCCTCAGAGCCCACCACAAAGTTATAGGGCAGCCCCTCATCGCCGTGTACATCCAGGCACAGGTCCACGCCCGTGTCCTGCATCTTGCGGCGCACACAGAAGACCTCGGGCGCGCGCTGCGGTGTGGCATCCATCCACTCGCGGTTCAGGTTGGCGCCGGCGGCATTGGTGCGCAGATTGCCCAGCACTGCGCCATCGGGATTCATATTCGGCACCACATAAAACACGCAGCGCTGCAGCAGGCTGCGCGACACGGCATCGCTGCCATCGAGCAGCCGCTCCAGCAGGCCTTCGACAAACCATTCGGCCATGCTTTCGCCGGGATGCTGGCGCGCAATCACCCAGACCTTTTTCTTTTCGGCCAGGGACGTGGCGCTGGCAGCATCGGTCACGCACAGCAGCGCCATGTCGCGGCCTTGGCAGGTCAGGCCCAGATGCTCCTGCGTCACGTGTGGCGAAGCGGATGCGGCGCCCAGCAAGTCCAGATGCTGCTCCCAGGAATAGGGCTCGAAGTAGGCAAAGTACATGCACTGCGTCTCGGGCGTGGCGCGTACGGTGAGCACCTGCCCGTCGTAAGCGGTGTCGACGCGAAACCAGTTCTGCCGGTCATGGCTGGCCACCACCGAATAACCCTCCCAGCCCTTGGGATAGGCGCATTGACCGGCGTTGAGAAACTTCAGCACCACCGCCACACCGGCTGCGCCCTGCAGACTGAAGTGAAACCATTGCGCGAATTCGCTGGCGCTGTCCTGGCGAATATGGAGCCGTATGTCACGCGGATCCTCCAGGCTGAGAACTTCAATCGCGCCCGAATCGAAGGCGGTCGAGATGTGCAGTGCGGTCATGGGCGGGATACTTTCGCGGGGTGGAGGGATGGGGCCGCTCCATTGTAGGGAGCGCGGCTTCAGCGCGGGCCATTCAGCCCCCTCGCTATCAGGCCGACCCCACCCAGGCTTGCACACAGCGGTTCCACCCCTCCACCTCGGGCAGCTTGCAGCGCGCATCCAGTGCCTGCAACAGCCGCTGCCCCTCTGCATCCAGCTTCTCGGGGTAGACCATTTTGGGCACCACAAACAAAGGTTTGCGCTGATCGGGCTTGCCGAATTGCGGCCAGCCCTGGTCCCGGATCCAGAAGGCCGCCGGCCTGGCGGGCAGAGGCACCCGGAGCCTGCCGTCCAGGGTGGGAACCTCCAGCTCGGCGCCCAGCGACCAGCGCAAGACGCTGATGGGCACAATCACCGACAGCCGGTCCTGGTCCAGCTTGAAGAGAGGGTGTTTCTGCACCTGCACCTTGATGCGGAAGTTGCGAGCGGACTGGTGCGAAGCGGCGCACACCCGGATGTCGTGCGAGGCCACTTCGCTGCCATCCAGGGTTCCTGCATGGATCTGCACATCGACCACCCAGGCCCTGTGCTCGGCTTGGCCCTTGCCCTTGCAGGCAGGGCAAGGCGGCGGCGCAGCCTGGAACAGGCCGCTGCCGGTGCAGGCTTCACATCGCACCACTTTCCCCACGCTGCCAGCGCCACATTGCTCGGCATGCAGGCCACGTCCGAAGCACTGCAGGCACTTGCAACCCAGGGTCCAGGTGCCTGCATGTTCCCCACTGCCTGCGCAGCGCATGCAGGTGGCACGCTCGGTGCCGGTCACGCGCTTGACGCAGCCAAAAGCCGCCTCAAACAGGCTGACCTGAAGGGTTCGCTCGACCAGGGTCCCGCGCGTCCTGGCATTGCCGGCCGGATCGGCCACCGGCGCAGCGCGGCCGGCATGGTTGGTGTGCAGACTCAGCCCGAGTTCTGCAAAGGCTTGTTTAACATCCATCGCGTTGCGCTCCTGGCGGGGCCTTGGGACGGACCCCGTTCTTGTTGTGGGAGAACGGATGCTAGGGTTGCATCACGGCGCTTGCGGGTTGGAATGTTCAATGTATGACATTGCAGTCAAGTGGGCCGCTCATGGGCCCTGGGTACTGCAGGCGCATTGCACTGACAAACAATCTGCAGGGCATGGTTGCGTCTTTATGTTGATCCGCCAGCCGCGTGCGCCGGGTTACCCCGCCTCTACCACCTTCACCAGCTGCCCCGGCTTGGGTTCACCACCACCGTAGACGCCATTGATCAGGCGTAACTGCTGCTCGGCATGGGACAGCGGTGAGCGCTTGGCCAGCTCGGCAAAACCACCCTTGGGATAGGCCACCAGCTTGATGGCCCAGGGCTTGGCCGCGGCCTTGTCCTGTGCGCTCAGGGCGCGAAAGCTGGTCTCGGCCTCGCGCAAACCGGCGCGGTTGGCCTGCAGGGTGGCCGCATCCTTGGCGGATTGCTGCAGCACATAGGTCTTGCTGTCCGGACCACTGACCAGCGTGAATTCAAGGGACTGGGTCTTGCCCTGCGCATCCTGGCGCGCACCGCTAAAGCGCGTGGCCTGCAGACCGTTGATGGTGGTGGCTTCGGTCTTGCCCTGGCTGGGCTTGAAGCCGTTCTTGATGACCTCAGCATGGGTTTTGCCTGCGGTGGGTGGCACGGGCTTGAGCAACAGGGCCGCATCACCCGCAGGATTCACCACGGCCAGTTGCTCGGCGCTGTTCTGGATGTGCCAGCCCGCCGGCGCCGTGAGCGCAATGCCCAAGGCACCATGGTAGAAATTGCGGCCGCGCACCAGGCCCTGATCGGCGCTCTCGCCATAGGCCATGCCGCCTATAACCTTGAGGTAGCGCTCGTGGCCGTCATTCACATACTGGGTGCTCTTGCCGTACTGCGCGGCGCGCTCCTTGATTTGCTGCAGGCGTTGGTCGTTCGACGGGTGGGATGCCAGCCAACCGGCGCCGGTGGGCGCGGGCTTGCCCTCGGCCTTGGCCTGGTCGGCGGCATAGCGCTCCTGGTTTTTCAACACGGTGATCACCTCCACCATGTTTTGCGGGTCGTAGTGGTTGCGTGCCAGGTATTCAGCCCCCAGACCATCGGCCTGCAACTCCTGATCGCGCCCGTAGGAGGCGATATAGCCGGCGGCCACGGTTTGCGACACCTGGTTGGCGAGTTGGCCGGCACCGCCCAGGCCCTGGCTCTCCAGCACCGCGCCCAGAATGTTGGCAGCGAACACGCCCAGACCGGCATGCTGCTGGCTGGTGGCGCGCTGCGCGCCATGCCGTGCGGTGACGTGGCCGATTTCGTGGCCCATGACGCCGGCCAAGTCGGCCTCGTTGTCCAGATAGGCCATGATGCCGCGCGTGACGTACACATAGCCGCCGGGCAGGGCAAAGGCATTGATCTCGGGGCTGTCCAGCACCGTGAAGTGCCATTGCAGATTGGTGCGGTGTGACTGTGCGGCCAGACGCTGGCCCAGCGCATTCACATAGTCCTGCACCGGCTGGTTGGCATACACGCTGTATTCCTTGAGCACCTGCTGGTGGGCCTTGGCACCCTCGGCGACTTCCTGCTCCTCGCTCATGGCCGACATCTCGGTTTCGCCGCTGACCGGATTCACTACGGCCGTGCCGCAGGCGCACAACAGACTCAGTGCCAGCACGGCGGGTAGCCATTTCAAACGCATACAAACCTCTCTTGGGGAGTTACCTCGATGACTGCCATTTTAGGGACCGCCTTGCGGCCGGCATGGTGTGCCGGGCAGTGCGACCTCTGAAAGAGGCACCGGCCCATGGTCTTGTGCGTAAGAGGCCTGCTGCGCCACAAAGCCCTGGAAGGCCTGCAGCAGCGGTGCATAGACCATGGCACCGCCCTGCAGCTGTGCCAGCGCGGCACAGGTGGCCTCCAGGGTGGAGAGCTGCCCCGGTTGGTGGGCCTTGCGAATCCCATAGAGCGAGGCCGGCGTATCGTGCAGCGTCAAACGCGGCAGACCCTGCAACAGCGGGCTCAGGTGCAGCATCTTGCGGCTCTTGCGCCAGGTGGCGTCCAGCACCACCAGCCGCACGGCAGAGGGATCGGCAAGCTGCACGGCATCCAGTGCTGCCGGGGCTGCGTGCCCGGCATAGTCGGTGGGCGGGTACAGCAGCACCGTGTATTTGGGCTCCTGCAGGACTGCCTGCAAGGTCTGCGCATCAAACCGCTCACCCACCAGAAGACGGCTATGCGTCAGACACCGATGCAACAAGCCGGCGCTGTTTTTGGCGTGCTGCACCTCCAGCGGGTGCTGCAGGATCAGCACCGCGGTGGGCTGCGCAAGCGGCGTGACCCAGCGGCAAATGCAGCTGCTTAGCGGACGCGCGCAGTGCGGACAGAGTCGGCGTTTGCTAACGGGTGTGTGCCCCATGGTGATCCGGGTGGTGTGCTGCCAACGCGCAAACATGGCGCGGGCCGATGCGCCCAGTTTAGTGGCAAGCCCTGTGACCATCCGAGGGGAATAGGCCTGGCGCCGATAATCCCCCCATGACTGAAACCACACCCTCCGCGCCCATCGCCACCCCGACAGGCGCCAACGACTTCGCCCAACTGGCGCTGTCACCTGCCATGCTGGCCAATTTGCAACAGCTGGGCTACACCCAGATGACTCCCATCCAGGCCGCCAGCCTGCCCCTGGCCCTGGAAGGCAAGGACCTGATTGCCCAGGCCCAGACCGGCAGCGGCAAGACGGCCGCCTTCGCCCTGCCCCTGCTCAGCAAACTGAACCCGCGCTGGTTTGCGGTGCAGGCCCTGGTGCTGTGCCCCACGCGTGAACTGGCCGACCAGGTCACCACCGAAATCCGACGCATTGCCCGGGCCGAGGAAAACATCAAGGTGGTGACACTCTGTGGCGGCATTGCGCTGCGCGGCCAGCGCGCCTCGCTGGAGCATGGCGCGCACATTGTGGTGGGCACACCCGGGCGCATCATGGACCACCTGGAGCGCGGCTACCTGACGCTCGAAGGCCTGAACACCCTGGTGCTCGACGAGGCCGACCGCATGCTGGACATGGGCTTCTTTGACGACATCGCCAAGGTGATCCACCAATGCCCCAAGGAACGCCAGACCCTGCTGTTCTCCGCCACCTACCCCGAGGGCATCGAGAAGCTGTCCCAGCAGTTCATGCGCGCGCCGCAACGCATCACCGTGGCGGCACCCAAGGCCGACAACAAGATCGAGCAACGCTTCTACCAGGTCGAGCGCATGACGCGCCTCAAAACCGTGGCCCAGTTGCTCAACCACTTCCGCCCGGTCAGCACTCTGGCCTTTTGCAACACCAAGCAGCAGTGCAAGGACCTGGTCACGCTGCTGCAGGAGCAGGGCTTTGCGGCCCTGGCCCTGTATGGCGAACTGGAGCAGCGCGAGCGCGACCAGGTGCTGGCGCAGTTTGCCAACCGCAGCTGCTCGGTGCTGGTGGCCACCGACGTGGCCTCGCGCGGGCTGGACATCAAGGAGCTGGAAGCCGTGATCAACGTGGACATCACGCCCGACCCCGAGGTGCATGTGCACCGCGTGGGCCGCACCGGCCGCGCCGGTGAGTCCGGCCTGGCGCTCAGCCTGGCCACCATGAATGAAATGGGTTCTGTCGGCAAGATCGAGCAATACCAGAACGCCCCCTCGGTCTGGCACAAGCTGGAAGACCTGGTGCCATCCAGCAACCAGCCCCTGCTGCCACCCATGGCCTGCCTGCAGATTCTGGGCGGGCGTAAGGAAAAGATCCGTCCCGGCGATGTGCTGGGCGCATTGACCAACGACGAAGGCGGCCCGGCCTACACGCGTGAGCAGATCGGCAAGATCCAGGTCACCGAGTTCTGCACCTTTGTCGCCGTCAAGCGCGAACTGGCACAGCAGGCTTGCGCCAAGCTCAATGCCGGCAAGGTCAAGGGCAAGAGCGTGCGGGCGCGCATCCTGTAAGGTTTGTGGCCCCAAACTGCCCGATTGCACGCGTGTAGGAAGTTCCCTTACACAAGTTACATCTGTTTACCGACTTCATAAACACGGCAGCTTGGCTACAGTTCATTCACGCACCAATGTCTTTCAGACGGTGCTTGATTAACCGGAGTAGCCCCATGACAAATCTTGCCCTCGACCTCAACCCCTTCAGCCTGATGATGGAGCCTGAGTTGGTGCTGCAAACCATGGAACGTTCGCAGCAGCTGCGCGGCCTGCGCCGCCACAAGCTGCGCCCTCTGGACAAGCCCCTGATCCCCTACACCAAGGAAGCGCTGGCGGCCCGCGCTGCCTACGATGCCGCCATCGATGCCGAAGACTTTGAGGATGTGGCCAACGCCTATCTGCTGAACTGAGGTGCTGCGGCGCCGTTAGACTGCAGGCCTGCCCATACCGGGCGATGGAACACACGCTATGCGCCCGCTGTATCGCACCTTTTTTGCCCAGGCCGAATTCGACGCCCAGTACAACCCGTCCCTCGCCCTGCCCGATCCGGCCGCGCCGGGCCGGCATTTTGTGGCGACCGCCGAACGCGCCCGCGCCGAACTGCCCGCCACCCTGAACGTGCCCTACGGCCCGACGCTGGAGGAGACGCTGGACATCTTCCCAGCCGATCAGCCCAACGCGCCGGTGTTTGTGTTTATCCACGGCGGCTACTGGCGCGCCCTCTCCAGCAAGGAGTTTTCAGGTGTGGCGCTGGGCCTGCACGCCCGCGGCATCACCACGGTGGTGATCAACTACGCCCTGTGCCCGCGCGTGGCGATTGACGAGATCGTGCGCCAGACCCGTGCGGCCCTGGCCTGGACGCTGCGCCATATCCAGACCTATGGCGGCGACCCGGCCCGTGTGGCCATTGGCGGCCACTCAGCCGGCGGCCACCTCACGGCCATGGCCTTGCAAACCGCATGGGCAGAGGACTACGGCCTGCCGCAGGATCCGTTTGTGGCGGCCATCCCCTTTAGCGGCCTGTTTGATATCGAACCCCTGCGTTTCAGTTACCTACAGCCGCAGATCCAGCTCGACGACGGCATCATCCGCCGCAACTCTCCTGCCTTCAGTGTGCGGCCCTGCAAGACGCCGCTCTGGATCGCCTGGGGTGGCGCCGAGAGCACCGAATTTGCGCGCCAGTCGGCGCTGTACCACCAGGCCTGGCAGGCCGCCGGCAACCGGTCCGAATTGCGCGCCGTGCCGGATGCCAATCACTTCACGGTGATTGCCGGGTTGGAAGACGGTGACAGTGAAGTCTGCCGCTGGTTGGCGGATACGCTGGGCGCGTAAATCGCTCGCTGTGCCGGATCGTCGCAACGATGCCTCGCTCAGGAATCCGCCGCAGCCTGCTGCCTTTTTCGTTCGAAGGCGAGCCAGTGCCCGTATAAACGTTGGATAAAGTGACTGGACATGAACATAGCAATTGTGGGGGCCGGTTTCGCCGGCCTGAGCACCGCCAAGATTCTCAAGGCCATGGGGCATGCGGTCACGGTCTTTGAAAAAGACAGCGAGGTGGGCGGCGTGTGGGCGGCATCGCGTCGTTACCCCGGACTGACCACCCAAAATGTGCGTTCGACCTATGCGTTGTCGGACTTCCCGTACCCGGCCAACTACCCGGAATGGCCCACCGGCGAGCAGGTGCAGCGCTATCTGGCCGCCTACGCCCGCCAATTTCAGCTCGAGCCCCATATCCGGCTTCAGACCGAAGTGCTGCGTGCCGAGCCGGTTGCCGATGGCAGTGCCTGGGAACTCACCACGGTGGACCAGGCCAGCGGGCAAAGCGGCCCCCACCGCTTCGATTACCTGGTGGTTTGCAACGGCACCTTCTCCCAGCCCAAGGTGCCGGATTTCGACGGTGCCGCAGAATTTCAGTCCGCCGGTGGCGTCATATGCCACTCGAGCCAATGGCCCGGCGACGCAGCGGTAAAGGGCCGGCACCTGCTGGTGGTCGGCTATGGCAAGTCGTCCTGTGATCTGGCGCAGGCGGTATCCGGACAAGCCGCCTCCACCACCGTCGTCGTACGCCAGTTGATCTGGAAAATGCCGAAAAAACTGTTCAATCTGCTGAACTACAAGTACCTGTTGCTGACGCGCATGGGTGAGGCGCTGTTTGAATTCATCCGGGTGTCGGGGTTTGAGCGCTTCCTGCACGGCCCGGGCAAGCCCTTGCGCAACAGCCTGCTCCAACAGGTGCAGTGGGTGGTGACCGTGCAGTGCAAGCTCAAAAAGCTGGGGCTGCTGCCCTCGCTGCCTTTCGAGTCGATTGCACGCAGCACAGTGAGCCTGGTCACCGACGGCTTTTTTGAAAGCGTAGAGGCGGGCAGGATCCGGGTTTGCCGGGACGCGGTGATCCGCCGTCTGCATGCCGGGCCCGAGGGAAACTTTGCCGAATTGAGCACGGGTGAGCGGCTGCCGGCCGATGTGCTGGTGTGCGCCACCGGTTGGCAGCAACGCGTGCCCTTTTTGTCCGACGCGGTCATCAGCCGCCTGACCGATGCCAATGGCAACTTCCGCCTGTACCGCTCGCTGCTGCCGGTGCATGTGCCGCGGCTCGCGTTCAACGGCTACAACTCGTCGCTGTTCAGCCCGCTGAGCTGTGAGATTGCCGCACTCTGGATTGCCGACCTGTTGGGCGGGCAACTCCGGTTGCCGACGGCAGTGGAGCAGGATGGCGGCATCACCGAGCACCTGGACTGGATCGACCAGCGCAACGAGGGCAAGCACGCCAAGGGCACCAACCTGGTTCCCTTCTCTTTGCACTACATCGATGCCTTGCTGCACGACCTCCGGCTGCCCCTGGGCTTGCGGACCCGCCTCAAGCATTGGTTGCTGCCGGTGAATCCGGCCGATTACGCGCCGGCCACCCGCGCCTTGCTGGCGCGCTACCGCCGGTAGTGCCAACGGGCCGTGGGCCGTAAGGCCGGGCCCTAAAGCCCGGTCGCCCCCAGCTCCACCGACACGTCACTCCACGCAAAGTCAAACACCTTTGGGGCTTGCAAGGTTTCCTGCTGCGCGCAGCGCAAGGCATGGGCCACACCGGCCAGCACGCTGTCGATCACCGGCACGCCCACCACCGGCTGGATCGCAGCAGCCATGCCGGCCAGACCGGCACCACCCAGAATGACGGACTGCACACCCCAGCGGCGCGCGGCCTCGTTGCAGGCGCGCGCCAGCAGCACCTGCGCGGCCAGCGGGTCGGCGGCCAGTTCGGCACCCGTCGCGGTCACGGTATGGATACCGGCCAGTTGCTCGCCAAAGCCCAGGCTGTGCGCCAGACGCTCCAACATGGGTTTCCAACGCTCGCCGCCGGTGACGATGGCAAAGCGGCCCTGCTCGGCTGCGGCGATAAACGAGGCCTCGGCCAGACCGGTGACCGGCAACTGGCTGACCTGGCGCAGGGCCAGCAGGCCGGGGTCGCCAAAGCAGCCGATCAGCACCGAATCAAAACGCGCCTGCTCCGGCGCGATGGCTGCGGCCCAGGCATCCAGCGTGGCGTGCGCCGCCACCGCGTAACTGGCCTCACAGGAAATATAGGGCGCACCAAAACGCGCCGTGCGCGTGGCTACCTGGGCCTGCGGGCCGGCTGCCGCCTGCGCGTGCTTCTGGATCAGCGCGCTGATGGAGGCCGAGGTGTTGGGGTTGATCAGCAACAGGCGGGGCATGGTTCAAGCCTCTACGGGGGTGGCTGGCTCAGACCCGAACAGCGACAGCAAGTCGGGTGCGTCGTCATCGCCCTGGTTGAATTGCAATTGCGACTCCAACTGCGCCAAATGCTCGCCCATCAGGCGCGCTGCCTCGCGGGCATCGCGCAGGCGAATCGCGTCGAGCAGGGCGCGGTGTTCCCGGCAACCACAGCGGCTGGCATCACTCTGGGGCTGCACATCGGCGCGGTAGGTCATCAAAATCAGCGAGGTGCGCGACACCAGCTCACGCAGGATGCGGCCCAGGGTCTGGTGCTGGGCGGCGTTGGCAATGTGCAGATGGAAGTCGCCGGAGAGGCGGATGGCGCGGCGCATGTCGCCGGCGCTGCGCGCCTCTTCTTCCTGGGCGATGCATTGCGACAGCACGGCAATGTCGGCGGCGCCGGCCTGCTTGATAAAGCAGGCGATCAGCGTGGGCTCGATCAGGCGCCGCACCTCAAACACCTCGCGCGCCTCCGCTTCGGTGGGCTGGGCCACGGTGGCGCCGCGGTTGGGCGTGAGGGTGACGATCTGCTCGTTGGCCAGGCGCACCAGCACCGGGCGTATGCGCGTGCGTGACACGCCAAAGGCGGTAGCCAGCCGGTCCTCCACCAGCTTGGTGCCGGGCGGCAGGCGGTGGTCGAGAATGGTCTCGACCATGCGCTCGTAAATATCGTTCTCGGTCAGCAGCACCGGTTCGCTCATGGCGCGCGCTGCGCTTTCTGGCGTTTGGCGAGCAGGCTGGACAGACCGACCGCCAGACCCATGACCACAAAGGACACCACCATGGTGACTGTGCCCAGCGCATAGATGGAGGGTGTAGTCACCGTGGTGGTCAGGCCCTGCAGTTCCAGCGGCAGGGTGTTGACGTCGCCAATGGCCTGCGAGGTGCGCGCAATCTCGTCCCAGCTCAGCGTGAAGCCGAACATGCCGATACCAACCACGGACGGCGCAATCAACGGCAGCACCACATGCCGGAAGCCCTGCCAGGGTGTGGCGCCCAGGTCGCGCGCCGCCTCTTCATAGGCCGGGTTGAAGCGGTTGAAGATGGCAAACATGATCAACAGGCCAAAGGGCAGCGTCCAGGTCAGGTGCGCGCCCAGTGCCGAGGTGTAGATGCCCAGCGCCGTGCCATAGTTGTCCAGCGCGTCCTGCAAGCCCCAGGCCTCCAGCAGTTTCTTGATGCCACTGTCCAGCAGGCGGAACTCCAGGCCGATGCCCAGCGACACGATGATGGACGGCATGATCAGGCTGGCCACCACAATAAAGAACAGCACGCCGCCGCCGCTGAGCTTCTTGCGAAAGGCCAGGCCGGCCAACACCGAGAACACCACGGTGAAGGCCATCACCGTCAGACCCAGGCCGAGCGAGCGCCACAGGGCCGAACCGATGTCCACCGAGCCCAGACCATCGGCCAGTTTGTAAAACCAGTGCAACGACCAGCCGCGCATGGGGAAGGTCAGCCCGCCTTCGGGGCCCTGAAAACTCAGCACCACGATGACCAGCATGGGCCCGTAGAGGAACAGCACATAGGCGGCGAAGAAAATCGCCAGCAGCCAGAAACCGGGGGCTTTCTTTTGGGTCATGGCAATGCCCGCCCGGCCGCCCGTAGGGCATTGCGCGCCCCCTCGGGGGGAAGCGAGTTACACGAAGTGATGAGCGTGGGGGTCATGTTCACAATTCTTTCCGGATGTCGACCATGCGGGTCAGCGCCCAGATGATCATCAAGACCACCGACAGCAGGATCACTGCGTTGGCAGCCGCCAGCGGAAACTGCAGGTACGAGGTCTGCACCTGGATGATCTTGCCGACCGAGGCAATCTGCTGCCCGCCCATCACGCCGATGGTGACGAAGTCGCCCATGACGATGGTGATGACAAAGATGGAGCCGATGATGATGCCGGTGCGGCACAGCGGCACGATCACATTCCACAGCGTCTGCCAGGCCGTGGCACCGCTGTCGGCCGCGGCTTCGAGCAGGCTGCGGTCTATGCGCATCATGGAGTTGAAGATGGGCACGATCATGAAGGTGGAAAACAAATGCACAAAGGCCAGCGTGACCGAGAAGCTGGAAAACAGCAGCCACTCCACCGGCTGGTCCACCGCGCCCAGGCGCATCAACGCGTCATTGACCAGGCCGTTGCGGCCCAAGAGCGGCACCCAGGCAATCATGCGGATCACGTTCGAGGTCCAGAAGGGAATCGTGCACAGCACGAACAGCACCACCTGCATGCCGCTGGAGCGCACATGGAAGGCCAGAAAATAGGAAACGGTAAAGCCCACCAGCAGGGTGAGCAACCAGACCATCACACTGAACTTGAGCGTGGACAAATAGGTCTTGAGGGTGACGCACAGATCGTCACCGGACAGGCAGCCGTCAAACACGGCGATGTAATTCTTGAACGTGAAGTCCGGCAGCATCTCGTACTGGTTGTAGTCCCAGAAGCTGACCATCAGCACCAGCGCCAAAGGGATCAGGAAGAACAGCACAAAGACTGTTGTCAAAGGCAGCGCCTGCCACCAGGCCGCGAGGGTGCGGCCTGGTGCGCGGGCAGACACCGGATGTGAATTGGGTACGGGAGAACTCATATGCAAATCACTCGGTGTCGTTTCGGTTTTAACTACTCAATCAAGCAGCAACAAACTCGTTCCACTTCTGGACCATGTAGGCGTTCTCGTCCATCACGGCATTCCAGCAGGCGATGCCGCCCATGCGCGCTTCGTAGCTGCCGCCGTCGCGCACTTCGCCCTTCTTGGCCAGCAGGTCGCCATGCGGGCTCTTGATGTCTTGCGCAGCAGGCTTGCCTTCCATCCAGTAGGCCCACTCGTAGGCTTCCATCTTGGCCTTGGCGGTGTCCAGCACGGCGCTGTAGTAACCCTGGCGGTTCAGGTAGGCACCGGCCCAGCCGTCGAGGAACCAGTTGATGAACTCGTAGGCACCGTCCAGCTTCTTGCCGGAGAGCGTGGCGGGCAGACCGAAACCGGAAGCCCAGGCGCGATAGCCTTCTTTGAGCGGCTGGAAGGTGCAGGCAATGCCCTTGGTGCGCACGGCAGTCACGGCAGGAGACCACATGGACTGGATCACCACTTCGCCGGAGGCCATCAGGTTGACGGACTCGTTGAAGTCTTTCCACAGGCTGCGGAACTGGCCTTGTTTTTTGGCTTCAATCAGGGTCTTGATGGTCAGGTCAATTTCCTTCTTGGTCATGTTGCCCTTGTCGGGGTACTTGTAGATGCCCATGGCTTCCACGACCATGGCAGCGTCCATGATGCCAATCGACGGGATGTTCAGAATCGCGGCCTTGCCCTTGAATTCGGGGTTGAGCAACTCGGCCCAGGAGGTGATGGGGCGCTTGATCAGGTCGGGGCGGATGCCCAGGGTGTCGGCGTTGTAGACGGTGGGGATCAGCGACATGTACTGCGTCGGCGTGGCGGAGAACTTCTTGCTGCGCTCGCCTTCCAGGTAGATCACCTTCTTGGGAGCTGTGCCCTGGTCGCCCACGGCCTTGCCCGCGACCTTGCCGGTGGTGAACAGGGTGGTGATCTTGTCGGCATTCTTGATGCGCTTGGTGTCAATGCCCTTGAGGTTGCCGGTGGGCACAATGTTTTTCAACGAGAAGTACTCGGAGTCGATCAGGTCAAAGCTGTTGGGCGCGGTGACGGCGCGCTTGGTGACGTCGTCGGTGGTGACGGCCACGTACTGAATTTCAATGCCGGTGTCGGCCTTGAACTTGTCGGCGATTTCCTTGTCCTGGTTCACGGCCGTGCCCAGGTAGCGCAGCACGATTTTTTCCTGTGCGTGCACGGCCGGGAACATGCCGGCGGCCAGAATGCCGGCCGTGCCCTTGAGCACGGTGCGGCGTTGCATGGCGAGGGCGTCAAGGGAAGCGTCTTTGATGATGTCTGACATGGAAGGAGACTCCTTTGGGGTGGTGAAACTTCTTGCGAAGGGTGGGGAACGGGATGGGGAACTCGGGTGTTTATCAGGCCTGCAGGGCATGCGCGGATGCGGGCGTCCAGGCCAGCTGCACGGCATCGCCCACGGCAAAGGGCGTGGCGGCAAACTTTTGCTCGGACAGCATCACCGAGTACTCGGCGCTGCTGACCACGGCGTGCTGGACGGCAGGGTTTTGCAGCCCCAGCAGCACATAGGTGCCCTGGTATTCGACGTCGGTCACGATGGCGGCAATGCTGGGCAGGCCGGCAATCTCAGGCGCGTCGGCGCGGGCAATGCGGGTCTGGTCGGTGCGCACGCCGATCTTGCCGGCGGGCGTTTCAATCACGTTGTGGCCGCCCATGAAGCGCGCCACAAATTCGTTCAGCGGCTTGTTGTAAACCTCGTGCGGTGAGCCGCTTTGTTCGATCAGCCCATGGTTCATCACCACCATGGTGTCGGCCAGGGCCATAGCCTCTTCCTGCGAGTGGGTCACATGGATGAAGGTCAGGCCCAGCTCCTTTTGCCAGCGGCGCAGCTCGGCGCGCATCTGGATGCGCAGGAAGGGGTCGAGGGCCGACAAGGGCTCATCCAGCAGCAGGGCTTTCGGTTGTGTGATCAGCGCACGGGCCAGGGCCACGCGCTGCTGCTGGCCTCCCGACAATTCGCCGGGCTTGCGGGCCGCCAGATGGCCCATGGCCACGCGCTCCAACAGATCCTGCGCCTTGGCCTGCCGCTCGGTCTTGCCCACGCCTTTCATCTTCAAACTGAAGGCCACGTTGTCCAGCGCACTCAGGTGCGGAAACAGGGCAAAGCTCTGGAACATCATGGCCGTGCCGCGCTCGGCGGCAGGCAGGTCGGTGATGTTGCGGTTCTCCAGCAGCACATCGCCACTGCTGACCGATTCGTGGCCGGCAATCATGCGCAGCGTGGTGCTCTTGCCGCAGCCCGAGGGCCCGAGCAGGCAGCAGTAGCTGCCGCTGGCAATGCGCAGGTTGATGTTGTCCACGGCCGGCTTACCCGCGCCATAGCGCTTGGTCAAACCAACGACTTCAATGGCACTGGTGGGGGTGGCGTCTGCATTCATAAGCATTGCATTACGCAAACGCCGTGCCAAGGTTTTGTATGCAATCTGCCGCACAAATGTATGCAAAATGCACTGGCTTTGTGCAGCACGCCTCATGCTGCGGCATAGGCGCCGTGCAAAACGGTGCATGCCCGGCAGCGCACCGGTGTGCAGCGCCTTGGAACAGAATCTGCTTGAAGACAGTGCGCCGTTTGCACACCCCTGCGGGATTGCGGGGCGCCCCCAACCAGGAACCCCCATGACACCAGAGACAAACACCGACCCCAAAGAACTCGTGGAAGAATTTCTGCGCACCATCATGATTCCGGATCCTGCCGGCGCACGCGCCTTCACCTCACCGGAGCTGCGCATCCGCTTCACCGGGGGCCGGCCCATGCGCGACCCCTCAGAAACCAGCGCCTTCAATGCGGCACGCTACAAGTGGGTGAAGAAGCGCTTTGAGCGCACCGACCTGGTGGCCGGCGCCACTGAGGACGAGGCCATCGTCTACAACATCGGCACGCTGTATGGCGAATGGCTGGATGGCACGCCGTTTGAGGGCAACCGCTATGTCGACAGGTATGTGGTGCAGCGCGGCAAGATTATCCGAATGGATGTGTGGAACGACAGCGCCGAGTGGATGCTGGTGCGTGCCGGGCTGGCGGTACTTTGAAGATGCCTGTCTTCCCCCCCATCCCCGACAGCGGCCGCTTTGCCTACAGCGCCATCACGCAGCGCCCCGACTTCAGCTGGCCAGAGGGCAAGCGCCTGGCCGTCTATATCGGCTTCAACCTGGAGCACTTCGCTTTTGGCGAGGGACTCGGTGCCGGCATAGGCCCGGCGTCGCCGCAACCCGATGTGCTGAACTACAGCTGGCGCGAGTACGGCAACCGGGTGGGCGCCTGGCGCTGCCTGGAGTTGTTTGACCAGCTTTGCCTGCCCACCGCCGCGCTGATCAATACCGCGCTGATCGACCATTGCCCGGAGCTGCTGCAGGCGGTGATCGCGCGTGGGGATGAACTGGTGGGCCACGGCCACAGCAATTCGTTTCGCCAGTCCGACTACACGGAGGAACAGGAGCGCGCACTGCTGGCCGGCTGCCGCACGCGCATCGCGCAGTTGCAGGGCGGCAAGCCGCCCGCCGGCTGGTTGTCGCCCTGGATCTCGGAGAGCCGCGTCACACCCGATCTGCTGGCTGAGACAGGCTATGCGTACCACCTGAACTGGGCCCACGACGACCAGCCCACGCAGATGCAGACGCGCAGCGGCCAGCCGCTCTGGTCCATCCCCTACCCGCAGGAGCTCAACGACATCCCCATGGTCATGGGCCGGCATCTGGATGGCAGCGCCTTTGCCGACCTGGTGATCGACAACTTCGACGAGATGCTGGCGCAGAGCCAGCAGCAAAGCCTGGTGATGGGCCTTGCCCTGCACCCTTATATCGTCGGCCAGCCCTACCGGCTGCGCCATCTGCGGCGGGCGCTGCAGCACATTGCGGCGGCGCGGGACCGTGGCGATATCTGGGTGACCACGCCGGCTGCGATTTGCGACCACATGCAAACGCTGTCCGCCACACAGCCATGACGCAGCGCGCGCCGGCGCAGGCAGCCCGATCGGCCCATTCAGCCAAGGGCATGGTCACCAGCCCGCATGCGCCAGCGACGCAGTGCGGCGTGGACGTGCTGGCCCGTGGCGGCAATGCGATCGAGGCGGCAATTGCCACGGTGGCCGCGCTGTGGGTCACGTACCCGCACTTTTGCGGCCTGGGCGGTGATGCCTTCCTGTTGGTCAGCAATCGCCAAGGCCAGGTGCAAACCATCTCCGGCATCGGCCAGGCAGCTGGCGATGTGAGCGGCTACAGCGGCACGATTCCGGTGCGCGGCCCGCGCTCGGCACTGACCGGCGCAGCAACGGTGGACGCACTGGCCCAGGCGCTGGCCATCAGCCAGACAGAATGGGTGGGCAGCAAGAGCTGGGCTGAATTGCTGTCACCGGCGATTGCTCTCGCACGCGATGGTTTTGACATCAGCGACTCCGAACGCTTCTGGCTCAACTTCCGCCTGGCCGAAGCTGGCAACCTGCCGGACATCTACCGCGCGTCCCTGCACCAAGGCCAGGTGCCGCCCGCCGGCTTTGTGCGCACACAGCCCGCCCTGGCCCGCACGCTGGAGACACTGGCTGCACGCGGCCCGCGCGATTTTTATGAAGGTTCACTGGCCCGAACCCTTGCCGCCGGGCTGCACGCAGCGGGCTCGCCCCTGACGGCACGGGATCTGGCCCATACCCGCGCCCGCGTCGAAGCACCGCTGAGCGTGCCCTCCCGCGGCGGCGAATTGCTGGCGCACCGGCCGCCCACACAGGGCCTCACCACGCTGCAGATCATGGGCATGCTGGAACGCTTCGACCTGAGCGCCATAGCCGAAGGCAGCGCCGGGCATTACCACCTGCTGGTGGAGGCGGTGAAGCAGGCCTTTCTGGACCGCAACCGCTGGGTCGCCGACCCGGACTTTACGCAAGTGCCCGTCGCGCGCCTGCTGTCGCCCGCGCACCTGGACGCTGGGGCCCGCGCCATCGCGTTGCAACACGCCCTGCCCTGGCCGCATCGCTACCAACAGGGCGACACGGTCTATGTAGGCGCGGCCGACGCGATGGGCCACAGCGTATCGCTGCTGGCCACGGTGTATTTCGATTGGGGTAGCGGCGTGCTGGTGGGCGACACGGGTGTGCTCTGGCACAACCGGGGTGCCGCCTTCTCCCCGGACCCTTCGCACCCGAATGCGCTGGCCGCAGGCAAGCGCCCGTTCCACACCCTGAACCCCGGCATGTACCGCAAGCAGGGCCGGGTGCAACTGCTGTACGGCACACAGGGTGCCGACGGCCAGCCGCAAACCCTGGCGGCGGTGCTGACGCGGCTGATCGATTACGGCATGGACCCGATGGCAGCGCTGGCCGCACCCCGTTTTTTGCTGGGCAAGACGTTCTCCGACAGCAGCGACTCCCTCAAGTTGGAAGAAGACGTGCCGGCGGACGCAGTGGCCGACTTGCGCCAACGTGGCCACGCCCTCAGCCTGATCGCAGCCCGCAACCCGCTGATGGGCCACCCGGGCGCCATTGCCATCGACCCGGTGAGCGGGCACATGACCGGCGCGCACGACCCGCGCAGTGACGGGCTGGCCATCGGGCTTTAGCTTGGGCTGCGCAACTCGCGCTGGCGCGCCCGCGTTTCGTACAGGGTCAACAGCCCGCCGGCCATACCGCAGGCCGCGACCATGCCCATGCCGACCAGGGCCCAGAAGTCCGGTACATGGTCAAACATGAGCCAGCCGCCCAGAATGCCAAAGCCGATCTGCAGATACATATAGGGCATCAGCGTGGCAGCAGGCGCGCGCTCGAACGCCAGGATAAAAAACAGGTTGCCGCAAGCGGCGGCCACGCCCATCAGCAGCAGGCCCAGCCACAGGTTGAGGTCGTTGATCGGCTGCCACACCCAGGCCAGCGGCAGGCTGGACAGAAGCAAGGCGGTGCTGCAGGTGTAGAACACGGTGGTCACCGCGTCTTCGGTGCGCGCCATCTTGCTGGCCAACAATTGGTAGGCCGCGTTGAACAGCACCAGCGCCAGGGGCAGCAACATGGCCCAGCCGATGGCGTTGCTGCCCGGGCGCACGATGACCAGGGTGCTGACCAGGCCCAGCGCCACCAGCACCAGCCGCAGGGGTGACACATGCTCACCCAGAAAGCGCGTGGCCAGCAGGGTCACGACCAACGGGGTGGTCATGGCCAGCGCGGTGTACTCGCCCACCGGCAGATACTTCAAACTGAAGAAGGCCAGCAGTTGCACCACCAGCAACAGGCCGCCGCGTGTGGCGTGCAGGCCCGGGTGAGCCGTCTTGAGGCTGCCCCAGCCGCGGGCCACCAGTACATAGCCGCCGGTCACCAGCGCCTGCACCAGGAACAGCACCCACAGAGCCATCAACATGGGCACGCCAGTGGTGACCACTTTGGTGGTGGTGTCCAGCACCACAAAGCAGGCCATGGCCACCACCAGCAGCAGCAGGCCACCCCAGACCGAGGGGGCGACGCGATGTTGCGCCCTCAAGCGGGTACTACCGGCAAATGCAGCGGGCCCATCAGCGCGAAGGCTGGTTGCCTCAGGCTGGCGACTGCCGGGACGGGGGAAGGGGACAGGTGCCGGATCGGCGCAAAACAGGGGGCTGGGAGGGGGGCTTGCATGCCCCCATTTTGGCATTTCGGCCCACACGCCGCGTTGGGCCGGCTTCTTAAGGTGGTGATGCCGAACACTGATTGATGTACATCAAGTCAAGCCCAATGGGCCTATTGCCCTGGTTTTCACCCCCATCACATAATTTGTCCGTCGTACCTCCACACTGGCTTATTTCACAAACCACGGGCCTACCCACCATGAAATACCTTGCAAAAACCCTTTCTGTGACCGCTGCCGTCCTGGCGTTGGGGTGCATGTCCAGCGCCTCTGCTGCCGTAGATGCCGACGCCGCCCAGGCACTGGCCAAGAAGAACGATTGCTTCAAGTGCCATGCTGTGGAAAAGACCAAGAAGGGGCCCTCGCTGCAGAAGATTGCGGCCAAGTACAAGGGCAAGGCCGATGGCGAAGAGAAAGTGATCCACAACATTACCAGCGGCAACAAGGTCAAGCTGTCCGATGGCACCGAAGAAGACCACAAGATCATTGACACCAAGGACGCCAAGGAACTGAAGAATCTGGCGGCCTGGATCCTGGCGCAATAGCCTGCGGCACAGCAAAAAAGGCTCCGCTCGGAGCCTGGTTTTTTTATTCAAATAATGAAAATCATGCAAATCAAACCCGCACTGTTGCGCCCGCTCCTGTCCTGGGCGCTGGCGCTGTGTCTGCTGCCCCATGCGTTGGCACTGACACCAGCAACCAAGGCGCCAGCCGCGCTGGACAACGCCAGCTGTCTGGTTTGCCATGATGGTGCCAAGGGCAAACTCCAGCAGAAGGATGCACAAGGCAAGGCTCAGGTCTTGCACAACGTCGCGCCCGATGCCTTCGCCAAGAGCGTGCACGCCAAGATGGCGTGCGTGGCCTGCCACACCGACATCACGGACTACGCCCAAAACGGCAAGGCCCACCAAAAGAATACCGCCCAGCCCCTGAAAAAGGTGGACTGTGCCGGCTGCCACCAGGACCTCTGGGAGCAGGCCAAAAAAGACGGCAAGACCGCCGAGAAGCCCCGCCTGGGTGTGGTGGCAGACAACATCGCCCTGTACAAGAAGTCGTTCCACGCCAAGCCCAATGCGGACGACGAGACCCAACCCAACGCCTCCTGCGACAACTGCCACGACACGCACAGCTTCAATGCGCCGCCCGCCAGTGTGGCCAAGGACTCGCCCGAGCGCGCCGCCTGGCGCCTGAGTATCTCCCAGCGCTGCGGTGAAAGCTGCCATACCGACCAGCTCGAGGCCTATGCCGAGTCGGTGCACGGCAAGGAATCCATCGAGAAGAAAAACGCCAAGGCCGCCACCTGTTCCGACTGCCACAGCGCGCATGCGGTGAGCAACACCTCGGGCGACCCCTTCAAGCTGGCCATTTCCAACCAGTGCGGCAGCTGCCACGAAGCCAATCTGGCCTCCTACAAAGCCACCTACCACGGCCAGATCAGCACCCTGGGCTACGCCTATACCGCCAAGTGCTACAACTGCCACGGCAGCCACGACATCCTGCGCGTGGACGATCCCAAGTCCAAGGTGCATGTGGACAACCGCCTCAAGACCTGCAAGACCTGCCACAGCGGCAAAAAGGATCTGGCCGAAGCGCCTGCCGGTTTTGTGTCCTTCCAGCCACACGGCCACCATGGCGACTTCCAGAAGTACCCGCAAATCTGGATTGCCTTCCAGATCATGGTGCAGTTGCTGGTGGGAACCTTCGGCTTCTTCTGGCTGCACACCCTGCTGTGGTTC
>CANFIH010000034.1 GCA_947446855.1 Burkholderiales bacterium
CAAAACACCACCGACACCCCCACTACCATCCCCGCAGTGCCAAACAGCATGGGCATCAACACACTGGACAAGTTAATACTCATCAGCCGCAAGCCCAAAGCCTGACCGTGCAGCGCGTGCGGCGTGATCTGGTGCAGGGTGCTCATGATCATGGGCTGCACTGAACCCAGCGCCAACCCCAGCAACACCGAACAGCACCCCATCGCCAGCGGCGTGTGCATCAAGGGGTAGATACCAAACAGCAGCGCCGTGATCAGCATGGCCCAGCTCACCACCACCCACTCTTTCAAATGCACCGCCAGCAGCGGCATGGCCACGCGCACACAGGCAGCGGCAATCGCAAAGCTGCCCAGAATGGCCCCGATCACCGAGGCGCTGAAGGCGCGCTCATGGCCGAGGACCGGTACGACAAAGGTGTGCACATCCCAGCAACTCGACAACAACCAGTTCACCAGCAGGAGGCGGCGCATGCCGGGCTCACGCAGCAGATGCCAGACCTGCGGTTTGGGCACACCCTCGGGGTGCAGAACGGGCGGCAACTCTGCGGTGTGGCGTATCCAGACCCAGGTCAACAGGGGCAGCAAAGCCATCAACAAAAAGGCCGCACGAAAACCGTTGGTGTCTGCCGCCGCACCCCCAAACCAGATGCCCGCATGGTCAATCAGCAAGCCCGCCATCACCGGGCCCAAGAAGTTGGAGACCGCCGGACCGATGGCCAGCCAACTGAACACGCGCTTGAGTTCGGTGGAGTCGTGCGCCGCCCGCCCCACGTGACGCTGCAAGGCGATCGAGGCGGAGCCAGTGGCGCCACCCATGCACAGCGCGCTGATGCACAGCACTTCAAAGCGCGGAAACAGCGCTGCCAGCGTGGCACCGGTGACGGCAGCGACCAACGCAATACCCACCGGACGTTTCAGGCCATGCCGGTCGGCATAGCGCCCGGCCGGAATCGCCAGAAACACCTGCATCAGGGAATACAGCGCCATCAGGCAACCCACCGACAGCGCGCCATAACCCAGCTTGAGTGCCAGCAAGGGCGCCGCCATGCGACTGCCTGCCATGGCGGCGTGCAGGCAGATATGGCCGCAAATCAGGCGGGCCAGCGCCCAGGGTGAGGCTTTGGCAGGGATCGGCAGCGCGCTCATTTGCCGCTGCAAGACTCCGCGCCTGCATCTGGCTCCAGATCCAGATCCAGATCCCGGTCCACGGCAATCAGGGCCTGCGCTTGGGTATCAGGCAGCGTTTCCACTTTTTTAAGCACACGGTCCATGGCACGGCTGCGCACCTGGGCGTTGTCCAGGGTCTTGAGCACGGTCTCGGTCTGTGCCTTGACCTTGGCCAGCACATCGCCGAACTTGGCAAACTCGTTCTTCACCGCGCCCAGCACCTGCCAGACCTCGCTGCTGCGCTTCTCCAGCGCCAGGGTGCGAAAGCCCATTTGCAGCGAACTCAGGATGGCCAGCAGCGTGGTGGGGCCGGCGAGCGTCACGCGGTGGTCGCGCTGCAGGCTTTCCATCAGGCCGGGGCGGCGCAGCACCTCGGCATACAGGCCCTCGGTGGGCAGGAACAGGATGGCGAAGTCGGTGGTGTGGGGCGGCTCCACGTACTTTTCGTTCAGGCTCTTGGCTTCCAGGCGGATGCGCAGTTCCAGTGCCTTGGCTGCGGCCTCGGCCGCGACTGCGTCCGCCCTGCCCTGCGCGTCCAGCAGGCGCTCGTAATCTTCGTTGGGAAACTTGGCGTCAATCGGCAGCCACAGCGGCGCGCCGTTGTCGGAGCGCCCCGGCAAGCGGATGGCAAAGTCCACCACGTTCTTGCTGCCGGGAATGGTGGCTACCTGAGCCGCGTACTGGTCGGGCACAAACACCTGCTCCAGCAAGGCCTCCAGCTGCGCCTCGCCAAACATGCCGCGCGTCTTGACGTTGGTGAGCAGGTGCTTGAGGTCGCCCACGCCCTGCGCCAGGGTCTGCATCTCGCCCAGGCCCTTGTGCACCTGCTCCAGCCGCTCGGCCACCTGCTTGAAGCTCTCGCCCAGGCGCGCCTGCAAGGTGGACTGCAGTTTCTCGTCCACGGTGGCGCGCATCTCGTCGAGCTTGGCGGCATTGGTGGTTTGCAGCTGTGCCAGTTGCGCCTCCAGGGTCTGGCGGATCTCAGACATGCGCCGCGCGTTGGATTCGCTTAAGGCTCCGAGCTGCAGCGCCAAGGTGTCGGACAGGGACTTTTGCAGCAGGGCGAGCTGCTGGCCGAAGGCGTCAATCTGGCTGTTCTGCGTGCGCGTGGCTTGCGCCCCCTGTTGGGTGATCGTCTGCTGGAAGGTGGCCAGGTTGTGCGCCAGCTCTTGCCGGCCACCACGGGCCGATTCGGCGATTTCCTGGCGCAGGGAACGCTCAAGCGCCTGCGTGTTGGCGGCCATGGCTGCGAGCAGGGTGCGCTGGGCGTCTTGTTGCACTTGCTGTTGCTGTTGCAGTGCCAGCGGGTCCTGTCCGTCCGGCTGGCGCATGGCCAACCACAGCAGTAAACCGGTGTTCACCAGCACGAGGGCCAGCAGCACCCAGGCGATCCCGGCATTCAAGAAAGCAGCGTCCACTCAGGCGCCCACGCGCGCAAGCACTTCCGGGTTCAGCGGCGTCACCGCCTTGCCGTTCACCAGAAAGCCGATCAGGTTGTCCACGGCGAGAGCAGCCATGGCGCGGCGTGTGCCTTCGGTAGCGCTCGCAATATGCGGTGTCAGCACCACATTCGGCACCGTCAGCAGCGCCGGGTGCACGGCTGGCTCGCCCTCAAACACATCCAGCCCGGCAGCGGCAATGCGCTTATGGCGCAGCGCTTCGGCAAGTGCTGCGTCGTCCACAATGCCGCCGCGCGCCAGGTTGATCAGGGTGGCAGTGGGCTTCATCAGCGCCAGCTCGGCCGCGCCAATCGTGTGGTGGGAGCTGGCCGAGTAAGGCAGCACCAGCATCACGTGGTCGGCGGTCTGGAGCAGTTCTTCCTTGCCCACGTAACGCGCGTGGAAGCTGGCCTCGGTGGCGGCGTCCAGGCGCGAGCGGTTGTGGTAGATCACCTGCATGCCAAAGCCCAGGGCGGCACGGCGGGCAATGGCCTGGCCGATGCGGCCCATGCCGACAATGCCGAGCGTGGTGCCATGCACCTCGGCACCGGAAAACATGTCGTAGCTCCAGCGTGTCCATTTGCCGGCACGCAGGAAATGCTCGCTCTCGGTGACACGGCGTGCGGTGGCCATCAAGAGCGCAAAGCCGAAGTCGGCGGTCGTCTCGGTCAGCACGTCGGGTGCGTTGGTACCCAGCACGCCGGCAGACGTCATGGCGGCCAGGTCGAAATTGTTGTAGCCCACCGTCATGTTGGCGCAGAGCTTGAGTTGGCCACACAGCGCCAGCAATTCGGCGTTGACCCGCTCCGTGCCGGTCATAAAGGCGGCAACCTTGCCTTGCAGGCGCTGCGCCAGTTCCTGCGGTGACCAGATCACATCGTCCTGGTTGGATTCGACGTCGAAGTGTTGGCTCAGCTTTATCAACACCTCAGGGAAGATGGCGCGGGTGACGAGGATGGCGGGTTTGGTCATGTTGTTTGTAGGGTTCAGGTTGACGCGAGGCCGGTGCCCGGCACATAAAGAAAAAAAGAGACCGCCGGTCAGGCCGGCTGCGCAATTTCAAACACCTGGCGCAGATAGGCCAGGTAACGCTCGTCATCACACATATTCTTGGACGGCGTGTCCGATAGCTTGGCCACGGGTTGCCCGTTGCACTTCACCATTTTGATGACGATTTGCAGCGGCACGTAGCCCAGGTCATTGGTCAGGTTGGTTCCAATGCCAAAGGCCAGCTGGCAACGGCCACGGAACTGCTGGTATAGCTCGATGGTGCGGGGCACCGTAAGGCTGTCGCTGAAGATGAGCGTCTTGCTGCGGGGGTCCACCCGGTTGCGCGCGTAGTGGTCGATCATGCGCTCACCCCATTCAAACGGATCACCACTGTCGTGGCGTGCGCCGTCAAACAGCTTGCAGAAGTACATATCGAAGTCGCGCAAAAAGGCCGTCATGCCATATACGTCGCTCAGTGCAATGCCCAGGTCACCCCGGTACTCGCGCGCCCAACTCTCAAAGGCATAAATCTGGCTGTCGCGCAGGCGCGGCCCCAGGGCCTGGCAGGCCTGCAGGTATTCGTGGGCCATGGTGCCCAAGGGAGTAAGGCCCAGCTTCATGGCGAGCCAGACGTTGCTGGTGCCGGCCAGTTGACCCGGCACCCCTGGCACGTTGCCGGGGCTCTGTTGGGTACCCAGGCGCGCAGCCAGCACGCGCATCACCTCTTCATGCCAGGGGCGCGAGAAGCGACGGCGCGTTCCATAGTCGGCGATCTTCAGGTCGACCAGGCCCTCGGCGCGCAACTGACCGATCTTGACGTCCAGCCGTTTGCGCCCTTCGACAAAGTCCGGTACTGCCTGGGTGTTGCGAAAGTAAACCTCGTTGACGATGGCCAGCACCGGGATCTCAAACAGAATGGTGTGCAGCCAGGGGCCAACAATTTCAATGCTGATGTCACCTGAGGGCAAGGGCGTAACCGTGATGTATTTCTCGTTGAGCTTGAACAGCCCCAGGAAGTCGACAAAGTCGCTCTTGATAAAGCGCATGGAGCGCAGATAGGCCAGCTCGCTTTCCTGGAAATGCAGGCTGCACAGCGAGCGGATTTCTTCGCGTATCTCATCCACAAAGGGAGCCAGGTTCGCGCCCGGGTTGCGGCACTTGAAGCGGTATTCCACCTGCGCTCCCGGAAACTGGTGCAGCACGACCTGCATCATGGTGAACTTGTAAAGGTCGGTGTCCAGAAGGCTGGTAATGATCATGGTGTGAGGTGTGCGCCGGTTTGCCCGGCTACCAGTGTAATGACTCGGTCCGCATGCGCAGCCAGCAGCGCATTTTGTTCCGCAATCAGCAGGGACATGCCCTGGGATTTAAGCTGCAGCAGCGCGTCCCGAATGGACTCCACCAGCACCGGCGCAATGCCCTCGCAGGGTTCGTCCATCAGCAGCAGGGTGGGCGATGTCATGAGCGTGCGGGCAATGCTCAGCATCTGCTGCTCGCCGCCGCTCATCTCCAGTGCGCGGCGCTTTTGCATGGGTTGGAGCGCGGGGAAGAGTGCGAACACCTGCTCCAGTTGCTGCTTGGTGGAAACACGCTGCTCACCACGCACATGCACCAACGGCGCGCGCGCCGCGACCAGCAAGTTCTCCAGCACAGTCAGCTCCGCAAACAGGCGCCGGTCTTCGGGTACAAAGCCTAAGCCCAGCCTTGACCGTTCGTGCGCCGGACATTGGACGATTTGTCGCCCCTGAAAAATCACCTCGCCCTGCAGCTTGGGCCCCAGGCCGATGATGGATTGCAGCAGCGTGGATTTGCCCGCACCGTTCAATCCCTCCAGCACCACCAGCTCGCCCTGCCCCACGTGCAGCGACACGGCGAACAAGGCTTGCGCAGCACCGTACCAGGCGCTCAGGCCTCTCACCTCAAGCATGGCGGGCCTGTGGCGTGTGGCGAAAGAAGCGGCCCAGGTAATGGGTGCGCACACGTGCATCGGCGGCCACCTCATCCGCCGAACCTGAAGCCGCAATGCGTCCTTCCATCAACACCAGCACCCGGTCGGCCACGCCAAAAACCGCGTCCATATTGTGTTCGGTATAGAGCACGGCGCGGTGTGGGTGACCGTCTGCGTCATGGGTCAGCGAGCGCACCAGTTGCATCAGCGCCGCGCGCTCCAGGAGCGCAAGTCCAGCAGCAGGCTCATCCAGCAACAACAAAGCGGGAGGGGACTGTCCCCGGCCCGGCGCAGCCTCCAGCCCGGCCAGCGCCATGGCCAGCTCTAACCGCTTCTTGGCACCGTAGGGCAAGCTGCGGGCATCCAGATGCGCCTGCTCCTGCAAGCCCACACGCGCCAACAAGGCCAGGGCGGCCTGGTGCAACTCCCGGTCCAACACCCGCCAGGGGCTCAAGGCACTTGACCCCAGGAGCAATAGCTGCACGTTTTGCAGCACCGTCAAGGCTTCAAAGGTTTGCGCCACCTGAAAGGTGCGGGCAATGCCACGCTGCAAACGTTGCGCGGGGCGCAGTGCATTGAGCGCCTCGCCCTGCCACCATATTTGCCCGCCACTGGGTGCGTACTGGCCGGCAATGCAGGCAAAGGTGGTGGATTTGCCTGCGCCGTTTGGGCCAATCAATGCCACGCATTCACCGGGCTGCACCGCGAAGTCCACGCCGCGCACCGCCTGCACACCACCAAAGTGCTTGACCAGGTCACGCACTTCCAGTCCCCGCAAAAGGCCCTGTGACTCAGACATGCATGTCTCCCTGACCGGTTGAGTGCCTCAGGCCCCAGATGCCGGAAGGAGCCCACACCATGATGAGCATCACCAACAGACCCAGTGCACCACGCCAGTAATCAAAGCTGCGCCCCAACCCACTGCCCGCCAACACCAGCACCACCGCGCCGGCCAGCGTGCCCCAAAGCTGGTGCAAACCACCCAGCAAGACAACCAGCAAGAAATCGACCGAGGTGGAGACCGAGAGCACCGAAGGAAACACCGATCCTTTATGCGCCGCGAACAGCCCGCCAGCCAAGCCGGCCAGCGTGGCGCTTTGCACCAACACAAGCCATTTGATTTTTTGTAGCGGCAGACCGCTGGCCGCCGCGCGCCCGGGCGCATCGCGTAAGGCCTGCAACGAGGCACCCAGACCAGAGCGTGAAAAGCGCCGCAATGCCGCAATCGAACCCAGCGCCAGCAACACCAGGAAGGCGAAAAACCAGGGCCGGCTCGCGTTACTGACGAGTTGCACGCCGATGAGGCCATTGTCGCCACCGCTGACCGCAACCCATTGGCTGGCGGTGGCCCACAGCACCTGTGCCATAGCCAGCGACAGCATGGCCAGATAAACACCGCTGCTGCGCACCAGCATCGCACCCGATAGCGCAGCCAGCAGCGCGCAGGCAGCGCATGCCGCAAGCAGCGCGCCCAACAGCCCCCAGCCCCAGGCCAGATGCACCCAGGCTGCCGCGTATGCACCCAAGCCGAAAAATGCAGCATGGCCAAAGCTGACCAGCGCACCCAAGGCCATCATGGACTGCAGGCTGACGCCCACAATCACCAGAATCAACACATCACTGATCAGCGACTGCCAATAGGCGCCGGCCACCGTGCTCGCGCCCATGGCGACAGCCACAAGCAGGCACAGCCCGACAAAGCGGCCGGTCGCCAAGGGCCAGAGCACAAAGCGCCGGCCCTGCTCCTGGGGCAAAGGTGCCAGAGCACGGCCCAGCAGCCCCTGGGGCCTGAAGGCCAGCACCAGGCCCATGGTCACAAACACAAACACCAGGGTGGCCTGCGGAAAAAACATCACACCGAAGGAATGCACCTGCCCGATCAACATCGCCGCCAGAAATGCACCGGCAATACTGCCCAAGCCGCCAGTCACCACCACCACAAAGGTCTCAACGACGATACCCAAATCCATTTGCAGGTTGGCAGGCTCACGCGGCAGTTGCAAAGCCCCGCCCAGCCCCGCCAGCGCACAGCCCAACACCACGGCAATCAGCATCAGCGGTTTGGCATTGACGCCCAGCGCCGACAGCATGCCCCGGTCCAGCGTAGCGGCACGCAGGCGCGCGCCCCAGCGTGTGTGGTTCAGCACGCCATGTAAACCCAACCAAACCAGTGGCCCCAGCAAAATGGTCAGCAATTGGTACTGCGGAAAATACTCGGCGCCAATTTGCAAAGAGCCCCTGAGCCCCGGAAAGCGCGGCGCAAACACCTCGTCGGGCCCGAACAGCCAGCGCATCGCGTCGTGCAAAGCAAGGCTCAGGCCAAAGGTGGCGACCAGTTGGTACAACTCCGGCACGCCGTAAAGGCGGCGCAGCAACAGCCATTCGGCCAGCGCCCCCACCAGCGCGGCGCAGCCTGCACCCAGCAGCATGGCCGCAGCGTAAAGCCAGGCGCTGTCGGCCCAGGCGGGAAACCAGTTCACCAGCCAATGCGCCGAGAACAGCGCGCCCAGCATGAAGAAACTGCCATGAGCAAAGTTCACGATACGGGTAACGCCGAAGATCAGCGTAAGCCCGGAGGCCATCAGAAACAGCGTGCTGGCGTAGCTCAGTCCGTCAAGCAGTGCAATCGCAAGTGCCGCCATTGCCTTTGTTCAATCGTGCCAATGGGTGAAGTCCTTGACCGGCACGCGCGGCGTGTTCAGGGTATTGACCACGGCCGCCTCGTCGGCATAGCCGAGCGACATGCCACAGACCAGCATCTCGTCGGAACCGGCGCCTATCAACGGCATTATCAATTTGGAAAAGCCATTCCATGCCGCCTGCGGGCAAGTGTGCAGGCCCTTGCCGCGCGCTGCCACCATGATGCTTTGCAGAAAGCAACCGTAGTCCACCAGAGAGCCCCGGCCCATGACCCGGTCCACCGTAAACATCAGACCAACCGGCGCGTCAAAAAAGCGGAAGTTGCGCTGGTGTTGAAGATGCATCTGATCCCGGTCGGCCTTGCCAATACCCAGCAGGCCATACAGGCTCCAGCCGTTTTCGCGCCGGCGGTCAATGTAAGGGCTGACCCATTTTTCCGGGTAATAGTCGTACTCCTCCTTGTACTGTTCGGCCAGTGCCGGGTCGGCGCGCATCGTGTCATGGGCCGCACAAGCCTGCTCCACCAAGGTGTTGCGGGTGGCCCCTTGCAGGACATAGACCTTCCAGGGCTGGCAATTGGTACCGGAAGGTGCGCGGCTGGCAACTTCCAAAATGTGCTCAATGTCGGCTCGCGCCACATCCTGTGGCGTAAATGCGCGCATGGAACGCCGGGAACAGATGGCTTCGTCAATCGCGGAAAGTGTCATGCAAGAGTCTCCAGAAGGGTTTTGAGTGAGGATGGAATGGCCGCGGGTCGGTGGGATTGCGCATCCACGTAGACATGGACGAAATGCCCCTTGGCCGCGCAGAGTGCATCTTTGCCAAACACCGCCAGTTCGTAGCGCACGCTACTGGATCCGACCTGGGCTACGCGCAGGCCGACTTGCACGGTTTGCGGAAAAGCCAGCGGCACAAAATAATTGCAATGCGTCTCCACCACCAGTCCGACCGTGGGGCTGCGCTGGATATCGAGCACACCACTCTCAATCAACCAGGCATTCACGGCGGTATCGAACCAGCTGTAATAAACGACGTTGTTGACGTGACCGTAGGCATCGTTGTCCATCCAGCGGGTCGTAATGCTGCGCAACACAGGATAGGCGCTGCGCGGCTCGGGCTCGGGACGGCTGGACGGTTTATGGGGCATGGGCCGATTTTGCCAGCCGCACGGCACCTGCATGCGCCGGCTGCACTGCGCGTGACGCGCCGGGGACTCTTTTCGCATTTAGTAAAGCACATCTAACTTGCTGCGTTGCAACAAGAAGTGCTTGCATTCATACAAAGCCTGATTACAATTCGAGTCATGCTGCGGTGCAACATGAAAGTCCCGGGGGCTGGTGACAACGCAGATACGTAAGTTCAAGCCACTCATCTTTATTTGGAGAATCAAAATGTCCGTACTCACCGTTGAACAAATCCTCGCAGCACAAAAAGCCAACATCGAAACCCTGTTTGGCCTGACCAACAAGGCATTTGAAGGCGTGGAAAAGATTGTTGAACTGAACATGACGGCTTCCAAGGCAGCTCTGTCTGAAGTCGCTGGCCACAGCCAGTCCGTGTTGAGCGTGAAAGACGTGCAAGAGCTGATCGCTCTGCAGTCCAACCTGCTCCAGCCCTTGGCTGAAAAGACGGCTGCGTACAGCCGCCACCTGTACGACATCGCCACCAGCACCAGCGCTGAATTCACCAAGGCTGTTGAAGGCCAGGCTGCCGATGCGCAAGCCCAGTTCGTCGGCTTGGTAGACAGCGCTGCAAAGAACGCACCCGCCGGTTCAGAAGCCGCTGTTGCGATTCTGAAAAGCTCGGTGTCCGCTGCCACCAACGCGCTGGAATCCGTGCAAAAAGCTGTAAAGCAAGCAACGGAAGTGGCTGAGGCCAACTTCCATTCGGTGGCAGCCACAGCTACCGGCACTGCCAAGACAGCCTCTGCCAAGAAGCGTTAATTTGAAGGAATGCACAGAAATTTGATGTTTTTGTGCACCAGGCTTGCAAACCAAGGGAAAACCCTGAGATAATTGAAAGTATCAGGAATCCTTGGTTCCTACCAGTTGTCTCCTCGGGTCCTTTCGAAACCTTCAGGTTCAGGGATCCCTTCAAGGCCTCGTTGCAAAACGGGGCCTTTTTTTTGGTTTTTCGAACTCAATGCGCTTTGGCCGCCAGCGCCGCACGCAACTGGGGCAGGGCCTGCAACATGGCTTGGCGCCCGGCCTCAATAGAACGCTTGCGTGCGCCAAAGTCGGCGCTGGAAATGCCGGTCAGCACCGGCCTGACGACCACATCGGCATCGCGCAACTCCAGGGTGTTAATGCTCTTGCCCATGATGGTGAAGGTCTGCAACAAAATATCCAGCGTGCCGCCGGTGAGGTTGCCTTCGGGGGGACTGGAGATATCCACCGCAATGACTAGTTCGGCACCCATTTTCCGCGCCGCCCGTACAGGCACGGGAGAAACCAGCCCCCCATCCACATAGTCACGCCCGCCGATTCTGACGGGTTGAAACACGGCCGGCACAGCACTTGATGCCCGCACCGCCGTGCCGGTGTCACCGCGCTGGAACAAGGTGTCCAGCCCGCTATTCAAATCGGTGGCCACAATGCCCAGGGGCAAGGGCATGGATTCGATCAAACGGGAGTTGACCTGGGTATTGACGTAACGCGCCAAGGCCTCGCCGCGCAAAGCACCCCGACTGAATATTTGCAAAGACCAGTCGGCGATGGCGGCCTCCTCCATGGTCTCGGCCACCTGCTGCAATTGCGCCCCGTTCTTGCCACTGGCATAAATGGCGGCTACCAGACTGCCCGCCGAGGTTCCGGCCACCAGGCTGGGACGGATACCCGCTTCTTCCAGCACCTGAATCACACCCACATGGGCAAAGCCACGCGCAGCCCCCCCACCCAGCGCCAGCCCAATGCGTGGCGGTGCTTTGACAACCACCGGTGGCGGCACGGATTGGGCCGGGCCCGCCACAGGAGGCGTGGTGCAACCCACAACGGTCAAGGCCAACAGGCCGCAGAGGATGCAGTTGCGAATGAGGGTCATGTCTATTGTTGGAGAGGGGAAACGGATAGCCCCGTATTCTGAGCGCAACCCAGTGAGCGCACGAAAAAGCCAAGGGCTCAGTTCCGGTGACAGAACTGAGCCCCGGTTCTGGAGCTTGCGGACCTATGGCCTTGTCTAGCGGGTAGTGGCCTCTTCAGGCTTGGACTTGCCTTCCTTCTTGGGCAAAGGCTGGATATCGAGTATGACCTCGGTCTTGCTTTCGTCCTTGTCGTCCAGGTCCACCGTCAGGCGGCCACCGTCAACCAGACGGCCAAAAAGCAACTCGTCTGCCAGGGCCCGGCGGATGGTGTCCTGAATCAGCCGCTGCATGGGGCGCGCGCCCATGAGGGGGTCGAAGCCCTTCTTGGCCAGGTGCTTGCGCAGCTTGTCGGTAAACGTCACGTCCACCTTCTTCTCGGCCAATTGGGTTTCGAGCTGCAGCAGGAACTTGTCCACCACGCGCAGGATCACGTTCTCGTCCAGCGCCTTGAAGCTCACCAAGGCATCCAGACGGTTGCGGAACTCGGGCGTGAACAGGCGCTTGATATCGGCCATTTCGTCGCCCGACTCACGCGGGTTGGTGAAGCCGATGGTGGCCTTGTTCATGGTCTCGGCACCCGCATTGGTCGTCATGATGATGATGACGTTGCGGAAGTCGGCCTTGCGCCCGTTGTTATCGGTCAGCGTGCCATGGTCCATGACCTGCAGCAACACGTTGAAGATGTCCGGGTGCGCCTTCTCGATTTCATCCAGCAGCAGCACGCAGTGCGGCTTCTTGGTGATCGCCTCGGTCAGCAAACCACCCTGGTCAAAACCGACATAACCGGGAGGCGCGCCAATCAGGCGGCTCACGGCGTGTCGCTCCATGTACTCGCTCATGTCAAAGCGAATCAGGTCAATGCCCATGATGTAGGCGAGCTGTTTGGCGGCCTCGGTCTTGCCCACGCCGGTGGGGCCACTGAACAGGAAGGAGCCGATGGGCTTGTCGCCCTTGCCCAGACCCGAACGGGCCATCTTGACGGCGGAAGCCAGCACATCAATCGCCTTGTCCTGGCCGAACACCACGTTACGCAAATCACGTTCCAGGGTGCGCAACTTGCCGCGGTCGTCATTGGACACATTGGCCGCGGGGATGCGGGCAATCTTGGCCACGATCTCTTCCACCTCGGCCTTGCTGATGGTCTTTTTGCGCTTGCTGGGCGGCAGAATGCGTTGGGCCGCACCGGCCTCATCAATCACGTCGATGGCCTTGTCGGGCAGGTGACGGTCGTTGATGTACTTGGCACTCAGTTCGGCGGCTGCCTGCAGGGCGGCCACGGCGTATTTGACGTTGTGATGCTCTTCAAAACGCGACTTCAAACCCTTGAGGATTTCCACGGTCTGCTCAACGGTGGGCTCGACCACATCCACCTTCTGGAAGCGGCGTGACAAGGCAGCATCTTTCTCAAAGATGCCACGGTACTCGGTAAAGGTGGTGGCGCCAATGCACTTGAGCTGGCCGGAACTCAGACCCGGCTTGAGCAGGTTGGAGGCGTCCAGCGTGCCGCCCGAGGCCGCACCGGCACCGATCAGGGTGTGGATTTCATCAATGAAGAGAATGCCGTTGGGCTTGTCTTTCAAAGCCTTGAGCACGCCCTTGAGGCGCTGCTCGAAGTCGCCCCGGTATTTGGTGCCCGCCAGGAGCGCGCCCATGTCCAGCGAATAGACCACGCCTTCGGCCAGGATGTCGGGCACGTCGTTTTGGGTGATGCGCCAGGCCAGGCCCTCGGCAATCGCGGTCTTGCCGACACCCGCCTCGCCCACCAGCAGGGGGTTGTTCTTGCGGCGGCGGCACAAAATCTGGATCACGCGCTCGACTTCGTACTCGCGCCCGATCAGCGGATCAATCTTGCCTTCCTTGGCCAGCTGGTTCAGGTTGACGGTGTACTGCTCCAACGGCGAAGACTTTTCGTTCTTCTCAGCGCCGCCCTCTTCGGCTTCGCCGGGGGCCTCGTTGGCCTTGGCCGGCTCGGGGGGGTCGTTTTTCTTGATGCCGTGGGCAATGAAGTTGACCACGTCCAGGCGCGTCACGCCCTGCTGGTGCAGGTAATAGACAGCGTGCGAGTCCTTCTCGCCAAAAATGGCGACCAGCACATTGGCGCCGGTGACTTCCTTCTTGCCACTGCCGGTGCTTTGCACATGCATGATGGCGCGCTGGATGACGCGCTGAAACCCCAGTGTCGGCTGGGTGTCCACCTCGTCGGTGCCCGCCACTTGCGGCGTGTTGTCCTTGATAAAGTTGGCCAGCGACTTGCGCAGGTCATCGATATTGGCGGAACACGCACGCAGCACCTCGGCAGCACTGGGGTTATCAAGCAAAGCCAACAGCAGATGCTCCACGGTAATAAATTCGTGGCGTTGCTGACGCGCCTCCACGAACGCCATGTGCAGGCTAACTTCTAATTCCTGGGCAATCATGTGATTTCCTTTGCCTTGCGTTGTTTAATAAACTGTAAACCGTTTTGAACAGCAGAGTTGCAAGGTCTGGGGTTCTCTTCAAAATTCAACGGGTTCACTCAAACATTTGAGCGGATGCCCGGCTTTGTGTGCAGCATCAAGTACTTGGTCCACCTTGGTGGCCGCCACGTCCTTGGAGTAGACGCCGCAAACTCCTTTGCCATCCAGATGGATCTTGAGCATGATTTGGGTCGCGGCCTCGAGGTCTTTACCAAAAAACTCCTGAATGACCACCACCACGAACTCCATTGGGGTGTAGTCATCATTGAGCATCACCACCTGGAACATGCCGGGGGGTTTGACTTTCTCGGGCACCCGCTCGAGTACCACGGAATTGCTATCGTCCCGGTCGGGTACGCGTACCGGATTGGGAGCCGGGTTTTCAGGTTTTATGGTTGCCATGTTTTCCATTCTATCGGTCACCCTGCAACACTGCATCGCCTCTACGATCTGGTGGCGATTTGATGACAATCAAGTCACCTTCACGAAAAATTGCCGACGGGTTTTGATTCAGAATAGCACCATGAAAAAACTAGCCTGTATCCTCTTCGCTCTGTGCTTCGCCGGTTCGGCCATGGCCCAGGAAAGCCCGCAAATGCAGCTGCAACGCATCACGCTATCGGCAGGCATTCACCAGATGGACATTCAGGTCGCACTGACCCCGGAGCAACACCAGATCGGTTTGATGTACCGCAGCGAAATGCCCCAGGGCGAGGGCATGCTGTTCGTGTTCCAAGCGCCGAGCAAGCAGTGTTTCTGGATGAAGAACACCATTCTTCCGCTCACCGCCGCGTTTATTGCCGACGATGGCAGCATCGTCAACCTGGAAGACATGAAGCCACAGACCACCGATTCGCACTGCTCACTCAAACCCGTGCGCTATGTGCTGGAAATGAACCAGGGCTGGTTTGCCAGAAAAGGCATCAAGCCCGGCACCAAGCTGGCCGGGCGTCCGTTTACGAATTGATCAGACGGGCTGCCTCGCTGGCGGCCACCTGACCTTCATCGGTCGGCACCACCCAGACTTCCACCCGACTGCCGGCTGCGTGAATCGCCATGGCCTTGTCGCCCTTGGCCTGTGCGTTGAGATCTGCATCGATTTGCACCCCCAAATAGCCCAGGGCAGCACAGACCTCCTGACGGGTAGCAATGTCGTGCTCGCCAATACCGCCGCTAAAGGCCAACACATCCAGCCCGCCAATGCAGGCGGTCAGTGCGCCCGATTCACGCACCACGCGGTGGGTAAACATGGCAATGGCTTTTTTCGCCGCAGCGCTGCCATCCTGACGCAAACGCCGCATGTCGGCTGAAATACCGGAAACACCTAGCAGGCCGCTTTGCTTGTACAGCAGCGTTTGCAGCCGCTTGTGATCCCAACCCTGCTCCAGCAAGTAGAGCAGCACGCCCGGGTCCAGCGTGCCAGTGCGGGTGCCCATTACCAAACCGTCCAGGGCCGAAAAGCCCATAGTGGTGGCACGACTCAGTCCGCCGGTGGCGGCACACAGGCTGGCGCCGTTGCCCAGATGGGCCATCAACACCCGCTCACGGCCGCGCGGCGTCAGGGCCATCAGCGTGCCCATGACAAACTGGTAAGACAGGCCGTGGAAACCATAGCGACGCACACCTTGGGCGCTCAGCTCCTGCGGCAATGCAAAGGCGTAATCCGCTTCCGCCAGGGTGGCGTGAAAGGCCGTGTCAAAACAAGCCACCTGGGGCAGTTCCGGGAAAGCCGCCAGAAAGGCGCGAATACCCGCCACATTGTGCGGTTGGTGCAAGGGTGCGAGCGAGTTCAGCGCGGTGAGCTGCTCCAGAATCGGCGCATCCACGATGACACTGGCGCGAAAAACCTGGCCACCATGCACCACACGGTGCGCTACCGCTTCAATCGCCGGCAAACCGGGCAAGTTGGCTAGCAACTGGCGCAGGCTTTTCAAGGCCAGCTGAAAACTGCCGCCACCTGAAGCGTCAGAAGACAGCACCAGCGCCTGTTGTTGCGACTGGCCCTGGTAACTCCAACCCATCACTGGGCTGCCACCGGGCTCCAGCCCCTCGATGTTGCCGCTCAGCACACTGGCTTGCACCTGGCCCGCAAGCAGGGGGTGCATGGAAAATTTAAGCGAGGATGAGCCCGCATTGACTGCAAGAATGGCCATGGGATAGGTTCCGGGTAAATAAGGAGGGGGGCTTAGACAACTTTGGGGGTCAGCTGTGACGGGGGCGGTCGCTGCGCGCGTTGTGGGCTGCCAACTTGGCCAACAGGGCCGAGGCCACACGGTTCATCGGGCCATCGGCGCGGCTGGTCAGGGCAATCGGTACGCGGGCTCCCAGCACCAAACCGGAACCCGACGCACCGGCCAGGTATTCGAGTTGCTTGGCCAGCATGTTGCCGCTCTCCAGGTCCGGTACGGCCAGAATGTCCGCGTCGCCCGACACGGCCGACACAATGCTCTTGATCCTGGCAGCGCTGCGCGAAATGGCGTTGTCAAAGGCCAGAGGGCCGTCCAGGATGCCGCCCTTGATCTGGCCGCGGTCGGCCATCTTGCATAAGGCCGCAGCATCCAGCGTCGAGGGGATATCCGGGTTGACGGTTTCCACCGCCGAGAGAATGGCCACCTTGGGCACGGCGACCCCCAGAATGCGAGCGAAATCGATGGCGTTCTGGATGATGTCGACCTTTTCTTTCAGTGTCGGATGGATGTTCAGCGCCGCATCGGTGATTAGCAGCGGCTTGGGATACAGAGGCACATCAAAGCGGAACACATGCGACATGCGCCTGCCGGTGCGCAAGGCGGGCTGCTTGAGCACGGCCAGAATCAACTCGTCGGTGTGCAGACTGCCCTTCATCAGCACCTCTACATCGCCACTGGCGGCCAGTGCCGCTGCACGCTCGGCGGCCTCATGGCTGTGCGCCACGTTGATGAGTTCGATGCCGCGCAGGTCAAGTTCGTTTTCTTCCGCCACATGGCGAATACGCAGCTCCGGGCCAATCAACACCGGAGTAATCAGGCCATAGCGCGCCGAGTCCAGCGCACCCGACAGCGACTCCCTATCGCAAGGGTGCACCACGGCGCACCGCACCGGCTCCAGACCGTCACCCTTGGAGAGCAGGTCTTTGAAGCGGGCTTCGGGGTCAAACAACTGGATACGTGGTGCCGCCAGCTTGGCGGTACGCCGTTTTTCCGTCGGGGCGCGCACCCCGGCTACGCCGCGCAGCACCACTTCACCGCGCTGGTTCACCACGGTGCAATCAAACTCCACTCGCGTGAGTGCTGCCACCAGCTTGGTGGCAGTGGCGGTCACCACCAGCGTGTCGCCTACGCGCACGGGCTTAACAAACTGCAGCATCTGGTCCAAATAGACTGTGCCGGCACCGGGAAACTGATTGCCCAGCAGGCCGGAGATCAGCGCCCCACCCCACATGCCATGGGCAACCACGCCCTGCAGGGGTGAATCCTGCGCAAATTCGTCGTCCAGATGCGAGGGGTTGGTATCACCCGATACCGCAGCAAAGGCCTGAATATCTTCCAAGGTGAGCGTGCGCAGCAAGCGCGCACTCTGCCCTAAGGTGATTTCCTGAAAGGTAACGTTTTCAATGAACTCGGTTTCTGTCATTTAGGCCACGCTTTATGGGTTTGAATAATGTCGGTCGCCCCGAAGACGCCAAGGCATGATACGAGGGTAAACCCTCGACATCTCGCCGATATTCTGGCACTTTGCCTTCGCTTGATCTGGGTCATCTTTACCCCCCATGCCATCGGGAACGCCTGGTGGCCTCAGCCCAACATATCCTCCAGGCCGGCCGAGAGTTCAGCCACAGGCGGCATATCGTGCTGCAGCAACTCCCATGCAACCCCGAGTTTGTGTGCCACGGCTGTGGGAAAGCCGGCCTGCGCCAGCTTCGGCGTGGCCTGCAAAATGGCAGTGCGCGCCACCCAGGCACCCACATGCACACATCCCGCAGCCTCGGAGAAATCGGCCGCCAGCAGCGGATGATTGACCTGGCGCATGGCAGTGACGATCGGCTCGGGAAAGTTCCACAACTTGGCCAACTCAGCAGCCACATCGCCATTGTGAAAACCCAGGGTCTCCTGCTCCAGCTTGGCGCGGTCGGCTTCCAGAACCGGCATGATTTTGTCGAGCGGCAGCATCGCCTCGGGCGCGGCCACATGCATCTGCAACTGGCCGATACCGTGCATCAGACCCACCGTAAACACCAGATCGGCGTTCACTCCGGCTTTGCCCGCCAGCCAGCGTGAGCTGCTGGCGGCATACAGGTTGTAGCGCCAGAACTGGTTCAAATCCATGCCCTTGGTATGGCGAAATGCCGTCGCCATGCCATTGCCCAGCACCAGGTTGCGCACCATGACAAAGCCCAGCATATGCAGCGCGTCTTCCACGGTGCCAATGGTGCGCGAGAGGTGAAAGTAAGCTGAATTCGCCAGCCGCAGCAACTTGGCACTGAGCGCGGGGTCAGCGGATATCTGCTCGGCAATCAGTTTGAAAGCCACGTCTTCGTCGCTGAAGCTGGCAATCAGCTTCTGCGTAACGCCTGGCACGGTGGGCAGCTTGTGCGGCTGGTCGAGAAGGGTTTTGATATCCATACGGCGCGCTCCCTGAAATGTCGTTTGTAGGGCGCAGTTTATCGCCGCACATGGCCACTTTCATCTATTTCAGGCCGGACAGGCGCGCCCGGGGCGTGCTATCGTTCCCGCAAGATACATCGAAGGGAGTCCGCCATGGCCACACGCCGCCCATCCAGTCCCCAAGCCGCAACTCCGGCGGCCAGCGCCCCCACAGCAGGGGCTGACGACTTCAGCAACTACCTGATAGATGTCACACAGCGCACGGTTCTTTTCATGGACACGCTGCTGGACCGGGGCAATGCCTACCGCGAGCACATTGACCAGGGCACACCGCCGCTGCTCAAGTTTGCACATGAACTGGTGCTGGACGGAGCCGCCCTGATCGAGCCCTGCAATTACGCCCTGCTGCACCTGCTCCCCCCGGACGATCTGCCGATCAAGCCCGATGCGCGCCCGCTGGTCGTGGTGGATCCGCGTGCCGGCCACGGCCCCGGCATTGGCGGCTTCAAACACGACTCCGAGGTGGGCGTGGCCATGCGGGCGGGCCATCCGGTGTACTTCGTTACCTTCAAGCCGCAGCCCGAGGATGGCCAGACCCTGTTCACGGTGATGCATGCCGAGGCGAAATTCATGGAAGCCGTAATAGCGCGCCACCCCAAGTGCCCGGCCAAGCCGGTCGTTATCGGCAACTGCCAGGCCGGCTGGGCCATGATGGCCCTCAACGCAACCCGCCCGGAGCTGTTCGGCCCCTTGATGGTGGTGGGTGCGCCCCTGTCGTACTGGGCCGGCAGCTCAACCTTGAACCCCATGCGCTATTCCGGCGCGGCACTGGGCGGCTCCTGGCTGGCCTCGTTCACGGCAGACCTGGGCGCTGACCGCTTTGATGGCGCCTACCTGGTGGAGAACTTCGAAAAGCTCAACCCGGCCAACACCCTCTGGAGCCGTTATTACAAACTCTGGTCCAACGTGGACGGCGAGGCCGAGCGCTTTCTGGAATTCGAGCGCTGGTGGGGTGGCTACTTCCGCATGACCGGCAGCGAGATCGAGACCATTGTCGAAAATCTGTTTGTGGGCAACCGCCTGGCCCGTGGAGAGGTAATGGATGGCGACACCCGCATTGACCTGCGCGCCATCACCGCGCCCATCGTGGTGTTCGCCTCACACGGCGACAACATCACGCCGGTGCCGCAGGCGCTGGACTGGATCATCGACACCTGGGGCGATGAGCGCGCCATTGCCGCGGCCGGGCGCACCATCGTTTATGTGCTGCACGAAAGCGTTGGGCACCTCGGCATATTTGTCGGTGGCGAAATTGCCCGCAAGGAACACGACCAGTTGGTGACCTCGCTGGATGTGATCGAAAGCCTGCCGCCGGGCCTCTACGAGATGAAGCTGCAGGCCAAAGCAGGCCTGGAGACCCAGCGCTGGGAGCAGCTGGAGCCGGGTGACTACACCGTGCACTACGAGCACCGCACCATGAAGGACATCCTGGCGCTGAACCCAGAGGGGCGCGAGGAAGAAGCCCTGTTTTCCACCATCGCCAAGGTGTCTGAAGTCAATGCAGATTTCTATAAGACCTGGATGCGCCCCTGGGTGAAGCTGTTTGCCACACGCCAAATGGGCGACGCGCTGGGCAAGCTGCATCCCCTGCGCATGCAGCGCGAGCTGATTTCCGACAAACTGCCCTTCGCCCCCTTGATTCGGGAAATGGCCCAGCAGATTCGGGCACAGCGCACACATGCCAACCCGGAAAGTGACGTGAGCCAACTGGAAAAGAAACTCGACGCCACGCTCACCGGACAGCTCAATGACTACCGCGACAAGCGCGATGCCCAGGCCGTAAAGTTGGCACGCAGCCTGTATGGGCCCAAGGGCCTGGGCGCCTGGTTCAAGCCCGATATGCCGGACGCTGAAGTGGCACATGCCCGGGCCCAGGTCGATATCGAAGTGGCCCGCCAGGCTGTCCTCAACACCATCACCCAAGGCAGCGTGCCCGAAGCCGTGTGCCGCATCGTGTTGGCCGGCATGGCCTCCGTTGGCTCGTTTGAGCGGCGCAGCCTGCGCCTGGCACGCCTGCTCACGCAACTGCCCGCGGCGGTGCGCAGCACCATTCCCGCCGACACCAACTGGGTACAACTACTCAAAGCACAGGCCCGCATCGCTGCCGTGGCGCCGGTGGAAGCGCTGAATGCGCTGGAACACATGCTGCCCGATACCACGCAACGCGAACTGGCACTGGCCATTGCCGCCGCCGTGATGATGATAGAACCCACGCTCTCCAACCCGCGCTCGGAAATCATCGAATTCCTGATAGCCACCTTGGGCGTGGATCCGGAACGGGTCATCCGCTTGGCCAAGGTGCTGACGGATTCGGTGGACTCGGCGCCCAAAGCTCAAGCAGCCGCCAAGTCACGGCGAGCTAAATCCTGAAGGCACTTTACATTTAGCGAACCAAGTGTTGCAATAATATTTAATAATTTCATATAGTTACGAAATTTTGTTAATGCTTTTTCTCATTTGACGTGAGGTACTTGGCACGGTATGCTCCGTCGATGCGTTTTTTAACTCTCTTGGTATTGTTGTGGACCTTGATGGCGGCTTCCCACGCCGGCCCGCTGGACGCCACAGACGAAATGGGCCGCGCGTTGACAGATGGCACCCTCTTGAACCGTTTGGGCGAGGTGAGCAACCGCGTGGAAGCCAAAGCCTCGCAACTCGTCGTCGGTGCCCTGGGGTTTTTGGGTGTGAGCTATCGCCGCGGTGGCAATGATGCGGAAACCGGCTTTGATTGCAGTGGCTTTGTGCGGGCTATCTACCAGCAGACCGCCGGCCTGCTGCTGCCGCGCCGTGCCTCCGAACAGGCCGCCGCCACCGAAAAAATTGACAAGACCGAGCTCAAACCCGGTGACTTGGTTTTCTTCAACACCATGCGCCGTGCCTTCAGCCATGTGGGCATTTATGTCGGCAACGGCAAGTTCATCCACGCGCCCAAACCGGGCGGCGAAGTGCGGGTGGACGACATGGGCGCCTCGTACTGGACCAAACGCTTCGATGGCGCGCGCCGTGTCCCGGTGGATGCCAGCGCCACCATTCCCGCGCAGTAGCAAGGCCGGCTAAACTCCGGCATGTTATTTTCTTCGCTGGGCTTGTCGCCCGCCCTCCTGCGCGCCCTGGAGCGCCAGGGTTTACACACCCCCACCCAGGTTCAAGCCCAAGCCATTCCCGCCGTCATGGCTGGTCATGACACCATGGCCAGGGCACAAACCGGCTCCGGCAAAACGCTGGCCTTTGCGTTGCCCTTGCTCCATAAACTGGCCAGCGAACCGGCGCTCAACCCGCGCCAGGTGCGTGCCCTGGTGCTGGTGCCCACAAGGGAGCTGGCCATTCAGGTCGGAGCCGCGCTGCGGGATCTGGCTAACCAGTTGCCCCAGGCCATCAAAATCAGTGTGGTCTTCGGCGGCGTCTCCATCAACCCGCAAATGCTGGCCATGCGGGGTGGCACCGACGTGGTGGTTGCAACGCCAGGCCGCCTGCTGGATCTGCTGCACCACAATGCCCTGAGCCTGGCCGCTACGCAAATGCTGGTGCTCGACGAAGCCGACCGCTTGCTGGACCTGGGTTTTGAAGCGGAATTGAAGCGGCTACTGGACCTGTTGCCCAGCAAAAGACAAAGCCTGTTTTTCTCTGCCACCTTTGCGCCGGCAGTGGCTGCATTAGCGCACAGCATGTTGCGCGAGCCGGTGCAAATCGAAGTCGGTGCCACCGACCAGGAAAAACCCGACATTACGCAACAAGCCATTCTGGTGGATGCCCCCCGGCGCACCCAGTTACTGCGCCACCTGATCACCATTCACAAGTGGAAGCGGGTACTGGTGTTCGTCGCCACCAAGCATGCAGCGGAAATCGTGGCCGACAAGCTGCGCAAGGCGCGCATTTACGCCGAACCCTTTCATGGTGAACTGAGCCAGGGCAAGCGCAGCCAGGTGCTGTCCGACTTCAAGGCCTCGCGCCTCAAGGTGGTCATAGCCACCGACATGGCGTCCCGCGGACTGGACATTGCCCAACTGCCGGTGGTGGTCAACTACGACCTGCCCCGCTCGGCCGACGACTACACGCACCGCATTGGCCGCACCGGACGCGCGGGCGAAACCGGGCTGGCGGTCAGCCTTGTCAGCCACGACACTGAGGCCCATTTCCGCCTGATTCAAAAGCGCCATGATTTGCAGCTGACCCTGGAATTGGAAGCCGGCTTTGAGCCTTTAGAGTCGGCCGCAGCGGAAGGAGACGTTGCAGCTGGCACAGTCGCTACGCATCAACATCAGGCCCCGGCCAACACCGGCGGTGTCAAAGGCAAACGCCCCAGCAAAAAAGACAAGCTCAGGGCGCAAGCCTCCCGCCAGCAGAACTAGTCACCTTTGCGCCAGGACTGTCCTGGCCACACCAATGTCCGCCGGCCAACAATCAGGCCGGCCGCGTCTAACTCTTTGTGTTCCAACAGGACTTTCACAAGGAGACACGTATGGCAGAACAGAACAAGAGCCTGGCAGCAGGCTCTTTGGGAACCATTGAATCCACCGTCATGGGAGTTGCGGGCTCAGCGCCCGCATTCAGCGTGGCCGTCACCGCTGCTGTCATTGTGGCGGCGGTAGGGCCACTGTCTGTCGGCAGCGTGCTGTATTGCGGGCTGATCATGTTTGGCATCATGTTGGCGTTTATTCACCTGCACCAAACCACATCCCACGCCGGAGCCACATACGCCTGGGTAGGAAAAATATTCGGGCCCCGGTGGGGCTTTTTTTCCGGCTGGGGTTTGCTTGTCGCATCGGTCGTGTTCATGGTCTCTGCCACGATTCCGGCGGCCACATCCACACTGACACTGATTCAGGAGTTTTTTGGCGTCACCGCCGATCTGAAAGAAAGTACCAGTTGGGTGACCTTCACCGCCGCCGTCTGGTTGACCGTGGTCACCATTGTGGTGACCAAAGGCATCAAACACGCCAGCTACGCCCAGCTGATCCTGACGCTGGTTGAGTCCGGCATTGTGTTGGCCTTGGTCATAGGGGCCTTTGTGCAATACAGCGCGCACCCGGCGCACGCGCCCTCGCTTGCCTGGATCATTGACTTCACACCGGGCACCTTTGCCACCGGTGCGCTGACGGCCATCTTTTTCTACTGGGGCTGGGACGTCACCATGAACCTGGGCGAAGAGACCAAGGACGGCCACCCCCATCCGGCCGGGCAAGGCGCCTTCTGGTCCATGATCAGCCTGATGCTGTTTTACCTGATCCTGATCATCGTGGTCTTGCTGGTGCTCAGCGACAAAGAGATTGCGGACGCCAACACCAACGTGCTGTACGCCATTGCCAACAAGCTGTTTGCGCCCCCATGGAACTATCTGGCGGTGCTGTCCACCATTCTGTCCACTATCGGCACCATTGAGACCCAGATCCTGCAATTCAGCCGCAGCATGTTTGCCATGGCCCGCGACAACGCACTGCATCCCCGCTACTCCCGCATCCACCCCGAGTGGCAAACGCCCTGGGTTGCCACCTTTGCCATTTGGGCGCTGGCGGTGACTTTGCTGTTCGCATCGTCCTACATGCCCAGCGTGAAAGATATCCTGGACAAGTCGGTGGCAGCCACCTGCTTTCAGATTTGTTTCTATATGAGCATGGCCGGCTTCGCCTGCGCCTGGCATTACCGCGGCAAGTTGAACGCCGGCAATCTCAGGCAGAGTGTGTCCTATGTGCTCTGGCCGTTTCTGAGCGCAGCCTTCATGGTGTTTGTGGCCGTGTACAGCGCTCTGAGCAGTTTTGACACCTTGACCAACATCATCGGCATTGGCGGCCTGGCGCTGGGATTTGTCCCGTTGGCACTGTGCAAACAGCGCGGAGGGATCAGTCCACTGGCCTTTGGAGTTAAGAACTAAGCACGGGCGGCATATCGAAAGGGCGTGCAGTGCAGGGGTCGCGAAGTCCAGGCCGGTGCGATATTCGGCATCCCGTCAACGAGGTTCGACGGTACGACCCGACACATTTGCCCGCGCAGGAAGCGACAATCACCCTTGCGTTCAACCCCAAAAAACTCTGCCATGAAAAAAACTTTTCGCATTGCAAGCCTCGGCGCCGCCCTGATGACGTTGTCCCTTTCCACTTCAAGTCTGTGGGCCCAGGACGCGGTGACCGCTGCATCGGCCAAGGAGGCCGGTGCCGTGGTCACATCCAGCGGACTGGTCTACCGCGCTCTCAAGGACGGCACGGGTGCCAGCCCATCGGCCAGTGACAAGGTCAAGGTGCACTACCGTGGCACCTTCCCGGACGGCAAGGAGTTCGACAGTTCCTACAAGCGCGGCGAACCCATTGAATTCGCCTTGAACGGCGTGATTCCCTGCTGGACCGAAGGGGTGCAGCGCATGAAGGTGGGCGGCAAAGCCAAGCTCACCTGTCCGTCGGCCATCGCTTACGGCGCCCGGGGTGCAGGCGGGGTGATTCCGCCCAATGCCACGCTGCTTTTTGAAGTGGAACTGCTGGGCATCAACGGCAAATAGGCGCATCATTCCGGCCGCCGCCATGCTGATGTTCCGAACGCAGCCGCTGCGACCACAAAGTCGCATCCCAGCGAGCGTGAAGACTTCCTCGACTCGCCCGGCACGCAGAGCGACGGTCCGGGCGGTCCGTCGCTGCCCGACCTTTAGAAGTTGAAGCCAATGCGCGCCTGGAGCAGCGCGTTGTCGGCGCCGCTGCGACCGGGCTTGATTTCCTTGCCTTCGGTCGCCTGCCAGCGCAGGCCGAGGCCGAGATTGAGCGGGCCCATCTGGTAATCGAGGTCGGCGCCCAGTTGCAGCGCGAACAGAGTCGCGCTGTGGCCGGCGATATCCGCGTTGACCAGGCCGATGCCGGGGCCGACGCCAAAACTGAGGCCCTGGTTCAGCTTGACCGTCCACCGCGGATTGATTTCGAAGTCGGTCAGCTTCAGTCCATCGTGGTCAAACTGGCCGAGCGAAATGTGGGTGCGCACGACGCCGCTGGGCGGTTGCAGCAGCAGACAGTTGAGGGCCAGTTCGACACCACTGTAGGTGCCAGCGCCGCCATGCTGCGGGTCGAGAGAGCCGACGACGGCGGAAACGGTGACTTCCGGTTTGTATTCCGCGTCGCGAACGGGCAGCAGTTTCCAGTCGCCGGCGAAGGCGCTGGAGGAAACGGCGAGCAGGCCGAGCAGCAGGGAAAGGACAGTACGTCGCATGGTGAAACTCCAAAAGTAGGTTAGAAGCGTGCGATGGTAGGTAGCGCCGGCACAAGAATCTGTAACCTGGGTCACTGAGGAAATCCGACATACATGCTTTGCGAAACTACAAACTTTGGTGACCCATGCCCGCCGTCCCCAAAAGAAAAGCCCGAACCATCACTGGTCCGGGCTCTTGGCGCTTGGCTGCTGACTACTTGCGCGCCGGTGGCACGTCGGTGCAACTGCCGTGGGCAATCTCTGCTGCCATGCCAATGCTTTCGCCCAGCGTGGGATGCGGGTGGATGGTCTTGCCGATGTCGACGCAGTCGGCGCCCATCTCAATCGCCAACGCGATTTCGCCAATCATGTCGCCGGCGTGGGTGCCGACCATGCCGCCGCCCAGGATCTTGCCGTGGCCGTGCGCCTCGGGACTGTCATCAAACAGCAGCTTGGTGACGCCTTCGTCGCGGCCATTCGCAATGGCGCGGCCGGACGCATTCCAGGGGAACAGGCCCTTCTTGACCTTGATGCCCTGCGCCTTGGCCTGGTCTTCGGTGAGGCCCACCCAGGCCACTTCCGGGTCGG
>CANFIH010000035.1 GCA_947446855.1 Burkholderiales bacterium
AACCCCTGCTGCTCGCCGCTGGGACGCTTCCGCTCGGTGGCCAACAATGTGGGCGCCTTCGGCGAGCCACAGCGCAACTACCGCGCCGTCAGCCGCACCGCCTGCCAGCCGGCCGGTGTGAACGGACCGACCACCCTGGCCGTGTCTTCCATCTGCCACCTGGATCCGCTGAATGCCCCCGTGCCTGTCAATGCAACCGAAGCCTCGGGTGCCGTGGTCAAGCAGGGCAACGACCTGATGCCCAACCAGTACACCTTGCCGGTGTTCGAGTTCATCTTTGGTGAGAACCTGGCCTTCGGTGCACCCCTGGTGCCCCTGAACCTGCAGGATCTGCCCTTCCTGTTCTGCGGCTCCGGCCCCGTTGGCGGCCCTGGCTCTGGCACTTCCGTAGTAGGTCAGCTGATTCCTGCACCCTGGGCTGATCCTATGCCCAACCCGTCTGCTGCGGACACGCTGTGCCCAACAGCCACCAAGGTCGGTGCGGCTCCCACTGCCGTGGTTACACCCACGCTGCTGCCTGCTGTGATCACCTCGCTCACCGCAACGCCGGCCAGTACCGTGACCGGTCGCCTGACCACGGTGACGCTGTCCGTTACGGCCACCAATCCGAACACCCCGGCTACTGCACTGCAATATGTGTGGAATGCACCAGCGGGCATCACCTTGTCCTGCGGCATTGCGCCACAGCTCAATGTGTGCGGACCCAGCGCAAGCTCGTCGGTGACGGCTACCTTCACGCCTACGGCTGTGGGTACGCTGACGTTCACCTCTACGGTGCTCAACGGTGTGCTGCCTAACGCAACCCGCTCTGTGGGTGTGGTGGTCACTTCGAGCACTGCTACAGCACCGACTTTGAACGTGCCGACAGTCAGCCCGACGGCTGGCATCAGTGCTCTGACCAAGGTGACCTTGACTGCCACGGGCAGGTCTGCCGGCAAGGGTTCGGTGACCTTCAGCTTCGCGCAGACCGGTGGTCCCGCAGTGACGTTGACAGCACCAGTGACAACCGGCGGCCTTACCGGCAGCACTGGGACGGGCACTACGACCTTCATCGCACCGCTTGTGCGCGCCATCACAACGCTGTCCTTCCTGGTGACCGAGACGGACTCGGGCGGCGGCGTGGCAACCCGGACTGTGACTGTCACCGTGAATCCGCCTCCCGTGGATACCGTGCGCTTCATCTGCCCGACATGCGGCGTTCCCGGAACGGCGAACTATGTGCAGGCCCAAGCCATTGGTGGTGTGTTCCAGCAGGTCGGCAAGCTCACGGTGGCTGTAACTTCCAATGCTGCCTCCCCGACGCTGGTGGGTTCGACGATGACGGCAACCTACTTCAACAGCTCATTGCCTAAAACGGTTCCTGGTAGCTCCGCGCTGCCGATGACTCTGGTTCTGACTGCCCAGCCTGCAGACCCGGTGGGCACCCTTGCGGGAGCTGCCATCTGCGGAAACACGGTGTGCTGGACCGGTGTGGCTCTGTCAGTGATCAACAACGGCACCGGTACCCTGGTACCGCCCACGTCGATCACGGTGACCTCGCCCCTGGGCGGAAAGGTGACTACTACCGGTGCTTCGGCAACCGGACCGATTGTGGTCAAGTAAGCAAGGAGGCTGCAGCCCTCCATCCCGATCCCGGTGAGCGCCTGAAGCGCTCACTCCGGGGAAGGGCAGGGGGAGCCTGGTTAGTCTTATTTTGAAAGGGCGGCGCAGCGATGTGCCGCCCTTTTTTCGTGTGCGCCCGAGGGCGCATTTTTGTGGGTCTGCGCGGCGTTACGCGTCGTGACAATCAGCCCACAAACGAGCAACTGCATCACGGGGCGATGCTTTGTAGCATGGTGGCCATGAACACAAAAGTTGCCGTTGTGCGTTGCAGTGTGCAGCGGGACTGTTGTGCAAGCCGCAAACCAGGAGCGAACCCATGCGAAACAGGCCCCTTTTTTCTACCTTCCTTTTGTCGCCCGCAGTGATGCCGTTAAACTTCGCTGCAACGGGCGATCGCGCAGGAGGCAAGCCCATTGACGGCAGCTTCGTGGGTTTCCCGAATGCCGTTTGCGACACGATACAAGTTCATCAACCTGGCAACGCAGTACCCGTTTCGAAAATGCATACAGAATATAAATTTGCCAGATCGAAAAGCACCTCCCCTTGGGCCCAAGCCGGCTTCACCTTGTTGGAGTTGCTGGTGGTGATGGTGATCATCGGCTTGCTCGCCGGCTACGTCGCTCCGCGCTATTTCGCCCAGATTGGCAAGGCCGAGGTCAAGGTGGCACGGGCACAGATGGATGCGCTGGAGAAGTCGCTGGAGCAATACCGGCTGGACACCGGCCACTTCCCAACCCAGGAGCAGGGCTTGGCGGCCATCGTCAAGAAGCCGTCCAACGAGCCGCGCTGGGAAGGCCCCTACCTGAAGAAGGAGCTGCCCATGGATCCTTGGGGTCGGCCCTATATCTACAAAATCCCCGGTAGCAAGGGCGACTTTGAAATCACCTCACTGGGCAAGGACGGCGTGCCCGGCGGCGTCGGTGAGGCGGCCGATTTGCACAGCAACTGAGTTTTTGCAGCCCGATGATTTTTCAAGTCAAGGCCCTGACACCCAGCGGGGAAATTGTGCTTTTGCGCATTGAAGCCGCAGCCGAGGCGGATGCCCGGCGCGAGGTCGAGGCGCGCGGCATGTCCGTGTTTGCGGCCGGGCCGGTGAGCGCAGTGGCCGGGCGCCGCCTAGGTGGGCGCGCCCGGCACCTGGACGCACTGGGCTTTTCGCAGGAGCTCTTGATGCTGCTGCGGGCCGGCCTGAGTCTGGTGGGTTCGCTGGAGGCCATGGCGGAAAAGGAAATCAATGTCGGTGCGCGTGCGGTGGTGGAGTCGCTGCTGCTCAAATTGCGGCGTGGCGGGCGGCTGTCAGAGGCCATGGTCGAGTCCGGGGGCGATTTTCCGCAGCTGCTGATTGCCGGCGTGCGTTCCAGCGAGCGCACTGGCAACCTGGAAGAGACCTTGCAGCGCTATTGCGAATACGCCAGCCGCATGGACCAGGCGCGCAAGAAAATTACCGCCGCGCTGATCTACCCCGTGATGCTGCTGCTGGTGGGTTTGCTGGTGTCGGCGTTCTTGATTGGGTTTGTGGTGCCCAAGTTCGCCAGCGTGTACCGCGATTCGGGCAGCGAGATGCCCTGGGCTTCGGCCCTGCTGTTTGATATAGGCCGCGTCATTGGCGGCCACCCCTTTGAATTTTTGATCGGCGCGCTGCTCTTGGTGGCATCGGTGGTGGTCGCGTTTTCCATGCCGGCTACCCGCAACTGGTTCTCCATGCGCATTCGTGCGCTGCCCGGTGTGGGGGTGCGGCTTCGCGTGTACGAGCTGGCCCGCCTGTATCGCACGCTGGCGATGCTGCTGCGCGGGGGCACGCCCATCGTGCCGGCGCTCGGACTGGCGGCAACCATGCTGAGCGGTCCCATGCGTTTGCAACTGGCCAGTGCCTCGCGCCAGATATCCCAGGGCGAGCCGATCTCGCGCGCGCTGGAGACCAATGGGCTGACCACCAAGGTGGGCAACCGCATGCTCAGCGTGGGCGAGCGCAGCGGCGGCATGTCAGAAATGCTGGGCCGTATCGCCGATTACCACGACGAGGAAACCGCACGCTGGGTGGAGTGGGCCGTGCGTCTGTTTGAGCCGGTGCTGATGGCACTGCTTGGCATATTGATTGGCGGCATTGTGATTCTCTTGTACATGCCGATATTTGACCTCGCAGGGAGCGTACAGCAATGAACCAGCCACTTTCCGCATCCACACTGGCGCCGCAAATGCTCAGCGCCCAGATGGTTCGCACCGGTCGCGCTGCGGCCCAGGCCAGTGGTCGCCCTTTGCTGGCGGTGCTGGAGGAGCAGAGCGGACTGGAGCCGCGCGACTTTGCCGCCCTGCTGGCTGCCAGTTTTGGCTTGCACTGTCTGTCGCCCCTGGAGCTGGAGCTGGCCAGCCCGGACTTTGATCTGCTGGCTTTTACCGAGGCCTCGCGGCGGCGCTGCATGTGCCTGAACCTGAGCGATGGGGAACTGACGGTGGCGATCGCCGATCCGTTTGACCAGGGGCTGCGTGAGTGGGCCCGCTTTGCATTGCCCACCGGAACCCGCCTGAGCCTGGTGCATGGCGCCGATCTGGATGCCTATCTGGCGCGCCAGGAAGAGGCCATGAGCGCCATGACCGGGCTGCTGGGCGAGGCAAGCGTTGACGGCGAGATGGCGCTGGGGGTGGAGGAGTTGTCGCTGATGGCCATCAGCGAGGATGCCAGTCCGGTGGTGCGCTTGGTCAACTCGACGCTGTACGACGCCTTCAAGTCCGGTGCCAGCGATATTCACCTGGAGAGCGAGCCGGCAGGGCTGGAAATCCGCTACCGCATCGACGGCGTGCTGAGTTCGGTGGGCCGGGTGTCGGGCCTGGGCATGGCGCAGGAGGTGATCTCGCGTATCAAGGTGATGTCGGAGCTGGATATTTCCGAGACGCGTGTGCCCCAGGATGGGCGCTTCAAGGTGTCGGTGCGCAATCGCCCGGTCGATCTGCGGGTGTCGGTGATGCCCAGCATGTATGGCGAGGACGCGGTGCTGCGGATTCTGGACAAGAGCACCTTGGCCGATGGCGCCCACGAATTGCGCCTGGAGGTGCTGGGGCTGGATGCGGATTCCATTCGCCGCATACGCAAGCTCTCCAATGAACCTTACGGCATGGTGCTGGTCACCGGGCCTACCGGCAGCGGCAAGACCACCACGCTGTATGCGGCGCTCACTGAAATCAACCTGCGCAAGGACAAGATCGTCACCATCGAAGACCCGGTGGAATACCAGTTGCCCGGCGTCCTGCAGATACCGGTGAACGAGAAGAAGGGCCTGACCTTTGCGCGCGGTCTGCGCTCCATCCTGCGCCACGACCCGGACAAGATTTTGGTGGGCGAAATCCGCGACCCCGAGACCGCGCAGATTGCGGTGCAGTCGGCGCTGACGGGGCATTTGGTGTTTACCTCGGTGCACGCCAACAGCGCCTTCGATGTGATCGGACGCTTCAAGCACATGGGTGTGGACCCCTACAGCTTTGTCTCGGCGCTCAACGGCATCGTGGCCCAGCGTCTGGTGCGCATCAATTGCCCGGATTGCCGCCGCCCGGTGCAGCCCGATGCCGAGTTGCTGGCCGATTCCGGCCTGGAGCAGGAGGCGGCGCACTACCACTTCATGGCAGGACAGGGCTGCGGCACCTGCCGTGGTACCGGTTTCAAGGGCCGCAAGGCGATTGCCGAGTTTCTGGTGTTGAACGATGAACTGCGCGAGATGATTGTTTCCAACACGCCGATTCGCCAGATCAAGGATGTGGCCCGCAAGGGGGGGACGCGTTTTCTGCGTGAGGCTGCATTGGCGCTGGTGCGCAGCGGTGAAACCACGTTGGAGGAGATCAACCGTGTTACGTTTGTTTAGGGACACTTTGCATATCGGGCTGTATGCCGATCGCGTGGTGCTGGTGCGCGAGCCCGGCGTTCTGGGCGGGCGCGGCAGGGAGCAGCACAGCGGCCAGGTCTTGCCCAATGCCCTGGCCGGAGCGGCCACGCTGGATGCCCTGCAGCAACTCTTGCAGGAGCCGCGCTGGCGCGGTGCGGATGCGCGGGTACAGCTTTCCAACGCGCTGGTGTACTACGCGGTGGTGCCCGCCAGCGCGCACCTGATGGGCGCTGGCGATGAGGTGGCCCTGGCGTATCTGAAGTTCCGCCAGATGCAAGGCGCCGGTAGCGCAGCCTGTGATGTGCGCCTGGGCAATCTGCTCTCGGGTCGTGACCAGATTGCGGCGGCGATGGAGAGCGGCTTTGTGCAGCGACTGCGCCACATCCTGCAGGAGGCCGATGTGCGCCTGAGCTCGCTGGAGCCGTTCCTGATGCAGGCTTTCAACCGCGTGCGCCGCCAACTGGTGGGCGCTGATTTCTGGTTTGCATTGGCCGAGCCGGGCCTGCTGGTGCTGGCGCGTTGCCAGGGCGGCAATTGGGTCAGCCTGGCAGCGAATGCCTTGAACGGACCACTGGCACGGGAGTTGCCTGTGCAATTGCAGGAGGCCCGTTTGATGAGCACAGCGCTGTCGGATGCACGGCGCGTCTATCTGTACGCCCCGGGCATGGACAGCGCCGGATGCGAATTGGGCCCGGATCTGGAATTGGTCAGGGTGGCCGATTCGAAGAAGTCAAACCCGATTACCTCCGTTCAGGCCGATGGCCTGGCTTTGGAACACTGAAATGAACGATGCTGCAATGCGCCTTTGGCGACAGCTACAACAACGCTTTTACCGGGCACCCCGCCTGGAGCTTGACTTTGCGCAGCCGCAACGCCAGTCCCGTGCGATGGGCCTGGTCGTGATTGCAGCAGCGGCGCTGCTGCTGGCATTGGTGCTGTGGCACTCCGAACAATCGCAGGCGCGGGTGGAAGCGCTGGAGGCCGAATTGGCGGCCCAGGGTGCCAGCCGCGAGGTGGTGCGCACCAGCAGCGGCAGCGATGCGATTACCGGTGCAGAGCTTGATGAGCGCATGCGCAAGGCCAACCGGGTGATACGCCAGTTCAGCACGCCCTGGGAGGATGTGTTTGGCGGCATTGAGAGCGCCAATGGCGAGCATGTGGCCCTGCTGAGCCTGGAGTCAGACCCCGCCAACGCCCAGGTGCGCGTGGGTGCCGAAGCCAGAAACTTCAGGAAGATGCTCGACTACCTGGAGCGTCTGCGCAAGGACGGGCGCTTGTCGCCGGCAATTTTGCAATCCCATCAGGTCATGGTTGAAGACCCGAATCGACCCATCCGTTTTACCTTTACTGCATCATGGACATCCGCCAAAAAAGCGCCGAAATAAGGCAGCGCTTGCGCCGTCTGCGATTGCGCCTGGGGCGCCTGGGGGCGTTCGCCGCCTTGCTGCTGGGCTTGGCTGTGCTGGAGCTCTTCACGGGCACGCTGCCGGCGGTTCAGTCCACGAGCGAGCTGGAGGCCCAGTTGGAAAGCCTGAGCCAGACGACCCTTAGCGGCAAAGAGATCAAACGTGGCGAGGACAGCAGTCCGGCGACGCAGATTGCGGCTTTCGAGCACTTCTTTCCGCCCATGGCCGAGATCAACCGCGTGCTGGGCGAAATCAACACGGCAGCGGAAAAGGAAAAGCTGCTGCTGGAGCGCGGCGAGTACCGGTTGACGGAGGAGGGCGGTCTGAGCCTGCTGCGCTACCAGATCAACCTGCCGGTGAAGGGCTCGCAGGCCGACATCAAGCGCTTTGTGCGCAACATCCTGCACGACATTCCATCGCTCTCGCTGGACAGCATTTCCTTGCAGCGACAAAACGTGGGCGAGGCCTCCATTGATGCGCAGATTCGCGTCAGTGTTTTCTTGCAGGGCGAGCGATGATGCGCCGGCTGTTGTTTTGGATTTTTGCAGCCGCCATGGCCAGTGCCCTGGCGCAGGAGGCCCCGGCGCCTGTGGCCGAGCAGAGCAGGCCGCCGGGCGCCCTGCGCATGGACTTGCTCAAACGCAGCCGCGATGTGGGCACGGTAGCCGAGGCCTTTGGCACCAAGAGCTGGGTGCCTGTGCCAAAGCCGGTGCCGCCACCACCCGTGGTGGTGGAAGAGCCCCGTGCGCCACCGCTCCCGTTTCGTTATATGGGGCAGGTGGACGATGGGCGCGGAAACCGCACCTTTTTCCTGCTGCGGGGCACGGCCACCTTGTCGGTTGCGGTGGGTGAAACCATCGACAACACATATCGCCTGGAAAGCGCTGAAACCGGCGTCCTTCATTTCACTTATCTGCCGCTGCGTACGCGCCAGAGTTTTCAATTCGGAGTTGGACCATGAATATCAAACGCAGCAGGGCGGCAGGGCATACCGTGTTTGCTTGGGGGGCCCTGGCATCGGCCGGTGTGGTGCTGGGTCTGGCCGGTTGCGGCATGGAGCCGCTTTCGCGTGAGGGACGCCAGCTGATCAGCGAAGGCCGCCTGGAAGAAGGGCTGGGGAAAATGCAGGAGGCCGCACGTGGCGACCCCAGCGATTACTCCTTTCGCACAGGGCTGACGGCGCAGCGCGACCGCGCGCTGTTCGAGTTGCTGAGCGCGGCCGACGCCGACATGGCCGCCGGACGCGATGCGGCGGCCGAAGAAACCTTCCGCCGGGTGCTGGCGATGGACGCTGTCAACCCGCGTGCCATGGCCGGTCTGGATGGGGTGCTGAAGTTGCGCCGCCAGCGCGCTGAGGTGCAGCGTGCGGTGGCCGCCGAGGCCAAGGGCCAGGTGGAACTGGCGCTGGACCTGCTCAATAAGGTGATTGTGGAAAACCCCGATAACCGGGAGGCACGGGAGACGCGGCGCGATATCCAGGCCAGGCGCTTCAAGCAGGTGATTGCATCGCCGCAGCTGCGTTCGCGCTACACGCTTCCCATCAGTCTGGAGTTTCGTGATGCCGGGCTGCGCCAGGTGTTTGACTCGCTGGCCAAGGGCAGCGGCATCAACTTTATTTTTGACAAGGAAGTCAGGCCGGATATACGCGTGAGCATTTCGGTCAAGGACGTGCTGATGGAGAACGTGATCTCGCTGCTGCTGGACCCGAACCAGCTGGCGGGCAAGGTGCTCAACGACAACACGCTGCTGATCTACCCGGCTACAGCGCCCAAGGTGCGCGAGTACCAGGACCTGGTGATCCGCAGCTTTTATCTGGAAAATGCCGACGTCAAGCAGACCCAGAACCTGGTCAAGACCATGCTCAAGGTGAAGGACACCTTCATCGACGAGAAGCTCAACCTGCTGGTGATCCGGGACACGCCTGATGTCATCAAGCTGGCCGAAAACCTGATTTCGCTGCAGGACTTTGCGGAGCCGGAGGTGGTGCTGGAAATCGAGGTGATGGAGATCTTGCGCTCGCGCCTGACCCAGCTGGGTTTGCAGTTTCCAGACAAATTGAGCGTGGGTGTCTCTGACATTACCGGTTGGCCCAACCCGGCTACGCTCAACCTCAAGAACGAGGTGGGCACCACCAACCTGTTGTCGAACCCGCGTATCCGGGTGAAGAACCGCGAGAAGGCCAAGGTGTTGATCGGCAACCGCATTCCGGTGATCTCCTCGGTGGTGACGCCCAATGTGTCCTCGCCGGTGATTACCGACACCATCCAGTATCTGGACGTGGGTCTGAAGCTGGACATTGAGCCCAATGTGCACATGGATGGCGGCGTCACCATCAAAGTGAATCTGGAGGTCAGCACCCTGGGTGAGAAGGTGGTGAGCAACAACGGCACCATTGCCTTCCGGGTGGGCACGCGCAATGCGACAACCGTGCTGCAGCTCAAGGACGGCGAGACGCAAACGCTGATGGGCCTGATCCAGAACGACGATATCGAGAAGGCCTCGCGCCTGCCCGGCCTGGGCGATATTCCGGTGCTGGGGCGCCTGTTTTCCAACACCAACACCGACGCGCAGAAGACCGAGATTGTGCTGTCCATCACACCGCGCATCGTGCGCAATGTGCCGCGTCCTTCCCTGGAAGTGGCAGCGCTGTGGTCGGGCACCGAGGCCACCTACCGCGCCGCCACGCCACTGCTCAATCTGGCCAATGAAACGCCCAAGCCGGGCATGCGCAGCTCGGCGCTGCCCCCGAGCGAGGTGGCCCTGGCCGCAGCGCCAGGCAATGCGCCAGTGGCCGGGAATGCTGCAGTTTCACTGGGCCGAAGCGCCAGCGCAGCGGTGGTGAGCGCGGCATCACCAATCGATGCGTTGGAGCTGGCCTGGAAAGGGCCATCGCAGGTCAAGGCCGGTGAGCAGTTCACCCTGGTTCTGGAGGGCAGCAGCAATGTTGGCCTGTCCGGCGCGGACCTGCAGTTGCTGTTTGATCCGGCGGCGTTCACGGTGGTCGAGGTGGCCGAGGGCGAATGGCTGAAAAATGACGGCGCGCAAACCGTCTTCAACCAGCGCACCGACAGTGCCAGCGGGCGAATTTACGCCACTATTCACCGGGGTGCGACCAGCGGCGTGCAGGGCTCAGGCGGCCTGTTGGCGGTGACACTGCGTGCCGGTGCCCAGGTGGGCATGGCGCAGGTGCATGTGGCCACTGCGCTGCCGGCAGTATCGGGCGGCGGGCAGTTGAGCGTGCGCGGCGGCGCCATGGTGCAGGTGCAGGTGGTCGCTGCGGCGGCTGAGGCCAAGCGGCCATGAAACCTGCCCGCGGTTTCACCCTGGTCGAGCTGATGATCACGGTTGCGATCGTGAGCGTGCTCGTCTCCATGGCGGTGCCGGTCAGGGAAACCATGGTCAAGCGCGAGAAGGAGCGCGCGCTACGCTCCGCCCTGCGTGAAATTCGCGGCGCTCTGGACGCCTATAAGCGCGCCGTCGATGAGGGCAAGGTCAAGGTGGATCTGGGTGACAGCGGTTACCCCAAGTCGCTCGAGGTTCTGGTGAACGGCATTGAAAATATCAGTGCGCCGGACCACCGGAAAATATATTTTCTGCGCCGCATGCCCAGCGATCCGATGAGTGCCGATGCCACATTGGCGGCCTCACGCACCTGGGGCAAGCGCAGCTATGCCAGTTCGCCCGAGGAGCCGCGTGAGGAGGGTGATGTGTATGACGTGTATTCGCTCTCCGCTGGCCGCGGCCTCAATGGCGTTGCTTACAGGGACTGGTGAGTGAACATGATGAGCAACCGGCGCAAGCCCCTTCGTCTGCTCGGCTTTACGCTGATTGAATTGCTGGTGGTGATGGCCATCATTGCGACCCTGGCCTCCATAGCCGCGCCGCGTTACTTCAACAGCCTGGAGAAGTCGCGCGAGGTGGCTCTGCGCGCCAACCTGAAATCCATGCGCGAGGCCATTGACCAGTACTACCAGGACAAGGGTGCTTGGCCTGCGGCACTGGAAGACCTGGTGAAAAGTCACTACCTGCGCGAAATTCCCATGGACCCGGTGACGCGAGAGTCCAATACCTGGGTGCCGGTGACACCGGTTACCGGTAGCGAGCCCGGTATTCGCGATGTGCGCAGCGGCGCTCAAGGGCAGCCCCGCGACGGCACGCGTTATGAGGACTGGTAAGCGCATGCGCCAGGCCGGCTTTGCCTACTACGGCCTGCTGTTTTCCGTGCTCGCTGCGGCGCTGACGGCGTCTACCGGCGCGCACCTGCTGGGCAATGCGCAGCGGCGTGAAAAAGAGGCCGAGCTGCTGGCCTGCGGTGATGAGATCCGGCGCGCAATCGAAAGCTACCACGCCAAAAATCAGGCCGGCATCAATCCATTTCCCACCCAGCTGGAATGGCTGGTGCGCGATCCGCACCAGCTCACCGTCAAACGCTACCTGCGCCGCATTTGCCGTGATCCGATGCAGGAGCGCGGCCCGGGCGCAGTGGCCGGCCCCACGGCTTGGGGGCTGGTGCTGGATGCCAACCGCCAGATCATTGGCGTGTATTCCGAATCGATGCGCGAGCCCCTGAAGAGCTCCGGCTTCGAGCCGATTTACGAGGCTTTTCGCCAGGCCAAACACTATGCAGACTGGCGCTTTATAGCCACCGGCGGTGTGCCGGCACAGGCCAACGGGCGCAATCTTCTGGGCTCGGCCAACTTTATTCCCTTGCCGCTGCTGCCAGCCCCTCTCGGGGTGGCAGCCCCCGCACCGGCTGCAGCTACAGTGCCGCCAGCTCCCGCTGCGGCCATCCCCGCCACAGCACCGGCGACCATCCCGGCATCAGTCTCCGCATCAGTGCCGGAACCTTCGGCGCCTGCCGCGCAAGCGGCACCCGAAGAGGCGGCCCCTGCACCTGCCAGGCCCGAGCCACAGGCCGCACCTGCACCTGCGGCACCTGCTGCGGCGCCTGAGCCCGCAGCCGAGGCGCCCAGTGGCGGCGTGCAGCCCTTTGTGATCCGTTCGCCAGCCGGCTTGTGACGGGCCGGCGTCCCCGCGAGGCGCGGTTACGAGGCGTTACAAGCGGTGTACCGGACTGAAACTGATACATCTGGTAGTCACCCCTAGACTCACCTACAGCAACCGAACAAGCGCAGCACCGGCTGCTAGCAAAAACTCGGGGGCCCAGATTAAAACTAGGGTGAACTTATGCAGCTGTTCCGACTTTCGCCACGCCGATTGATAAAAGTGCTTGCCAGCATGGCACTTGCCAGCAGTGCATCACTCGCTATGCTGGACGCATCTGCTGCCAGCGCGGTGGTAGCTCCCACCTTCACTCCGGCGCTGGCCTTGCCGGTGGCGCCTGTGCCAGCCGGCTTTGACATCACCGGTTTTATTCAGGAAGCCACGCTGGACACCACCGGTGCCATTTGCAATGCAAAGCACGTGCGGCTCGCAGGCGGCACGGTTACCCTGAATGGCCAAAAGATCATCGTGCCCTGCAACACGGTGCTGCAGATGCCTGCTGCCACCATGTCCTGGGCTGATTTGTTCAACCCGGGCAAGGGCCTGGCACCCACAGCCATCACGCCGGTGGGCCAGACCGGCATGGCCCTGACCGATCTGCTGGGCAATGTCGACGGCACCACGCTGGCCTACACCACGCCCGGCCTGCTCAGCATGAAGACCACGACCAGCACCTCTGCCAACCTGCAGACGCGCGTCAATGCCTCGCTGCCATCGTATGAAGTGCACGTCATTGGCAATGTGGTCAATGGCCGCTACATCGCGGGTCTGATCTTTGTGTCGCAGCAGGCGCTGAACGCGGGTCAGGGCCGCATCAGCTGTATCGATTACGCCACCGGCGAAATGCAGGTGGGTGGCACACCGATTGACCCGACGGCCGGCAAGGCCTGCCCCAGCCCGACGCCCGTGGGCGTGGCGCGTGTGCGTCTGGCCGACAGCGTGGGCCGCTTCGGCAAACGGCATGCGGCAATCGGCAAGTGCGCAGGTGATCCCAATTGCGTGGAGGAGGCTGGCTATGACGCCCGCTTCACGCCCGATACCGACAACCCCACCATCCATGCCAGCACCGGTTATCCGATGTGCATTCCACGTCTGAATCCGTTTTCAGCCGGCGTCGATCCACTGTGCCCGCAATCCAACCGGCCCGTGGCCCCGGCTTGCAAGAGCTTTGGCCCTGCCAGCGGATTACCGGCCTTTCTCCCGCAGACCTCGGGTTACTGCGGCACCTTTGTGATGGATGCCCCCGGTGCCGTCCAGCCTGCCGGCCTGACCTGCCCCGGCCCCGGTTGCCTGACTGATCCGACGCGTCAGGCGCCTCTGGAAATTGGCGATATGGTGATTTTCCAGGGTACGCTCAAGTCTGATGCAGCCGGCATGTTTGTGTCGGCCCACACGGTTGCGGTCAATCTGGGTATTTACACCCAGCCCAACAGCAAACCGGCCTATGTGTTTGTGGAAGAAGTGCTGGCCGGCACCGCCGCACTTCCGGTGGCAGGTATGCCACAGGAAGCCACCGAACGGGTGAAGTTCGTGGGCTACACCACCGACCCGACCAATCTGGTGGACCTGTATGCGCTGGATCAGGACCCCATCACCGGCGCGGTAAGCGAACGTCTGCTGAGCACGCAAAGCCCGCTGAGCAATGCGCAGTTGGGACGCTTTCGCACCCCCACCAATAACGGCGGCATTTTCCTGCCACCCACCCGCAACTACCGCGCCATCAACCGCACCATGTGCGCCGAGCAACCCACAGGTCCGTTCACCAACTGCTTGCTGGATGGCAATGGCACGGCTGCCATCAACACCTTTGCCAATGGCCTGATTGCCGGCCAGTATTCGCTGCCCAATTTCCAGTTCATCTTTCCTGAGAATCTGGTGTCCGGCCAGGCGCTGGTGCCCAATAACTTCCAGGACCTGCCCTTCTTGTATTGCGGCTCAGGCCCACTGGACGGCGCTGGCACCAGTTCGCCGGTGGTAGGGCAGTTGGATCCGGCGCCCTGGGGCGTGCCCATGCAGAGCCCGATTTTTGCCAGCTCCCTGTGCCCCTCGGCCAAACAGGTGTCCGCACCTCTGGTATTCCCTAAAGTGGTGGGCGCCATCGATGCAGTGGCTATCATCAACGCAACCTGGGACAATAAAAATGGCATGGGCAAGATCAATATCACTGCGATTTCGTCGGTATCACCCGCCTCTGCCGGTATGTTCATGACGGCCACCATCACCAACAGCTGGATGACGCCAAGCGCCCCGGGCGGCATTGACAACCCCATCGTGGCGCAGCTGGTGCAGGTGACCAACACGCCGGCCGACCCCGCCGTATGTCCGACGTCGACCCCCTGCTGGAACTTGAACGCGCCGGGCTTCATCATTGATCCGGGTGTGGCACCGTTCCCTGCTTCTCTGGTGCCGCCGACCAACATCGTGGTGCGCTCCAGCCGGGGTGGCTCGGCCAGCATTGCCGATGCGGCAATCCGGCAGATTGCCTGTGTATCGACCCTCAAATTCACCTGCCCATAATGCGGCTGCCCCGAGAGCCCGATATGAAAACCACCCTGACCCCGCAACAGCCCACGACCCGGCAAATTTCCTGGCGCAAGATGATTGCGCTCGGTCTGGTGGTGCTGATGGCCAGCCCGCCGGTTGGCGCCCGCGGCCCGGGGCGGGCCGGTGTTGATGCCTTGATGGATGAGCCTGATGCCCTGGCCCCCGTGCGGGCCAATGCGCCAGCCAACTTTGTGTCGGGCTCCGAGCAGACCCTGCAATTGCAGGGCGCGTCTGTGGCGGGTGCGGACTTTGGCCTGAGCGGTCAGGTTGACATCAGCATTGCCCAGGACAGCGTGGGCGGCGCACCGGTGGGCATGACCATGGGCAAGCCCATGTATTCGGCCACGGGTGAGATGGTGGTGCCCTTGCTGGGCGTGAAGCCCAATGCCAAGGTCAATGGCGTGAATGCCGTGCCTGCGGTGCGGGCGGTGCTCGGGCGGGTTGATCTGATCCCCAAACTGCAAGCGCTCAAGACGGTGGAAATCCCGCCGGTGCCGGACCTCAATGCCTTCATCATGGACAAGAAGAGTGCCATTGCGTTGGGCAAGGCCTTGTTCTGGGAATCCAACGTGGGCAGCGACGGCAATGCCTGCGCCAGTTGCCACTTTGCTGCTGGTGCAGACAACCGCGTGAAGAACCAGTTGAGCCCTGGCCTGAAGGCAGGCGACCATACCTTCAGCCGCAATTTCCAGCCTGCCGAGATTGCCATCCTTACCAAGTTGCAGATCAAGGGCGCACGCGAGCCGGGACACAAGCACAAGCCGACGGCTTCGGGCGGCGGCGGGGCCAACTACACCTTGGTGGCGAACGATTTTCCGTTTCACCGGCTGGTCGATCCGCTGGATCGCAACTCGGCCATTCTGTTTGACAGCGATGACGTGGTGTCTTCCCAGGGGACCTTTGCCGGCGATCTGCTGACCGTGTCTCCCACGGGCAGCGAGAAGTGCAAGGAGCGTCCGCTCGATGAGTTCAGCGTGGGCGGGCTGCTGACGCGCAAGGTGGCACCGCGCAATTCACCCACGGTGATCAATGCGGTGTTCAATTACCGCAACTTCTGGGACGGCCGCGCCAACAACGTGTTCAACGGCAACAATCCGTTTGGCGACCGCGATCCCGATGCGAGCGTGCTGGACATGAAGTCGGACGGCAACGTGGTTCCGGTGCGCATAGCACTGCCCAATGCCAGCCTGGCTTCCCAGGCGGTGGGCCCGGCCTTGAGCGACTTCGAAATGTCCTGCTCCGGCAAGACCTTCAAGACGCTGGGGCACAAGGTGCTGCCTCTGCGCGCCCTGGCCAACCAGGCGGTGCATGCGCAGGACTCGGTGCTGGCACCGCTGGTGTCCAAGACGGGCAAGGGTCTGACGGACACTTACGAGGCGATGGTCAAAAAGGCCTTCCACCCCCGTTGGTGGGCGGGCAAGGGAAGCTACGCGGGCTTTAGCCAGATGGAGTCGAATTTCTCGATGTTCTGGGGGCTGGCCATCATGATGTACGAGACCACCCTGGTCTCTGACGAGGCGCCGATTGACAAGTTTCTGGGTTGGACGGGCCGCGCCGGCGACCTCAAGGCGCTGGGTGCTCAGGAGCAGCGTGGCCTGGGTATATTCCGCGACAAGGGCATGTGCTGGTCCTGCCACAAGGGTGCTGAATTCACCGGTGCGGCCACCGGCCTGCAGCCCAACCGCGATACCAACCTGACCGAGCAGATGTTCGTCGGTACCGGCCAGATCGGTCTGTATGACAACGGCTTCTACAACATCGGCGTGCGTGCTTCGGAAGAGGACATCGGTGTCGGTGATGTGGACCCCTGGGGTAATCCGCTGTCTTTCTCGCGCCAGTTCATGGGCCTGCTGGTTGGCAAGGCCATGCCTGATGCCTTCCAGGTGCGCCCTTGTCTGTTTGCCATCATGAGCGATGCCAAGGAGTGCTGGACTGCGCCCGATCCGAGCCAGACCCGCAGCGGTGTGGATGGCGCGTTCAAGACCCCCACGTTGCGCAATGTCTCGCTGACCAAGCCCTATTTTCATAACGGCAGCCGTGGCACGCTGGAGCAGGTGGTGGAGTTTTACAACCGGGGCGGCGACCGGCGCGGGCCCGACGGCAATGACAGCTCGGGCTATAGCGGACCGAATGCGCTGGGTGGCGGCACTTCCAATTCGCACCCCAGCATCCGGCCCCTGGGTCTGACCGCGCAGGAGCAGAAGGACCTGGTGGCGTTCCTGCGCAATGGTCTGACCGACCGGCGCGTGGCCTGTCAGCAGGCGCCCTTTGACCATCCGGCCCTGCGCTTGACCAATGGGCATGCGGGCGATCACCGCACAGTGAAGAGAAACGCGAATACCGGACTGGCGCTGGATGATTACCTGGATTTGCCCGCCGTGGGCTCGGGCGGTCTGGTGGCCAATTCCTGCCTGCACAACGACGACGCTTCTGCGGTACGCTAGGGGCATGAAATATGTACCCCTTGGTCAAAGCGACCTGCTAGTTACCCCCATTTGCCTGGGCACCATGACGTTTGGTGAACAGGTGAGCGAACCGGACAGCCACGCCATCCTGAGCCGCTCGCTGGAGCGCGGCGTGAACTTTATCGACACGGCCGAGATGTACGCCGTGCCGCCCAAAGCCGAGACCTTTCAGACCACCGAAAAAATCATCGGCAACTGGTTGGAAAAAAATCCCGGTGCGCGTGACAAACTGGTGCTGGCCACCAAGGTGGCAGGCCCCTCGCGCAACATGCCCTGGATTCGCGGCGGCAGCCCGGACCTGACGGGGGCCGACATCATCGCCGCCTGCGAGGGCAGCTTGAAGCGCCTCAAGACCGATGTCATCGACCTCTACCAGATCCACTGGCCTACGCGCAATGTGCCCATGTTCGGCGGCGTGTATTACGAGCCTGCCAAGGAAACGCCGGGCCTGACCTCCATGCACGCGCAACTGGAGGCCCTGCAAACCCTGGTCAAGGCCGGCAAGGTGCGCGCCATCGGCTTGTCCAACGAAACCTCGTATGGCGTGCACGAGTTTGTGCGTCTGGCCGAGCAGCATGGCTTGCCGCGTATTGCCACCGTGCAAAACGTGTATTGCCTGATCAGCCGCGGTCTGGAAAACGGCCTGGACGAGACCTTGCACCGGCTGGACGTGTCCCTGCTGGCTTATTCGCCGCTGGGCTTTGGTCTGCTCACCGGCAAATACGACGCATCCGGCACCAGTGGGCCGGACGCCCCGCCGCAGGGGCGCATCGCTAAATACGAATCCGTGCGCAAGCAGCGCTGGGGCCGCGCCGAGTCGCTGGCAGCGGCCCGCCGCTACAACGCCCTGGCGCAGGAGTACGGCATGACAGCGACGCAAATGGCGCTGGCGTTTTGCTACACCAAGTGGCAGGTGCGCAGCACCATCATCGGCGTGACCTCGCTGGCCCAGCTGGACCAGGACCTGGACGCCTGGGGCACCACCTTGCCGCAAGAACTGCTTGAAAAAATTGACGCGGTGCGCTGGGAGATTCGCGACCCGGCGAATTGAGCCTCAGCACTCCGCGAAGCCGTCAGGTCAGGCGTGGCATACGCTGCGCGGGGTGCTTGCCAGGCGTGGCGCCTGACAGCTGAAACACCGCCACCGTGGCCAGCAGGTCCTGTGCCTGCGACTTCAGGCTGCTGGCGGCTGCGGCCATCTGTTCCACCAGCGCGGCATTTTGTTGGGTGACCTGGTCCATCTGGCCCACGGCCTCGCCTACTTCGGATACCCCAAGGGCCTGCTCGCTGCTGGCCGAACTGATCTCGCCCATGATGTCGGTGACGCGCTTGATGGCGTTGACCACTTCGGTCATGGTGCTGCCGGCCTGGTCCACCAGGGCGGTGCCTTGCTCCACGCGGCCTACGCTGGCGCTGATCAGCGCTTTGATTTCCTTGGCCGCTTCGGCCGAGCGCCCGGCGAGTGAGCGCACCTCGCTGGCGACCACGGCGAAACCACGGCCCTGTTCGCCGGCACGTGCGGCTTCCACCGCGGCATTGAGCGCCAGGATGTTGGTCTGGAAGGCAATGCCGTCGATCACGCCGATGATGTCGGCAATCTTGCGCGAGGAGGCGTTGATGTCGCGCATGGTGTGCACCACCTGGCCCACCACTTCGCCACCGCGTATGGCGACCACGCTGGCGTTTTGTGCCAACTGGTTGGCCTGGCGCGCGTTGTCGGCGTTCTGGCTGACGGTGGAGCCCAGCTCTTCCATGGAAGCGGCGGTTTGTTCCAGCGCGCTGGCCTGTTGTTCGGTGCGGTTGGACAGGTCGTTATTGCCCTGGGCAATTTCCGCGCTGGCGGTGGCCACGCTTTCGGAGCCGATCATGACCGAGGACACCACCTGCTCCAGATGCGTGCGCATGTCCGACAGCGCGGTCATGAGCTGGCCCAATTCGTTGGTTCCCAGCACCGGCACCGTGATGCCCAGGTTGCCGTCGGCCACGGCGCGCGCCACCTTGACGGCGTCGCCCACGGGGCCGGTGATGCTGCGCACAAAGAACACTGCCAGCGCCGCACCTGCGCCCAGGCCCAGCAGCATGCAGGCCAGCACGATGGCAATGGCGCGCTGCGATGCGTCGGCCCGGCTTTGCAGCGCGGCGTCCATGGCTTTCATGGCGTCGCCATTGAACGCGAACAGCCCGTCGATGGTGCGGGTGAATTCGTCAAAGTACTGGGCCGAGGGGTAGTTGATTTCGGTAGCACCTATCAGGGCCTGGTTGGCCAGTGCCAGGGTTTTGTCTACGGCGGTCTGGTGGGTCTGGGCCTGGGTTGCCAATGCGGCATTGAGGCCATCGTCCGAATCGGTGGCCTTCTTCAGGTTGCGGAACATCTGGCCCTGCAACTCCAGCACCCGCTTTTGCAGGGCCTGCAAGGAGGCGCGGCCTTCGGGCGGCAGGGTGGCCTGGGTCAGAAAGCCACTGCCCAGGGCGCGCATGACGCCCAGGTTTTCGGCCAGCCAGGGCATATCCACCAGCGAGGAGCGGATCAGGTACGCGGTGCTGCTGCCGGCATCCAGGTTGAGGCCGTAGTCGTCCAGCAACTCTTCGCTGAGCAGCAATTCGCCGGCAATCAGCTGGGTGTGCAGCTTGGTGCTTTCGCCGGCTTTGATTTGCCGGGCGGCCACCGCCTGCTCCAGCGTGCCCCAGGTCTGGCGCAGGGTCTGCCAGTGTCCCAGGCGGGCGGCGGATACGTCGGCGGCCTTGAATTGCACTTCGGCCGCGTCCAGCGCCTGCACCAGTTTGGCTTTCAGGGCCGGGCGACGTTCTGCGAGGGTGTCGTTGCCATTGAGCATGCCGGCTGACATGCCGCGGTGGGTTTGGGTGAGCTGGATGACCTTGTTCAAGGCAATCAGCGGGGCGCTGCCGCGTTGCTCCAGCGTGGCTTTTTGCATTTGCTGGAAGGTGCTGCCGAAATACAGGGCGGCGGGAATGCCGGCAATCACCAGGGCGATGAGCCCCAGGATCATGAATTTCTGGATCAGACTGAGGCGGTGTTGCATAGGGTCTCCGGCAAATTTATCTTGGAACACACTGCTGTGGTGCGTGTGGTGGAGGATAAACGGGTTCCATGCACTGTCTTTGGGAATTTTCCCGGATGCAGCAAAAACCTTCAGCTGGTGCCGGACTGCCCCGGGTTCTTGCCCTTGTAGGGGGCGTAAAAGGCCTGGATCTTGGCCATGTCGGCCTGCAGGTCGCCAGTGGGCTGGAATACCGGGCCCAGGCCGCTGATCTTGCGTTCGAAATCCATATAGCCCAGCACGATGGGCACACCGGCACCCAGGGCGATGTAATAAAAGCCGCTTTTCCAGTAGCGCACCTTGCTGCGCGTGCCTTCGGGCGGCACGACCAGTTGCAGCGGGCCATTGGCGGCCTTGATGGCCTCGGCCGAGGCGGCCACCAGGTTGTTGGAGCTTTCGCGGGTGACGGGGATGCCGCCCAGCCACATCATGAGGCCGCGAAATGGCGGGCGAAAGATCTGCGCCTTGCCCATCCAGTAGATGTTCAGGCGCAGTGCAAAGGCCACCATCAGGGTGTAGGGCAGGTCCCAGTTGCTGGTGTGGGGTGCGGCAATCAGCACGCATTTTTGTCCGCCGGGGGGCAGGCTGCCTTCAATCTTCCAGCCCGTGTGTTTGAGAAAGGCGATGGAAAAGGCGCGCAGCAGCGTATTCACTCCCGGCGTATCAAAAATGGTTTTATGCATGTGGGGCGGGATTCTAGGGCGGCTCCGGGGTGAAAATGCTGACATGGCAAAACACGTTTCAGAAACCCCGGCCACCCAGCTGCTCAAGAGCCACAAGGTGGTGTTTACCGAGCACGCGTACGACTACCTGGAGCATGGCGGCGCCCTGCACAGTGCGCAGGTGCTGGGCTTTGACCCCTTCATGGTGGTCAAGACCCTGATCATGCAGGACCAGGACGCCAAGCCGCTGGTGGTGCTGATGCATGGCAACCGCAAGGTGTCGACCAAAAATCTGGCACGCCAGATCGGCGCCAAGTCGGTTGAGCCCTGCGCGCCCGAGGTGGCCAACCGGCACAGCGGCTATCTGGTGGGCGGCACCTCGCCCTTTGGCACGCGCAAAGCCATGCCGGTGTATATCGAAGAGACCATCCTTGGTCTGCCGCGCATTCTCATCAACGGCGGGCGGCGTGGTTATTTGGTGGGGCTGGATCCGCAGGTCTGCCTGGCGCTGCTGCAAGCAAAGAAGGTACAGTGCGCGCTGGCCGATTAAGAAGCCGCATTTCACAGGAGAACTTGGTTTGAATTCGTTTGCAATGGTCTACACCCTATTGGCAACCCTGGCGGCCTATGCCATGGGCTCGTTGTCGTTTGCCGTCATCGTCAGCCGCGTCATGGGCTTGAATGACCCGCGCACCTATGGCAGCAAGAATCCGGGCGCCACCAATGTGCTGCGTTCGGGCAGCAAGGCCGCTGCGGTGGTGACCCTGTTGCTGGACGCGCTCAAGGGCTGGCTGCCGGTGGTGTTGGTCAAGTGGTATGGCAAGCCTTATGGGCTGGAAGAGGGCACGCTGGCGCTGGTGGGGCTGGCCGCGTTTCTGGGGCATCTGTATCCGGTGTTCTTCCGCTTTGTCGGCGGCAAGGGCGTAGCTACCGCGCTGGGGGTGATCGTGGGTGTCAATCCCCTGCTGGGACTGGCGGTGGGCGCATCCTGGCTGGTGGTGGCCTATTTTTCGCGCTATTCGTCACTGGCTTCGCTGGTGGCGGCGGTGTTTGCGCCGGTGTACTACCTGTTTGGTGATGGCCTGGCCTGGTATGCCGACGGCCGGGTGGCGCTGTTCATGGCCATCATGACCGGCCTGCTGTTCTGGCGCCATTACGAGAACATCAACCGCCTGCTCAAGGGTACGGAATCGCGCCTGGGCCAAAAAAAGGCCCATTGAGCGGCGCGGCTTAAATGGCTGCGATGGCCTGGTTGCCCAGCAGCAAAATCTGGTAGTGGTTGAGTTGCGCGCGCACGCTGGAGGCCGGCAAAGCGGCGCGGATGCCGGGCGCGCCCTGGGCGGTGGCGTGCAGGCGCGGTTCGTGCAGCACGTGCCCCTCGGCCGAGCCCACGATGGCGACATAGGGCAAATTGGCACTGGCGCTGCGCCGCAGCACCACCCCGAGTTCGTTGCTGTCCATGCGCACATAGGTTCCTGGTGGGCACAGGCCCACGACGCGCATCAGGGCGTGTCCGATTTCATCCGATTGGGCGGAACTGTTGGCAATGACGGCGCGCGCCGATTCGGTGGCGGTGCGGCCGGAACGTGACAAGCGCGGGCTGATCATGGCCGCATAGCGGTCGACCATTTTCAGAATACGGCTCAGGCGCACGCATGGCGCGACGCTGTCGAACTCGCCGGCGTCTATGCTGTTGTCGTGGTGATTGCCCACGATTTCCAGCCAGTCATCGTCCTGTACCCCCAGCTTGCCCAGCAGCATGGCGCCCTTCAGGGGGTGGATGCGGATCATCTCCTGCTGCAGCGGTGAGGGTTTTTCGGTCTGGTTGGCCAGCACATCCTGCATGGCCGTCATCGCCACGTTCATCGTCAGCGCAGCGTGGACCAGGCTGTCGCGTTCCCTGGCCGGCAAGGCCAGTTCCTTGGCAATCAGGTGGCACAACACGGCGCAAACCAGGGCGTGCGAGGCGCTGTAGCCGACTGGTGAATTGCTGGCCAGCTGGAACAACAGATACAGGCCGGCATCCGGGTCGCGCTGCAACAGGCTTTGCATCCAGCGGTCGTATTGCAGGCAGCGATGGACAAATTCCTGGGTCGCGGCCGGGCTGCTCAGAATGATGCCCAAGCCGGACTCCAGGTCCGACCATTCGGACAACAGGTCCTCGTATTCGTTTTCGTCCTTGACGAGCATGGCGCGTTGGCGCTTCTAGTCGCGGAAGTTGTTAAAGCTCAGCGGCACGTCCGGCACGTCTTTTTTGATCAGGGCCATGGCCGCCTGCAGGTCGTCGCGTTTGGCGCCGGTGACACGCACCGCGTCGCCCTGGATGGCGGCCTGCACCTTGATCTTGCTGTCCTTGATCAGGCGCTGGATTTTTTTGGAGACGTCGGTCTCGATGCCGTTGCGCACCTTGATCACCAGCTTGACCTTGTCGCCGCCGATCTTGGTGACATCGCCCTTGTCCAGAAAGCGCACGTCCACATTGCGCTTGGTCAGCTTGTTGTGCAGCACGTCTTCAATCTGCTGGATCTGGAAATCGGCATCGCCAATCAGGGTGATTTCCTTGTCCTTGAGCTCAATGCTGGCGGAGGTGCCCTTGAAGTCAAAACGGGTGCCGATTTCCTTGGCAGTGTTGTCCACTCCGTTTTTTACTTCGGTCAGATCGGGTTCGCAAACGGTATCAAAAGAGGGCATGGAGGTACTCAAAAAATGCGGTGAGACAATCCCGTCATGTTAGTCGAGAAAAACGTCCCCCTACAGCCCTTCAACACCTTCCACATCGTGGCCAAGGCCCACGCTTTGGTGCGCATTGCCAGCGAGGCCGACCTGCACGCCGTGCTGGCCGATCCTGCGCTGGCGGGCCTGCCGAAATTTGTGCTGGGCGGGGGCAGCAACCTCGTGCTCACCGGAGATGTGAAGCCGCTGGTGCTCAAGGTGGAAATCCCGGGCAAACGCCTGCTGCAGGACAACGCTCGCCACTTGATCGTGGAAGCCGGCGCCGGTGAAAACTGGCACGACTTCGTGGCCTGGACGCTGGCGCAGGGCTATCCCGGGCTGGAAAACATGGCCATGATCCCCGGCACCGTGGGCGCCTCACCGGTGCAGAACGTGGGTGCCTATGGCGTGGAGTTGCAGGACCGCTTTGATTCGCTGGACGCCATGGATTTGCAGACCGGCGAAATCTTTACCCTGAACGCGGCCCAATGCGCTTTTGGCTACCGCGATTCGGTGTTCAAACACGCCAGCAGCGCCGAGGGCCACCAGGCCCTGGGCCTGAAAGACCGGGCGATGATTTTGCGCGTGCGCTTTGCCCTGCCCAAGCTCTGGAAGCCGGTGCTGGGCTATGCCGACATCGAAAAGAAAATGGCCGCATATGGCTGCAGCAAACCCAGTCCACAGCAGCTGTTTGACTGGATTTGCGAGATACGCCGCGCCAAGCTGCCGGACCCGGCGGTGATCGGCAACGCCGGCAGCTTCTTCAAGAACCCCACCGTCAGCGCCGAACAATGCGCCGACATCATCGCGCGCGACCCCAAGGTGGTGCACTACCTGCTGGCCGATGGCTCGGTCAAGCTGGCGGCCGGCTGGTTGATCGACTCTTGCGGCTGGCGCGGCAAATCCGTAGGTCAGGCCGGTGTCTACGAAAAGCAGGCCCTGGTCCTGGTGAACCGCGGTGCCGGCAGCGACGGGCAGGGCGCCACCGGCGGCGAGGTGATGACGCTGGCCCGGGCGATTCAGACCAGTGTCTACGAGCGCTTTGGCCTGATGCTGGAGCCCGAGCCGGTGGTTTTGTAGACGCCTTGTACCTTCGCCCGGTTCGCGTAGCGCTGGGCCCCCATGACGAGGCTGGCTTGGGGCGGCACTTCCCCGGGTGATGGCGCCAGCGCGCCGGACCATATCCCTCGGGGCTTGAAGGGCGCCGGCAAAAGACTACAGTGGACCCATGAACAATGCTTTGATTTTGGGCGGCACCGGTTTTGTCGGACGCCATGTCTGTGAAAAACTGGTGCGTGCGGGCTGGACGGTGACCGTGGCGACACGCCGGCGCAGCAACGCGCGTGAGGTGCAGCATTTGCCTGGCCTGACGGTGGCAGAGTTGGATGTGCATGACGCCGCTGCGCTGGCGCGTGCCGCTGCAGGGCATGACGCCCTCGTCAATCTGGTGGCCATTCTGCACGGCACGCAGGCCGCTTTTGACAAAGCGCATGGGGAGTTGCCGCAGAAAATTGCCGGGGCTTGCGCCGCTGCCGGTGTGGGCAAGCTGGTGCATGTCAGCGCGCTGGGCGTGAATGCGCAAAAACCCGGGGCACTGCCTTCCATGTATCTGCGCAGCAAAAGCATGGGCGAGGCGATTCTGTTGGCCAGTTGCAGCCAACTGGCGCTCACCATTCTGCGACCCAGTGTGATCTTCGGTGCGGGCGACAAGTTCCTGAATGTCTTTGCCAGCCTGCAAAAGGTGTTCCCCTTTATGCCGCTGGCCGGGGCCGAGGCGCGCTTTCAGCCGGTGTGGGTGGAAGACGTGGCCGCAGCGGTCGTCAAGAGCCTGGAGCGCAGTGGCGCGGGCGTGCAGACCCTGGAGGCCTGTGGCCCCGAGGTCTTTACCTTGAAACAACTGGTGGAAATTTCGGCCCGGCTGGCTGGCGTGAACGAGGGGCAAGGCCGACCGGTCTTTGGCATTCCGGCCTGGGCCGGTGCGCTACAGGCCCGCATGATGGAAATGATGCCTGGCGCCCCTCTGATGAGCCGCGACAACCTGGACTCCATGCGCGTGCCCAATGTGGCCACACCGGGTATGCCGGGCCTGGCAACGCTGGGGATTGAGCCTGCCGCGCTGCAAGGCATAGCGCGCGACTACCTGTCGCAGGGCTCACCCTGGCATGACCTGCTGGGTGTGCGCCTGCGCTCCCATTTCCGTTAACTGCGGTCGTCGCCCAGCTTGAGGAATTCGCCGTCCTGGCCCAGTGACAAGAGGCCGCTCTTGGCATAAATGCCCAGTTTTGCGCGGGTGTCGGTGATGTCCAGGTTGCGCATGGTCAGCTGGCCAATGCGGTCCAGCGGGCTGAACGGCGCGTCTTCCACCTTTTCCATGCTCAGGCGCTCCGGCGCGTAGGTCAGGTTGGGTGACTCGGTGTTCAAGAGCGAGTAGTCGTTGCCGCGGCGCAGTTCCAGCGTGACGGTGCCGGTGATCGCGCTGGCGATCCAGCGTTGGGCGGTT